>CAJLHL010000062.1 GCA_905206455.1 uncultured Eubacteriales bacterium
TCCACCGTCAGGCGGCCTCCGGTGACAAAATTATCACTGACAGTCACCATCGCCAATGCATTTGCCCCCAGGCGCGCCGCGTTCATATACAAAGCCGCTGCTTCCATCTCCACCGCGAGAACTCCCATTTTCGACCATCTCTTCCAGGTATCCGGATCATCGTCGAAAAAGACGTCTACCGACACCACATTGCCGATCTTGACCGGATGAGACAATTCCTCCGCCGAATGATACGCCGCATGAAGAAGATGAAAATCCGCGCATGGAGAAAAGCTTCCCGGAAGATCGTAAGTGTACTGAAACCTGGAGTCTGTAGACGCCGATGAGGCGATTACGATATCTCCGAGGTTTACGTGCTCCTGATAAGAACCGGCGGAACCGATACGGATGATATTTCTGCAGCCGTAGACTTCGATCAATTCATGAGAATAGATTCCCATGGAAGGCATTCCCATACCGCTTCCCTGCACCGATACTCTCGTACCTTTATAAGTTCCCGTATACCCCAGCATATTTCGCACCTGGGTATAACATCTGGCGTCTTCGAGAAAATTCTCTGCGATAAACTTCGCTCTCAGAGGATCGCCGGGCATAAATACGATGTCCGCGATCTCCCCCTTTTCCGCGCCGATGTGTAATGATTCTGCCATTAGTATGTCTCCTTTTCTCTTTCAGATACTCCGCAGAAGCGGTTTCCTCAAAAAATCTCCTTCGCTTCCGGTCAGTCCAGTGTCTTTCCAAAAAATTCCGCCGTTTTTCTGATTTTCTTCATCAGGGCGTCAAAGCCTTCCGGAGTCATCGACTGAGGACCGTCGCAGAGCGCTGCTTCCGGATCGTTATGAACCTCGATCATGAGGCCGTCCGCACCGGCGGCGATCGCAGCCAGAGCCAGCGGTTCCACCATCCAGCGGATACCCGCGGCGTGGCTCGGATCGATGACGATCGGCAGATGAGTCATTTTCCGGAGCATCGGGATTGCGGAGATATCCAGCGTATTTCTCATAGAAGTTTCAAAAGTACGGATTCCTCTCTCACAGAGAATCACATTTTCGTTTCCGCCCGCCATGATATATTCCGCGCTCATGACAAGCTCTTCCAGCGTATTGGCCAGCCCCCTCTTCAGAAGCACCGTCTTTTTACATTTTCCCAGCGCTTTCAGGAGCTGAAAGTTCTGCATATTTCTGGCTCCTACCTGCACCACGTCGATCTCGTCGAAGAGCTCCAGATGCTCCGGCGTCATGATTTCCGTCACCACAGGAAGACCCGTGGCTTTTTTAGCCTCCAGCAGAAGCTTCAGACCGTTATTCTGCAGGCCCTGAAAAGCGTAAGGCGATGTTCTCGGTTTAAAAGCCCCGCCCCGCAGAAGACCTGCGCCGCTGTTTTTCACATCCTGAGACACTTCTACGATCTGCTCCTTTGACTCGATGGAGCAGGGACCCGCGATCACCTGAAAATGGCCGCCGCCGATCTTTTTCCCTCTGATATCGATTACCGTATCCTCCGGATGCATCTTGCGGTTCGCCATCTTATACGGCTCCTGAACGCGCATGACATCCTCGACTACCTCATTGGCCCTCAGATAATCATCCTCGAGAATCGACGTATCGCCGACAAGCCCCCAGAGTTCCGTTCCCACGCCCTTAGATTCGTGGATATCAAACCCGAGAGCCTTTAATCTTCCTTTCAGTACGGCCTTTTTTTCCGCATCTGCTTCCTGTCTGAGTTTAATGACCATATTTTTCCTCCGTATCCTTTTGAAAAAGAGCCGTCTCCGGCCGCACCGCAGTTCTGCCTGCAGGCAGAACCGGATATCACGGCAGTCAGAGACAGCTCTTCGCACTCATCTTTTTATTGATTCTTCCTTTATTACAGGGTCACGTTCTTTTCACCTTCGTCGACCTCCGCTTCCTGAAGCTTCGCCACCAGCTGACCGGAAACCACCTGATCTCCCTGCTTCACGTAGATCTTGTCGATCGTGCCGTCTACCGCGGAGATAATATTTGTCTCCATCTTCATCGCCTCGATGATCGCGATCGGCTGTCCTGCAGCGACCTCTTCCCCTTCCTTGATAAGAACCTTGACGATGTTGCCCGGAATATTTGCTCCGATTTCCAGATCGCTGTCCGGATCCGCCATGAGGATCGACTGCTTGGAAGCCTTGGTCACAGCCGCCTTATCCTTAATCAGAATCTGGCGCATGAGACCGTTCACCTGGAACGTAAGCTCTCTGTTTCCATCTTCGTCGGCGTCTTTGATTTCCACCAGTTTAATCACGAGAATCTTGCCCTCGGAAATCTTAACCTCACCGATGGACCCTTCCATAATGCCGTGGAAGAAGATGTCGCTGTCCACATAGCGGAAGAAACGGCCTTCTTTTTTCATCGCCGTAAGATAATCTTCGAATACCTTCGGATACAGCGCATAGCTGATGGCATCCTGATCGGTAGGCTCGATGTCAAATTTGCTCTTCAGCTCCGCCTTGATAGCGTCAAAATCTTCGTCCGGAAGAAGTTCGCCAGGTCTGCATGTGATCGGCTTCTTACCCTTAAGAACCAGATCTCTCAGCTTTTCAGGGAAACCGCCTTCCGGCTGCCCCATCATACCTTCAAAATAGGATACGATAGAGTCCGGGAAGTCCATACCGGCCGCTTTTTCATAGATATTCTCCGGCGTCAGATCGTTCTGAACCATGAAAATCGCCATATCTCCCACCGCTTTGGAAGAAGGAGTTACCTTGATGATATCGCCCAGCATTTCGTTTACTTTGATGTACATTTCCTTCACATCCTGGAACTTGTGCTCCAGACCGAAGCTGGCAACCTGCGGTCTCAGGTTGGAATACTGACCGCCCGGGATTTCATACTTGTAAATTTCCGCCGTACCCGACTTGAGCTCCGATTCGTAGTCCTCGTAAACCGGACGAACCGCGCCCCAGTACGTGGAAATCTGCTGCAGACCGTCGATATCCATGCCGGTAGCCCGCTCGGAGAATTCCAGCGCTGCTACAGTAGAATTGAGCGCCGGCTGGCTCGTCAGACCGGCCATGCTGTCAAACGCCGCATCGACGATATCCACGCCAGCCATAGCGGCCATCATCAGCGTAGCCCCGCCGTTGCCGCTGGTATCGTGGGTATGTAAATGAATCGGTACGGAAATCTCATTTTTCAGCGCGGAAACCAGCTTATGCGCTGCGATCGGTTTCAGAAGGCTGGACATATCTTTGATCGCGATCATATGTGCGCCGCGCTTTTCCAGTTCCTTCGCTTTATTTACATAATACTCAAGCGTATATTTATCTCTTCTCTCATCGAGAATATCGCCGGTATAGCACATCGTAGCTTCTACGATCTTTCCCTGATTGCCGACTTCGTCCATCGCTACCGCCATGCCGTCGATCCAGTTGAGGGAATCGAAGACGCGGAACAGATCGATGCCGGATGCCGCCGCTTCTTTGATGAATTTGCGCACCACATTATCCGGATAACTCTTATAACCTACCGCATTCGCGCCCCGCAGAAGCATCTGGAAAAGGATATTCGGAATCTTCTCCCTCAGAGTCTCCAGTCTTTCCCACGGATTTTCCTTGAGGAAACGATACGCCACGTCAAATGTCGCACCGCCCCACATTTCCAAGGAAAACAGATCCTTGCCGTATACCGCCAGCGCCGGAGCGATGCGCTCCATATCGACGGTACGCATTCTGGTCGCCATCAGAGACTGCTGTGCGTCTCTCATCGTGGTATCCGTGAAAAGCAGCGCCTTCTGCGCCAGAACCCAGTCAGCCAGTCCTTTCGCGCCTTTCTCATCGAAGATCTGCTTGGTACCTCTCAGCGTCGCAGGATCCACATCGACCTCGGGAACGTTCGGTATATCCGCAGGAGGATTTTCCCATTTTACCTCGTTTACCACTTTGTCGCCCAGGAAACGGAGAACCTTAGACTCCGTATCTTCACCGGTATATACATTGAGGAGATCCGGATTGTTGTCGATGAATCCCGTATTGCATTCCCCTGCCCGGAAAGTCGGATGATTCAGCACATTCAGAAGGAAGTTTCTGTTTGTCTTTACCCCTTTGATCTTCAGCTCGCCCAGCGCTCTGACCGCTCTGGAAGCCGCTACGTCAAAGTTTCTTCCGAAGGAAGTGATCTTCACCAGGAGACTGTCATAATACGGCGTGATGACAGCTCCGGTAAATCCGTTGCCGCCGTCCAGACGGATGCCGTTTCCGGAACCGGTGGCATAGAATTCGATCTTACCGGTGTCCGGTGCAAAAGCGTTGGTCGGATCTTCCGTGGTGATTCGGCACTGAATTGCAGCGCCCCGCGGTACGACAGCATCCTGATTCGGAATTCCCACCTCGTCGGAATCCAGCGGATATCCCTCGGCGATAAGAATCTGTGACTGTACGATATCGATTCCCGTCACCATTTCGGAAACGGTATGCTCCACCTGGATACGCGGATTCATTTCGATAAAATAATGGCTGCCGTGCTTGTCCACGAGGAACTCCACGGTACCCGCACTGCGGTAATTGACGTGTTTTGCCAGTTTGATCGCATCATCGCACATCGCCTGTCTCTGTTCCTCGGTAATCGTCAGAGCCGGGGAAAATTCCACGACCTTCTGATGACGGCGCTGAATCGAACAGTCTCTCTCGTAGAGATGCACGATATTGCCGTACTTATCGCCCAGCACCTGAACTTCGATATGTTTCGGCTCTTCCAGATACTTCTCGATAAAGATATCGTCGATGCCGAAAGCTTTTCTCGCTTCGCTCTGCGCGTTATTGAATTCGGTAATCAGATCTTCCGGATTTCTTACGATACGCATCCCGCGTCCGCCGCCGCCGGCAGACGCTTTCAGCATAACCGGATAACCGCAGAATTCAGCGAATTTCTTTGCGTCTTCTTCGGATTTAATCGCCTCTTCCACGCCCGGAATCGTCGGGACGCCGACCTCATGAGCTACCAGTTTCGATTTGATCTTATCGCCCAGCTGCTCCATCATCTCGTGAGTCGGTCCGATAAATTCGATACCTGCGTCTTCGCACTGCTTTGCAAAATCACTGTTCTCGGAAAGGAATCCATAACCCGGATGAATTGCGTCCGCGCCTTTCGCCTTCGCGAGATCTATGATTTCGTTGATGCTCAGATAGGCATCTACAGGACCTTTTCCCTTGCCGATCTGATAAGACTCGTCGGCCTTCGTCCGGAAAAGAGCGTTTTTATCTTCTTCAGAATAAATCGCGACCGTTCGGATACCGAGCTCGCCACAGGCTCTGAATATTCTGATCGCAATTTCGCCTCTGTTCGCCACGAGGATCTTTTTAAACTTCTTCATTTTATTTATCCCCCACATGTTATAAATAACTTAACTATCTGCTATAACTTGCTGTCTTACATTTCTTTCTCTGTCAATTCTCTGAGCTTGTTCAGAGCGTCGTACAGACCGCCGACACTGTCGATAAGACCTGCTTCCACGGCTTCTTTTCCGTAGAGTATGGTCCCCACATCGTTGGCCATATCGTTCTTGGCGCTCATCAGCTCGGCAATCACATCCCGCTGCGCTCCGGACGTCTTGACGATAAAGTCCGTAATCCGCTCCTGCATCCGGCGGAAATACTCATAAGTCTGTTCCGCGCCGATCACAAGACCGGTAGTGCGAACCGGATGAAGTGTCATCGCCGCACTGGGAGCGATAAAGGAATAATCCGCCGAAGTGGCCAGCGGAATACCGATACTGTGGCCGCCGCCCAGCACCAGAGACACGGTGGGCTTGGAAATGGACGAAATGAGTTCCGCCAGAGCCAGCCCTGCCTCCACATCACCGCCTACGGTATTCAGAACGATCAGAAGTCCCCGAATTTTCGGATTCTCCTGCACCGCGATGAGCTGCGGAATCATATTCTCATACTTGGTGGTCTTGACATCGGATGCCAGAACATTGTGCCCTTCGATGCTGCCGATAATCGTCAGATATTGAATATCGGAATCGAAATCGAACGCGTTTTTCAGACAGCCGAAATCGTCGATGGAATTTTTTGTATTGATCTCCTGGTTTTCTGCTTCACTGTACATAATATATACCTCCCAAAGGATATTATGACGCAGCAGGACAGGAAATATTCTGTCTGATTCGCCCGCATATTCCACAGAACCGGCGCTTACTGCGCCGGCCCCGGAGATAAAGTGCGGCCGTTCTCCTTTCCTAAAAAACGAGTTTTTCCGCGATATAATCTTTTACGTCGCCCATCGGGATGCGAATCTGCTCCATCGAATCCCGGTCTCTTACCGTGACGCAGCCGTCGTTTTCCGTATCCGGATCCACCGTGATACAGTAAGGCGTACCGATCTCATCCTGTCTTCTGTATCTCTTGCCGATGCTGCCCGGAAGATCGTAATCCACAGAGAAATACTTCGCCAGCTCATCTCTGAATTCTTCGGCTTTCTCCGCCTGTTTTTTCGTCAGCGGAAGAACTGCCGCCTTATACGGAGCCAGAGCCGGATGGAAATGCAGTACCGTTCTCGTATCCTCTTTGCCGTTGGCGCCTTCGATGGTCTGCTCGTCGTAAGCTTCCACCAGGAATGCCAGCGTCACTCTGTCCGCGCCGAGAGACGGCTCGATGCAGAACGGAATAAATTTTTCGTTTGTCACAGGATCCTGATATGACATATCCTGACCGGAAAATTCCTGATGCTGTCTCAAATCGTAATCCGATCTGTGAGCGATGCCCCAGAGTTCCCCCCATCCGAACGGGAACAGATACTCGATATCTGTCGTCGCCTTACTGTAATGCGAGAGCTCCTCCGGAGAATGATCTCTCAGTCTCATATGTTCGTCGCTGATGCCCAGATCTCTCAGGAACTGAGGGCAGAAACCGCGCCAGTAATCGAACCATTCCATGTCGGTGCCTGGAGCACAGAAAAATTCCAGTTCCATCTGTTCGAACTCTCTGGTTCTGAATGTAAAATTCCCCGGTGTAATCTCGTTTCGGAAAGATTTTCCTATCTGGGCGATACCGAAAGGAAGCTTTTTTCTCGCGCTTCTCTGAACGTTCTTGAAATTCACAAAAATTCCCTGCGCTGTCTCAGGTCTGAGATAGATCTGAGCTGTGCTGTCTTCCGTCACGCCCTGAAACGTCTTGAACATCAGATTAAACTGACGAATCGGCGTGAAATCGACGCTGCCGCAGGTCGGACACTTGATTCCCTTTTCCGCCATGAAAGTTTCCATCTGTTCGTTTGTCCAGCCGTCGACTACCTGATCGATGCCGTGTCTGTCAAAATATTCCTCGATCAGCTTATCCGCCCGGAATCTCTCGCGGCATACCTTGCAGTCCACCTGCGGATCATTGAAGTTTCCCACATGGCCGGAAGCTTCCCACGTCTTAGGATTCATCAGAATCGCGGAATCCAGACCTACATTGTATCTGGACTCCTGAATAAATTTCTTTCTCCAGGCCGCCTTGACATTATTTTTGAGTTCCTCTCCGATCGGACCGTAATCCCAGGTATTCGCCAGGCCGCCGTAAATTTCGGAACCCGGGAATACAAAACCTCTGGATTTTGCCAGAGCTACGATTTTGTCCATAGAATATTCCCTGTGCTGAATCTTAGTGCTCATTTCTCTTAAATCTCCCTATAGTAATATTTTATATCGGAAAAACCTTTCCAATGAAGCTGCGTCCTGCCGCTACAGCCCTCTCGGAGCGGCTCTTCATGCTTTTTATTCCCGCGGCGGCAGAAGACGCTGCGTGCATAAGACAAAACACCACACGGACGGCGCCGCCCGGTTTCTACGGGCATTCTTGTCCTGTATGGTATTTTATCACGTTTCCAGCCATTTTGGTATACTTGCATAATTGTATACTTTTCTTTTTGAGATACAAACCTGTAAAATACGCTGCAGTTATTCCATTCGGCCGGCGTTTGTCTCCGCCGGCCGCAGTCTCAGATACATAAAAACCCCGCCGGCCCGGTCTTTGAACATCCGCCGGCCCCGCCGGCGATCTTCCCTCCGGGAAAAGCGGCAAAGCCCCGCGGAACCGCTTTTTTCATGAAACAGCAGGGCTGCCCGGACTATTCAAAAAAACGAAATCTGTTTTTTTTCGCCTTGTAATCTTCGATGGTTTCTTCAAACTTCTCGCCGGCCTCATCGAACTTATCTCTCACGGTATCCGCCGCATCTTCCATATGATTTTTTACGGCATCCGCTGTTTCTTCCATATGATCTTTTACGGAGTCCGCCTTGTCTTTGACCTTGTCGCTTGCCGCTTTGGCGGCATTTTTCGCCTTATCTGCAGCGGCTTCTGCAGTATCCGCCGCCGCTCCGGCAATTTTTTCCGCTTTTTCTTTCGCCGCGTCTTTCAGTTCTCCGACTCTTTCCGCAGCTTTCTCCGTCTTATCTTCCGCTTTTTCGGCAATTTCCTCCGCCTTTTCAGCGATTTTTTCGGCCTGATCCTCCGCTTTTTCCGCGAATTCTCCCGCCTTTTGCGCAGTCTTTTCCTTCAGTTCGCCAAACCTGGAATCAAAAGATTCACAGACAGATACATCTTCCTCCTGATCGAACACGCTGTCGTCGAAATCATCGAAATTGAAGTAATCGTCGTCCTCAAATTCATCGAATTCTTTTTTCATCTTGCCGATGACCGACGAAGCCTTTTCTTTTACCTGCGAAAACGCATCCTCGCCCTTTTCTTTCAGATCATCGGCGATCACCGAATAATTGGATTTCACATCGTCGAAAGTCTCCGCCGCCTTGTGACTGAGATTTACCACCTCGCCGTTATCTTTAACCAGTTCGATGGTGCACTTCGTGCCCAGAGCCGCGATGACAGATACCAGAGTGACCCACGGAACGAATACGATTCCCAGGATTCCCACATTGACCGGAAGATTCACCACCGTGCTGTCGTCTTTTTTTACGAGAATCTTAGAGATATTCCCTTTCTTCACCAGGGCTTTGATCTTTTCCACAATCTGAGAGGCCTGATCTCCGGCTTTTGTCTTCGGAACGATATCGATTTCCTCTTCGATCATGATGATAGCGTCCACCACGCTGCCGCCCGCTTTTTCGAGAGCAGCTTTCGCTTCTGCGTAACTTACGCCGGTACGATCTTTCACCAGTTCAATTTTTTCAAGCGTAATCTCCATTTTAACACCGCCTTTTTAAATTAGATAGCTTTCACTTTTTAATTTATTTATATCCAGATGATAGGATATGTAATCCCGCAAAATAGACTTCAGACAGTCATAAATTCCGTCGTTGAGTGCCAGATTTTCAAATACGCTAATCTCATTATCCCGAATGGATTTTAATATTCTGATTATATCAAATTCCATGTTATAAAGCAATCGCTTGTTTACACTGCCTGAATTTGCGCAGTCTTCACAGATCAGTCCCCCGTCTGCCACTGAAAAACTCCCTTGAGGCGGCGTGACCGGAACTCCGCATCTGACGCAGCCGTCCAGACCGGGCATAAATCCGCAGGTGTCCAGAGCTTTCCACTGATAAATCAGAATCAGAGATTCCGGTTTTGTCTTCCGCCTTTCCAGAAGACGCAGGAACTCTACCAGAAGTTCAAAGAGCTTTTCGTTCGGCTGATTTTCCATGATCAGACGATCGGTAAATTCTAAGATATAGGATGCCAGCATATACTTGTCGATATCCTCTCCAATTTTAAAATAACTGTTCAGCGTTTCAGCCGCATTGACATTGCAGCTCTTTCCTCCGAAAAACAGTTCATATCTTCCATGGGTAAATACCCGCAGCGCCAGAGAGGATTTGTTTTTGCCGTTAAGCCGTATGCTGGTGCCTGCGCTGATCTTTCCGAACTTCCTCGTAAACAGCACGAGCATGCGCCTGTCGTCCGGAAGACGCGTCTGTTTTAAGATTATTCCGTCGGTCTCGGTGATCATCTGCGGTTCGCCTTCCTTCCAACATTTTTTCACCGCCGCTTCCGCGGCGCTCTCCGCTCCGTCTGTTTTCGTTCTGTCTCTTCGATCCGGGAACATCCGTTTTTCGCCCCGAACCGCCTCGCTCCCCGCAATTCACTGTGAATCGCTACTGATTGTCATTTTTATAACCGAAATTTCCGATGGCGATATCATTTTCCCGCCAGTTTTCTTTCACTTTTACCCACAATTCCAAAAATACCTTGGAACCGATCAGCGGCTCGATATCCAGCCGGGCTGCTTTGCCGATTCCCTTGAGTTTTTTTCCCTGAGCGCCGATGATAATCCCCTTGTGAGACGCTTTTTCGCAGTAGATCACCGCGCTGATATTCGTACAGTTTTCCGCCTCTTCATACTGCTCGATTTCCACCGCGACGCCGTGGGGAACCTCTTCATTCAGATAGAGAAGCGTCTTTTCCCGGATGATCTCCGACACGAGAAACCGCATGGGATTGTCGGTAAACATGTCTTTCGGAAAATACATCGGTCCCTCGCCGATAAACGGACGAATCTTTTCCACACAGACCCCTGTATTCTGTCCCTTCAGTGCGCTGACTCCGACGATCTCATCGAACACTCCGGAAGCTTCGTATTCTTCGTAAATTCCCCGGTATTCCTCCGGCCCGATCAGATCGATTTTATTGATGATGAGTATTTTCGGCGTCTTTTTAATTTTCTTCAGCAGCTCCAGGATATATCGGTCTCCGGGACCTTTTGAGAGACTGTCGTCCACAAGAAATAGAATGACATCCACCTCGTTCAGCGTATTCACCGCCGTATTCGTCAGATAAGAACCCAGTTTATTTTTGGGTTTGTGAATTCCCGGCGTGTCGATAAATACGATCTGGCACTCATCATCGGTATAAATTCCACGGATCGCATTTCTCGTGGTCTGCGCTTTATTAGAAGTGATAGCGACTTTCTCGCCTATGATCGAATTCAGCAGCGTCGACTTGCCTACATTGGGACGTCCTATAATCCCTACAAAACCTGATTTCATTCTCGTTCCTTTCCAAATTCCTCTCGCGTCTTACCGCGTCAGTCCGATCTTTTCCATGACATACTCTTCTCTGATGCGCATCTGCCGTTTTTCCTCTTCTTCCATATGATCGTAGCCCAAGAGATGGAGGATGCTGTGAACAAAGAGATAGAGCAGTTCCCTTTCATAAGAATGTCCGTATTCCTCCGCCTGACGCCGGGCCACCCGGCCGCAGATCACCACATCGCCCAGACAGATCTCTTCTTCGTTGTCCAGTTCGCGGAGATCGTCATATTGGGGAAAAGAGAGAACGTCAGTCACCGCATCTTTATCCCGATAAGCGGCGTTTAACCTCCGGATCTCCTCCTCATCCGCAAAAGAAAAACTCACTTCGCAGAAATCGGGATCCAGTCCCTCTTCTCCGACACAGATCTCCGCCGCCTCTGTCATCTGTCGTACGAGCTTTTCTGCAACATCGATTTCTTCGTCAAAAATAATATTCACCGGTATGATTACTCCTCTGTTTCCTCATAATATCTGTCGTAAGCGTCGATAATCCTCCGGACCAGAGGGTGACGAACCACATCGTTCTGCCTGAGATAGGAGAAAGAGATGCCCTTCACATCCTGCAGAATCCGTTCCGCTTCCCGCAGACCGGAAGACTTTTTTTTCGGCAGATCGATCTGTGTGATATCGCCGGTCACTACGGCTTTTGATCCGAATCCCAGACGGGTGAGAAACATTTTCATCTGTTCCCGCGTGGTGTTCTGCGCTTCGTCCAGTATGATAAAGGAGTTGTCCAGAGTCCGGCCTCTCATATATGCCAGAGGAACGACTTCGATCGCTTCTTTTTCCTTGAGTCTCAGCGCGGAATCTCTGCCCAGAATATCGAAAAGCGCGTCGTAAAGCGGACGGAGATACGGGTCGACCTTCTCCTGAAGATCTCCCGGGAGAAAGCCCAGACTTTCCCCCGCTTCCACCGCCGGCCGGGCGAGAATAATTTTCTCCACTTCCTTATTTTTAAAAGCGTGGACCGCCATCGCCACCGCCAGATAAGTCTTTCCCGTTCCCGCCGGTCCTATGCCGAATACGATGTCATTGTGTCTGATATTATCGGCATAGGCGATCTGTCCCAGCGTCTTTGCGCGGATAGGCCTGCCCCTGTGGGTAAAACAGATAATATCGCTCTTCACATTACTCTTACGGTAAGTCTGTCCCTCTTTATTCAACTCCAGCACGTATTCCGTCTTCTGAGCGTCCAGATCTTCCTGGCGATCCAGAATCCAGAGAAAATCGAGGACGGCGCTCTTCGCCTTTTCCGTATCGCCGCCCCGGATAATCAGCTCGTCGCCCCGCTGAACGATATCCGAACCGAAAGCCTCCCGTATCTTTTCCGCGTTGTGATCACCGCTTCCAAAGATGACCGCATTATCCTGCGCATCCTCAATTTTCATTCTTATCTCATTCGTGTCTGCTTCACGTTCCCGCAAATTCAGTCTCCTTTTCGTGTCCTATATTCTCAGAAATCTCGAGTGATATTCTACATCTTATTATATTTTCTTCTTCTGAAAACTTCAAATCTTTCTTGATGATTTCTATTTTTTCCGGTATTTTCTCCCGGATATATTTTCTCACCGCTTTTTCTACGAGCTTTGTCATATCTTCTTCGCTGAATTTGCCTTTTGCAAATTGCGTCTCCAACGCGTAGACCACCACAGCGGTCACGTCGCCCTCCGCTTTGACATAGGTCACAAGGTCATTACGGGATTCATCGTACGTGGTATTATTCGCACGGACCGCCGAGCTGATCAGCACGTCCCCGGCCTGTACATAATCGCCTTCTTTCACCATCTGCGTTCCGTGACGGGTGATGACTTCTTTAATATACCCCGATTTTGAAGCGACAATATCACGAGGACTGTCGGAAATATCTTTTTCTTCCTGAGTCTTCTCTCCGGAAGCCGTCTCGACAACGGCCAGAGCGCCTTTTATATCCAGTCCGGTCCAGGTGAGCTCCGGAAATTTCTGATAGAGAGCCATTTTTATGCTCTCCTCGTCTACCTGTGATTTCCGGCAACCGGGATACAGGCCGTGATCCGCGAGAACTTCTGCGATTTCACTCTCAGGAATTCCACCGTCCCCCTGAATCCGGAGCTCTGCGATAAACGACTGCTGAAGAAACAAAATGACAGCAAAACAGACAGCTCCCGCGAAAAGTCCTTTTCTTCCCGCTATACGCCGCAGGAAAGGGACCACGCCCTCCGTCCTGAGCACCTCTGTGCGGTAACGGGCTCCCAACAGTTCTCTCAGCCGCGGCACGTCCGATGTCCTCAGCGTCAGACAGATCGTCGTCTCATCCAAGACTCTCACGCTGCGTACCGGAATACCTCCCGCCGCTGCGATATTCAAAACACCTTCCGTTCCGAAGCCTTCCACAAAGAGCTCAGAAGAATCCAGAAAAAAAATAATCGTAGCCGGCCGTTCTTCTCCCCCGCCTCTTCTCTTTCGGCCCATTCTATTTCATCCTTTCCGATCCCTTTGACTCCCCATTCTTCTTTCTTTTTTTCTCCGCAGAGGAACGCTTTCCTTCTGTTTTCTGCGGCCGTATGAACTCGACGCCGGTGAAATCACCGCACAGTTCGATCCGCTCATCGCAGAGAGTCTCTACACAGATATCGTTTCCGAGAATACTGATATAGCCTTCAGATGTTTCCAATGTCACGATATCGCAGGACAAGACATAGATTTTTTTCACACTGTCCACCACTGCATATCTGCCGCTGACCAGCACCCGCGGCATCTTCATGCCGAAATCATTCAGGATTTCGCTTCTTATCGAATTTTCGTTCATCCTATTTACCCCCATCCGTTTCCTGAAGAAATGCGAAAACCCGGCAGTCAGAGAACGTCTCTCACATTACCTGCACCATCTCCCCGCTGCCGACATTCTTTCTTACTATTTATATGTTCCCGCGGGGATTTTTATTTCGTCAAAAAAGAATTTTCAGGTCTGTTTTGAGACGGTTCCTCCTATCGCAGAAAACTCCGTTCCCTCTTCGGATCCCGTTCCGGCGCTGAGCCCCTTCAAAAACAAAAAGAGCGGAAAACCTGATATTTTCCACCCTTTTTCACAGAAAAAACCATTTAATTTATCAAGGATACAAATTCATCTTCGACCGGCCCGTCTCTTTTCACACATTCTCTGCCCGATAATCTGCGAAAAAACGCCGCAGCGGCGTTCCGTTGAAAGGATTTCCGCGGAAATCCGCACAGCCGCCGGACGGATCTCTT
>CAJLHL010000063.1 GCA_905206455.1 uncultured Eubacteriales bacterium
GCAGCCGTCAAAAGCCGGACGGAAAAGCGTCGGGAAGAAGGCTCTCCGCCGGCAAAGGCGGGAAATAACGGCGCTGAGTTATACCCTGTCAATCAAGTACAAAGGAGTTGACCTAAAAATGGCAGATTTGTTGAGATTTACAGTTCCAGGGAAACCTGAATATGTGGGAGTCGTGAGACTGGCGGTATCTTCAGCCGCGAATACGGCAGGATTCGATGTTGAAGATATCGAGGATATTAAGATCGCAGTTTCGGAAGTCTGTACCAATGTATTCTGCAAGTGTGAAAATACGCTGACGTACCAGATTGTCTGCGAGCTGGGAGATGACGGTATTATCATCTCCATCGATGACGGCGGTATGTATGGCGAGAAAGGCGGAGAGCTGCAGAGGTGCAGCGAACTTCCGGATACTTCTATACCGAGACGCAGTCCTGTCGATCTTGCGGCAGGTCTGCTCATGCTCAGAGCTCTCATGGACGAAGTCGATATTTTTTCGGCGGTGCAGGAGAGAAATATGCTGATCAGGATGATTAAGCACTTCAGCAGATCCTGAAATTTTGTACAGCAGCGGGGGAAAGCCTATGAACAATTCTGCTGACGACAACAGGGAGATTTTTGATGCTTACAAAAAAAGCAGAAGCATCGAAGACAGAAATAAAATCGTCGAGAAATATCTGTATATCGTAAATATACTCGTCAGAAAATATTTAAACAGAGGCGTAGATTACGACGATCTTTACCAGGTGGGTTCTATGGCTCTGGTTTTGGCGGCGGAAAGATATGATCCGGAAAGAGGCGTGGACTTTCCGGCTTTTGCTGCGCCTACAATTCTGGGAGAAATCAAGCGGTATTTCAGAGATAAAGGCTGGGCGATTAAAGTTCCGCGGAAGATGAAAGATCTTTCTGTCAAAATTCCATCGGTAAAACAGAAGTTAGAGGCGGAGCTTCAGAGAACTCCGAAAGTGTCGGAGATCGCTCAGCGCCTCGATGTGACAGAAGAAGATGTGCTCCAGGCGATGGAATCGGGCAGAGCTTACAGCGCTTACTCTTTGCAGCAGTCGATGGACGAAGAGGAATCGGAAGGCGGAGAATACTTTATCGAACGTTATACGGGAGAAGAGGATTCCGCTTTTCAGACCATGGAAAATGCGGATTTCATCGAAAGGACGATGCAGAAATTCACTCCGGAGGAAAAAGAGTTCTGTAATATGAGATTTGTCGAAGGTAAAACACAGCAGCAGATCGCCGGGGAACTCGGAGTTTCCCAGATGACTGTTTCACGTATAGAAAAAAAGATAAAACAGAAATTCAAGGAGGAGTATCAACGATGAAAAGAGTATTTTCCGGAATTCAGCCTACGGGCAATATACATATCGGAAATTATCTGGGAGCGCTGAAGCAGTTCGTAGAATTGCAGGACAACAGCGACTGCATCTACTGTATCGTGGATCTGCATTCGATTACAGTACCGCAGGATCCGAAAAAACTCAGAGAAAGCATACGCAACGTGGCGGCTCTCTATCTGGCGGTGGGCGTGGATCCAAAAAAATCGACGGTATTTGTACAGTCCGATGTTCCCGGACATTCCGAGCTGTCCTGGATTTTGACATGCTGCTCCTATACGGGGGAACTGTCGAGAATGACACAGTTTAAGCAGAAAAGCAAAGAAAAGGAATCCGCTCCGACAGGTCTTTTCATGTATCCTGTTCTCATGGCGGCGGACATTCTCCTCTATGATACACAGATCGTCCCGGTAGGTGATGATCAGAAGCAGCACATCGAACTTACGAGAGATCTGGCGGTAAGGATCAACGGAAAATACGGCAAAGACACTCTTGTGGTTCCGGAAGGCAAATATATGAAGAGCGGCGCCAGAATTATGGCGCTGGACGAACCTACAAACAAGATGAGCAAGAGCGCAGAAAATGAATTCAGCAGAATTTCACTTCTCGATCCGCCGAATAAAATCAAAAAAGCTATCATGAGAGCCACTACTGATTCCGACGGTGAAGTTCGTTTCGATGTGGAAAACAAGCCGGGCATCAGCAACTTACTTTCGATTTACAGCGTATTTTCGGGGATTTCTATCGAACAGCTGGAAAAAAAGTATCAGGGCAGCGGATACGGCGATTTCAAAAAAGATCTCGTCGAAGTGGTAGTCGACGCTCTCGCTCCGATTCAGCAGAAATATAACGACGTCATGGAATCCGGCGAACTGGATAAGATTCTGAAAGAAGGCGCAGAAAAGGCAGGCGCTATCGCACAGAAGACTCTCAGAAGGGTTAAGGAAAATTTCGGTCTCGGATTATAGAGGCAGCTGAAATTTCCGGTTCTTTTATGACGGCAGATTCTGATTTTGAATTTTGCGGTTGACCGGTCAGCTCCGCCGATATACGGCGGAGCTTTTTTAAAAAAGACAGATATGCACAGATCTGCGGCCAGACGGAATCTGATTTGTGGAAAACTTCCGCTTCAATAAAGACATTGATCGTTTTAATTCCGCATATCGAATGAAAACAGTGGAAAACTGCCGTTTAATCCACAAAATATGTGGATAACTCCTCCTAAAGCTGTGGAAAACTATGTGTAAAAAGTGCATAACCTATGTGGAAAACTTCGCACAATACTGTGGATAAGTGGATAAATACTGTGGAAAGGTGACGATATGGCGAGACCGAAAAAGCTGATAACTAAGATAAAAGACGCCAATTATGAACATGAAGTCATAATTTCCCCGAAACCGTATATCCTTTTGCTGTCAGCTCCTTTCAGCGATCCCGAAGGCAGAATGGAGAAAGTGCTTGCGGAGATAGCGGAAGAGTACGAAGATGTGGTGAAAGCCGGTATATTGAATATCATGCAGGAGAGGGAGCTTACCGAGATGTTTGAGATCAGCACCGCTCCCACGCTGATTTTGATGACCGGCGGAGTTGTGGATATCCGCCTGCCCGGTTATCCTGAAAAAGAAGAAATTATCCGGGTGATGGAGTTGGATAAAATCAGGGAATACCGGCAGAGAGGCTTTAATTATCATCCTCCGAGAAATTTTGTGCCCGGCCGGGAGATGGAAAGTGATGAGGAAGAGAATGACGGCGAAAGCCGGTAGAAAACTGAGGTGAGGAAACTGCGGACAGAACAGAAAGACAGACAACAGGAAAACAGCAGACCGCGGGATGAGAGAAACGGCGGCGGTGCGAATATCGCCGGAACCTATGATAAAGCGGATGCCGCAGGTGAGAAAGGTAAGACAAATGAAGTAGATGCGGAAGAACTGAAAAAAGCGGCGGAAAAGATTTTCTCCAGTCATCCGCAGAAAATGGTACTCAGCAGCAGGCGGCCTTCCGAAGCCGCATACGAAAAGGTAGTGCTGTCCCCGCGGAATATCAAAAACAGGATGATGTATCAGGCGGAACAGTTTACGAAAACCCAGGTTTTCCACAGAAATATGGACAGTGCGGAAGCTCTCATCTTTGTAGTCTCTCTTCTCCGCAGTGATTTTAAACAGTTGAATTCCTTTTCCGATGAAATCGAATATAACCTGAAGATTTCCAAAAAGGGAAAAATAATGCTGGGAAAACATCTTTTAAAAAGAGAGGATATGGCAAATACGGAAAAGAGAAGTGACATTCCGGTGCGCGCAGGAATCAAATATCGGGGTTCGGCGCTTTCTCACAACCGCAGGAAACGGCGGCTGATCGAAGAAGGATCCGTAGTGGAGCCCCTGATCGACATGGGCATCTTTACAAAGGACGGCAAGATCGTCCGGAGTATGGAAGATAAATTCCGGCAGATCAACCGGTTTCTGGAAATCGTAGACGATGCGGTGGAGACCTGCGGATTTGAAGAAATTCATGTGGTGGATTTCGGATGCGGAAAAGCGTATCTGACGTTTATCCTGTATTATTATCTTACTTATGTGAAAAAGATCAGAGCGTATATGACAGGGCTGGATCTCAAGGCAGATGTGATCAGAAAGTGCAGTGAAGCGGCCAAAAAGTACGGATATGAACATCTGAAGTTTGAAGTGGGCGATATCAGCGTCTATCAGAGCGATGAACCGGTAGATATGGTGATTACTCTCCACGCCTGTGATACCGCTACGGATTACGCTCTTTATCATGCGGTTCAGTGGAACAGCAGAGTGATTCTTTCCGTTCCCTGCTGTCAGCACGAGCTGAACGCCCAGATCGAAAGTGAAGGATTGTCGGCGCTTACAAAATACGGGCTTTTAAAAGAACGGTTCGCTGCGCTGGCTACAGACGCACTGCGGGCGTCGTTACTGGAATACAGCGGATACAAGACACAGGTTCTGGAATTTGTAGATTTTTCTCATACGCCGAAAAATGTACTGATCCGCGCGGTAAAATCGAATATTCCTCCTCGGAAGAGAGAAAAGTCTCTGAGGGAGGTCGAATCGCTTATGGAAGAATTTCATGCGGATCCTGCCCTTTATCGTCTTCTGATGCAAGGGAGGCAGATGCAGGATTCGTTTCTGCAGAAAAGAAGAGGAAAGCAGCTATGACAGACGTTTTTATCATCGGAAAGGGCCCGGCGGGGATCTCCGCATCTCTTTATACAGCGAGAGCTGGATTTTCCACGATTGTTACCGGTTTTTCAGCCGGTTCTCTGGGGAAGGCGGAGAAAATAGAAAATTATTACGGGCTGGCGGAGCCTGTGACAGGCTTGCAGCTTTACGAGAATGGTATTCTGGGGGCGCAGCGTCTGGGAGTGACCGTGCTCGATGAAGAGGTGCTGAGCGTATCTTATGAGGGAAATTTTAAAATAGAGACCGAAAACGGTCAGTATGAATCAGAAGTGCTCATCGTGGCAGCGGGAGCGCAGAGAAAAGCGCCGCCTCTCAAAGGCCTGAAAGAATTCGAAGGCGCCGGTGTCAGCTACTGTGCGGTGTGCGACGCTTTTTTTCACAGGGGCGGCGACGTGGCAGTCATCGGAAACGGCGCCTATGCCGTCAGCGAAGCGGAGCATCTGGCAGGGGTGGTAAATTCCGTGACGATTCTCACCGACGGGAAAGAGATGGAAGCGGAAATTCCTGAAAATATTAAGAAGGACGGCAGAAAAATCTCGGAAATCACCGGGCAGGAAACAGTTTCTGAAATTGTCTTCGAAGACGGAGAAACCCTTTCAGTCTCCGGCGTGTTTATCGCGATGGGAACGGCGGGAAGCGCTGATTTCGGCAGAAAACTGGGAGCGGTGGATCCCGATGGAAAATGGATCGTCGAGGAAAACGGCGCTACAATGATCCCCGGGCTCTATGCCGCGGGGGATTGTACGGGAGGACTGCTCCAGATTTCAAAAGCCGTCAGCGACGGCGCTTTGACAGGAACTGCAGCTGCCGCTTATCTTCGTCAAAAACGGAAAAAATAGAAATTACAGCGAGTGGAGAAAGTTAAGATCTTTCTCCACATAAAAACTTTCATTTTTCGTCAGATTTTTCTTTGAAAAGTGATTTCGTTCATGTATAATGAGCTGAATAGGCAAAAGTAGAGCGCAGATAGAACGGGATTCTTCTGTGCAAGTTATTGTGTCTGAAACCAAAAGAGCTGAGATTGTCATAGTGCATGATCATATCCGGAATATCCAAAAAATAACTACAGCAAATAGCCGGGCGGAATTCTGACCTTTTTCGGCGGACTCCGCTGTTCTTAAAGCACTTTATTAAATAAACGGAGGGAGACATGGATAAAGCAAGGTATCTGCTTCTCGAAAACGGAACCGTTTTTGAGGGTAAGGCATTCGGCGCCGAAGGCGACGTTACCGGCGAAGTTGTATTCACTACAGCTATGACCGGTTATTTAGAGACACTCACTGACCCGAGTCATTATGGTCAGATTGTCGTTCAGACTTTTCCGCTCATCGGAAATTACGGTGTAATTCCGGAGGACTTTGAAAGCAGAAAGTCTTTTGTCAAAGGATATATTGTTAGAGACTGGTGTCAGGAGCCTTCCAATTTCAGAAATCAGGGAGACCTTGACACTTTTTTGCGGGAACAGAATGTTCCCGGCATTTACGGCATCGATACCAGAGCTCTGACGAAAATCGTGCGTGAAAGTGGAGTGATGAACGGAATAATCCTGTCCGAACTGCCTGAAGATAAATCCAAGGTTCTCTGGGATATCAAACAGTACAGAATCACAGAAGCGGTTGCCAATACATCTCGCAGCGAAAGAGAAGTGCATCTTCACACCAACGAGACGGAACATCCGAAGAAGATCGTTCTTCTGGATCTGGGAGCGAAAAAGACGATCTGCCGTCAGCTTCAGATGAGGGGCTGCGACGTGACAATCGTTCCTTACAATACCTCCGGGGAGGAAATCATCGCTATGAAACCGGACGGAATCATGCTCTCCAACGGTCCGGGAGATCCGGCAGAAAATGTGGAAGTGATCAAGGAAATCAGAAAACTTCTCTATTGCGGAATACCGATGTTCGGAATCTGTCTCGGACATCAGCTGACGGCTCTCGCCGCAGGCGGACGTACGGAAAAGATGAAGTACGGTCACAGAGGCACGAATCAGCCGGCGAAGAGAATATCTGACGGACGGGTATTTATCACGAGTCAGAATCACGGATATTGTATCGTGAATGAGAGTCTTCCGGAAATCGCGAAAGTGAGTTTTGTAAATGTCAATGACGGTACCTGCGAAGGGATCGATTACGAAGGGGCACCGGTATTTACGGTCCAGTTCCATCCGGAAGCTTCCGCAGGTCCGCTGGACTCCGGCTCTCTGTTTGACGATTTTATGACGCTGATCGAGGAGGTGAATGTAAATGCCATTAAATAAGAATCTCAAGAAAGTGATGGTAATCGGTTCCGGTCCCATCGTAATCGGACAGGCTGCTGAATTCGACTATGCGGGCACTCAGGCGTGCCGCGCCCTGAAAGAAGAAGGGCTCGAGGTCGTTCTGGTGAACTCGAATCCCGCTACTATTATGACGGATAACAATATGGCCGACAGCATTTACATCGAACCGCTCTCTCTCGAAGTGGTAAAGAGAATCATCCTGAAGGAAAAGCCGGACGGTCTTCTCTCTACTCTGGGCGGACAGACGGGCCTTACGATGTCTATGCAGCTGGCCAGGGAAGGTTTTCTGGAAGAACACGGGGTTATGCTTTTGGGCGCTAATCCTGAAACTATCGACAAAGCGGAAGACCGGCAGATGTTTAAAGACACGATGGAATCTATCGGTCAGCCTTGTATTCCTTCCAAAGTGGTAAATACGATCGACGATGCGGCGGATTTCGCGGCGGAAATCGGTTATCCGGTGATCATTCGTCCCGCTTTTACTCTGGGCGGTACCGGCGGCGGCATCGTAAATGACGAAGAAGAGTTGAGAGAAATTACGGAGCAGGGTCTCAGACTTTCTCCGATCACTCAGGTTCTCGTGGAGAAATGTATCGCGGGTTGGAAAGAAATCGAATTTGAAGTGGTCAGAGACAGTCACGGCAACGTCATTACCGTCTGCTCCATGGAAAACTTCGATCCGGTAGGCGTTCACACCGGTGACAGTATCGTAATCGCGCCTGCGGTGACTCTGTCGGACAAAGAGTATCAGATGCTGAGAAAAGCATCCTTAGATATTATCTCGGAACTGAAAGTAGAAGGCGGCTGCAACTGTCAGTTCGCTCTCCACCCGGAAAGCTTCGAATATGCGGTAATCGAAGTAAATCCCCGGGTTTCCAGATCTTCCGCACTGGCTTCTAAGGCGACAGGCTATCCGATTGCGAAGGTCGCTGCGAAGATCGCCATCGGATTTACGCTGGATGAGATCAAGAATGCCGTCACCGGCAACACCTATGCCTGCTTCGAGCCGACCATCGACTATGTGGTGGTAAAATTCCCGAAGTGGCCGTTCGACAAGTTCGTCTATGCTAAGCGTACTCTCGGCACCCAGATGAAGGCCACCGGCGAAGTCATGTCCATCGGACAGAGTTTTGAAGAGGCGCTGATGAAAGCGGTAAGAGGTGCGGAAATTTCCCACAATACGCTGGACGGGGAGGCATTTGCGGAATTGTCCGACAGCGCTGTAGCCGAGAGACTGTATGAGTGCGACGACGAGAGAATTTTCATCATCTATCAGGCGCTGAAGCGCGGTGTGGCGGATGTGGACAGGATTCACGAGATTACGATGATCGACGAATGGTTCCTGTATAAGATTTTCAATATTATCAAGATGGAAAGACGTCTTCAGACAGAACCCCTGACGGATCAGCTCTATCTGGAGGCGAAAAAAATGGCGTTCCTGGATAAAGTGATCGAAGAGATGTCCGGGCAGACCATTGCGAATAAGAGGCATGCCGTCTTCAAGATGGTAGATACCTGCGCGGCGGAATTTGCAGCAGAGACGCCGTATTTCTATTCTACCTATGACGATGAAAACGAAGCGGCTCAGTTCCTCGAACACAGAGGCGACAAGAAGAGCGAAAAAGGTACGGTTATCGTATTCGGCTCCGGTCCGATCCGTATCGGCCAGGGAATCGAATTCGACTATTCCTCCGTACAGTGTGTATGGTCTCTGAAGAAAGCAGGATATGAGGTAGTCATCGTAAACAACAATCCGGAAACGGTATCTACGGACTTCGATACGGCGGACAGACTCTATTTCGAGCCTCTGACCGATGAAGACGTGATGAATATCATCGCTACGGAAAAACCGGAAGCCGTCGTAGTGGCCTTCGGCGGACAGACCGCCATCAAGCTGACAAAGCACCTGCACGAAAACGGTGTAAAGATCCTGGGCACCCAGCCTGACAGCATCGATATGGCGGAAGACAGAGAGCGTTTCGATGAGCTTTTAGAGAGATTGAATGTAAAGCGTGCAGCCGGCGTAACGGTCATGACGACTGAAGAAGCCCTGGGCGCGGCCAATGAAATCGGTTATCCGGTTCTGATGCGTCCTTCTTACGTGCTGGGCGGCCAGAACATGATCATCGCTTTCGATGACGATGATATCAAAGAATATATGGAAATCATTCTCCGTCAGGAGATCGAAAATCCGATTCTCATCGATAAGTATCTTATGGGAATCGAATTGGAAATCGATGCGATCTGCGACGGTGAGGATATCCTCATTCCGGGGATCATGGAACACATCGAAAGAGCGGGAATCCACTCCGGAGACTCCATCGCGGTATATCCGGCATGGAATATCACCGATGAAATTATCGAAAAAATCATCGATCAGTCCAGACGCATGGCACTGGAGATGAACACCCTGGGTCTCGTGAATATTCAGTACCTTATCTACGACAACGATCTCTATGTCATCGAGGTAAACCCGAGATCTTCCAGAACGGTTCCTTACATCAGCAAAGTTACAGGCGTTCCGATGGTGGATCTGGCTACGAGAGCGATGCTGGGAGAGAAACTGACCGATATGGGATATGGTGCGGGACTGTACAGAAAATCTCCATATTACGCGGTAAAAGTACCGGTATTCTCTTTTGAAAAACTCATCAACGTGGATACTCATCTGGGGCCTGAGATGAAATCTACCGGCGAGGTGCTCGGCATCGCGGCGACGCTGGAGGAAGCTCTCTACAAGGGGCTGGTGGCTGCCGGATACGAAATGAAGAAAAACGGCGGCGTTCTCATCACGGTAAGAGACAGAGATAAAGCCGAGGTCGCGGATATTGCAAAGGGATTCGCGGATATGGGATTCGAGCTCTACGCTACGGAAGGCACGGCTCATATTCTCGAAGGAGAAGGTATGACAGTCAGCCATGTGGACAAGATTCACGAATCCGACAATAACTGCATCACTCTCCTGGAGAGCGGCAAGGTGGACTATATCATATCCACATCTTCAAGAGGAAGAATTCCTACGAAAGATTCCGTCAAGATCAGACGGAAAGCGGTAGAGAGAGCGATTCCTTGTCTGACTTCCATGGATACGGCGGAAGCCCTTATCCGGAGTCTCCGTTCCAAATTTACGAAAGAATGTACCGAGCTGGTAAATATCAATGAGATGAGAAAAGAGCGTCAGGTACTCCAGTTTGTGAAGCTCAGCGGAACGCAGAACGATTACATCTATTTCAATTGTTTTGATCAACATATCGACAATCCGGAAGGCCTGGCGGTGATGCTTTCCGACAGACATCTGGGCATCGGCGGCGACGGTATCGTACTGATCTATCCTTCTGACAAAGCGGACGCCAGGATGGAGATCATCAATCAGGACGGAACCTATGGCGGTCTCTCCGGCAATGCGCTGAGGTGCATCGCAAAATATCTTCACGATGCGGGTATCGCGAAAAACAATACGGTATCTGTCGAAACGGAGGCAGGTGTCAGAACGGTGAAACTCATCAAACAGTACGGTGAAATCACAGCAGCCACCGTGGATATGGGCGAGGTGCAGCTGGAACCGGCGGCGATTCCGGTCAATATTGCCGCGGAAAAGGTGGTGGATGAACCTGTCACCATCGGCGGAGAAAACTATAATATCACCTGCGTAAACATCGGAAATCCTCACTGTGTCGTCTTCGTAAACGATGTGGATAAGGTAAAGACACAGGAAATCGGACCGAAGTTTGAACACAGCGATCTGTTCCCGGAGAGAACAAATACCGAGTTTGTCAAAGTCATCAGTCCGAATAAACTCAAGATGAGAGTCTGGGAAAGAGGAAACGGCGAAACGAGAGCCTGCGGAACGGGCGCCTGCGCCGCCGTGGTCGCCGCTGTGGAAAACGGTTACTGTGCGAAAGATCAGGAAATCACAGTCAAAGTGATCGGCGGTGAGCTGAAAGTGAAATACACAGGTTCTACGGTTACCATGACAGGCGACGCAGCGAAAGTATTCGAAGGAACTATCGAGGTTTAAGGTATAGAGTACCGGAGGATAAAATGAAAAACGTAAAATACATTTTTGTGACAGGCGGCGTCGTATCCGGCCTGGGAAAAGGAATTACGGCAGCATCTCTGGGGCGTCTTCTGAAGGCGAAAGGATACAAGGTGATTTCTCAGAAACTGGATCCGTATATCAATGTGGATCCGGGCACGATGAGCCCTTACCAGCACGGCGAGGTTTTCGTCACGGAAGACGGAGCAGAAACCGACCTGGACCTCGGTCATTACGAAAGATTTATCGACGAAAATCTGAATAAATATTCGAACCTCACTTCAGGCAAAGTCTACTGGAATGTTCTCAACAAAGAGAGACATGGAGACTATCTGGGAGAGACGATACAGGTAATTCCTCATATCACGAATGAAATCAAGAATTTCGTTCACTCCGTCGGGAAAAAAGCGGAAGCAGATATCGTCATCACAGAAATCGGCGGAACCACAGGCGATATCGAAAGCCAGCCGTTTCTGGAGGCGATTCGTCAGCTCTCCCTGGAAGTGGGAAGAGAAAACTGCCTGTTTATCCATGTGACCTTTATCCCGTATATCGTGGGTTCCGGAGAATATAAGTCCAAGCCGACCCAGCATTCCGTCAAGGAGCTGCGTTCCCTGGGCATCTTTCCAAACATCATCGTCGCCAGATGCGATCAGCCGATTCCCGACAGTATCCGTCAGAAGATCTCTATGTTCTGCAATGTCAGAGAAGACTGCGTGATCAATAATACCAATGTTCCCGTTCTCTACGAGGCGCCTCAGATGCTGGAGGAGAGCAATTTCTCCGAGATCGTGTGCAGAGAGCTGGCTCTGGAAAATATCGCCGGAGATATGAGCGAATGGGAAGCGATGACAGAGCGCATCAGAAATAGCGACAAAGAAGTGAAAATCGCTCTGGTGGGCAAATACGTACAGCTCCACGACGCGTATCTTTCCGTAGCAGAAGCGCTGAGACACGGCGGATGGGAAAACGGCGCCAATGTAAATATCGAATGGATCGATTCCGAAGGCGTCAATGGTGATACCGTGGAGAAGCTTCTGGGCAGCTGCGACGGACTTCTGGTTCCGGGAGGTTTCGGCGACAGAGGAATCGAAGGTAAGATCACGGCGATCCGCTATGCCAGGGAACACGATATGCCGTTTTTGGGAATCTGTCTCGGTATGCAGATGGCAGTAGTGGAATTCGCCAGAAACGTACTGGAGCTCAAGAGCGCAAATTCCAGCGAATTCGCTCCGGAAGGCCAGACCCCTGTTATCCACTGGATGCCGGATCAGCGCGGCGATATTCAGATGGGCGGAACTATGAGACTGGGCGCATATCCCTGCGCAGTGACGCCGGGTACGAAGCTGGCGGAAGCTTACGGTCAGGAAGAAGTGGCGGAAAGACACAGACACAGATACGAATTCAACAATTCCTACAGAGAAAAGTTTACGGAAGCAGGCATGGTATTCTCAGGTCTGTCCCCGGACGGAAGACTGGTGGAAGCTGTCGAGCTTCCGGATAAGAAATTCTTCGTCGGAGTTCAGTATCATCCGGAATTCAAGAGCAGACCGACCCACGCTCATCCGCTGTTCAGAGAATTGATCAGAGCCGCGCTGGAAAAGTGAGTTTGCAGAGGAATTTTCGAAAATAGAAAATAGATGAGAAATAGTAAAAAGAGATTAAGGTGATAAGTCGGAAAGACTTTCTCCCTAATCTCTTTTTTTTGCCGTCTAACCGACTTCCGGGCGCAGGAAAAAAGTCCGCTATCCGTAAATCAGACGTCTTCTGTCCTGTTTTTATGACTGATAGCGGCTATCCCAAAAAAAGGAATGAAAACTATATAAAAAGGAATGTGCGGGGAAAGACAGGGGAAAAAGTGAGGTTTAAAATAACCTCATAAACAAAGGCAGGCGGCTAAAAAATTTATTTTTCGTAATGGATGGGAACCGTATTCTGAATAATAAAATTGCAATGGCCGTTCCGTGATGCGACACCCTTTATAAATTCATATATTCAGCTATTCGGCACAGTTGTGGCCCGCCCTGGAAAACGGCGGGCCGGAAAGGAAAAAATACCGGAATTATGAGGTACATATTTGTCGACTTTGAAATGAATCCCGTGAATAGAAAATATACGGAAGTGAGAAAAATCTGCAGAAATGAAATCATCGAAATAGGCGCGTCTATGCTGGACGATAATATGAATGAAATCTCGTCTTTTCGCATCTATGTGAGACCACAGTATAATGATGAGATCGCTCCTTACTGCAGAGAACTCACCGGGATCACCATGAACAGATTGTTCTGCGCTGATCATTTTCCCGAAGCTTTTCACAAATTTTCGGAGTGGTGCCGGAGTGAAGGCGAGGATTTTCAGATCTTTGCCTGGAGCGGCAGCGATCTTCTCCAGCTCCGGGAGCAGATGAATCTCTATGGGATCGTGATGACGGATGAAGTCAGATATATGACAGAAAACTGGAAAGATTTTCAGGAAGAATACCGTCAGATCGCCGGAGAAGAGGATTTTCCAAGTCTCGACAGAGCGTTGAATATGGCGGGATGTTCATTTACCGGAACACGCCACGACGCTCTTTGGGATGCCAGAAATACCGCGGATCTTTTTGTCCTCACCCGGGATCTCGAAGATTTTCAGAAAAAGAGAGAAAAAATCCGGGAAGCGATGGAGCCGAAGCCGCTGTCCTGCAGTCTGGGAAGTTTCTTCACGGCGGAAAAACGGAAGGTATTCCTGGAATCCTTTTACTGAAGAAAATTTTCGCTCTTGCAGAAGGCGGAGATATCAGCGCTGAACTTATAAAAAA
>CAJLHL010000064.1 GCA_905206455.1 uncultured Eubacteriales bacterium
CCTGACGAATGGTTTTCTTTATATGCTTCAGATAATTATGTTGATTACCGGCAGTACGAAAGTGACATAACCTCTGATCCAATTTGGAATTTTTGCGCCCGTCCCTGTGTTCGCTTCGCTCTGATAATTTTTAAAGCCCCATCCGACTCTGGAAACGCAGAACAGCAGGTATACCAGAGAACCTACCGGCAACAGGATGTTGCTGACCGCGAAATCTTCCATATCCAGAATATTTTTGCCGGCGATGGTGAAATCGCTCCATACATTGAAGCCGAGGACGCACGGCATGGAGAGAATCGCGATGAGAATGCCGTTGATCAGGCATGCTTTGCCGCGGCTCATATTCCACTTGTCCATGAAACATGCGATGATGTTTTCGAACACCGCCAGCACGGTAGACAGAGAGGCGAATGCCATAAACAGGAAGAAAAGCGCTCCCCAGAATCTTCCTCCGCCCATAGCGTTGAATACGTTCGGTAAAGTGACAAAGATGAGCGAGGGTCCCTGATCCGGATTGACTCCGAAGGCGAAACATGCAGGGAAGATGATAAGTCCTGATGTGAACGCTACAAAAGTATCCAGTACAGCGATCCGTCCGGCTTCTCCCAGAAGGGCATGATCTTTGCTCATGTAGCTTCCGAAGATGAGCATCGCGCCGATGCCGAGGCTCATGGTGAAGAAACTCTGATTCATCGCTGCCACCAGTGTATTGAGCACTCCGTATTCCTTCATTTTTCCGAAATCCGGCTTGAGATAAAACTCGAGACCTTCCGACGCTCCTTTAAGCGTCATGCTCCGGATCGCCAGCACGACGATCAGAAGGAGCAAAGCTACCATCATACCTTTGGAAATTCTCTCGAGACCTTTCTGAAGCCCCCGGGAGCAGATAAAGAAACCGAAAATTACGGTAAAGAGCGCCCAGGCGCCCATTTCGACAGGATTTGCCAGCAGATCGTTGAAGACCTGGCCGACTCCAGCGGTATCCAGACCGGCAAAATCATTTTTTATGAATTTTACCATGTAGCTGAGCATCCATCCCGCTACTGTCGTATAAAACATCATGAGCAGGTAATTGCCTGCCAACGCGAAACCGCCGTGAATGTGCCATTTCTGACCCGGTTTTTCCAGTTCGTTATAAGCGCTGACCGTACTTTTGCGGCTGGCGCGTCCGATGGCCAGTTCCATAGTCAGAACCGGGACGGCCAAGATAACCAGAAAGATCAGGTAGAAAAGCACGAATACGCCGCCGCCGTAGTTTCCGGCGATATACGGAAAACGCCAGACGTTGCCGATGCCGATGGCACAGCCGGCAGCGATCAGTAGAAATCCGAGTCTCGATTTAAAACTTTCTCTTTTCATAAAATCCTCACTTGCTTTCGTATATCCAGCGTGCAACAGCAATTATTATATAGCTTTGTCTGCTTGAGTACAATAGCATGGTGAAGTAAAAGTAAAATATTTTTGTGTACGAAAGTATCGGATTTTGTGATTTTTCTTCCTGTGATCTCTTTATCTCTGTTCACCGCGGAGGATCGTCAAAAGGTCGGTATAGACTTCTTCCCGTCCGTTTTCATTTAAGATCTCATGGCGAAGATTGCGATAAAGCTTCGCCGTGACGGAAGAGTAGCCCACCTGTCTCATGAAATCCGCCGAGCGGCGGAAGTGTGTCTCGTCGATGAGGCATACGTCCTCCGCACCCGAGGCGAAGTGGACTGGAAGGGACGGATGATTCATCTGCCATCCATCTTTGTCATAGACGTCGATCATCAGGCGGATCAGGGCTTCATAGCCGTCTGCGGTAAATGTAAAACCGCAGAGTGCGTCCATTTCATAGGCTCTCACGACCGATTCGAGAGAACAGATCCAGCTGACTCGGGACCCGGACGTCTTGTCTTTTGCGCGGGGCGCCGCCAGTCTGTCGATCAGAAGACTGACGTGGCGTCCTCCCCGGAGAATCTTCATCAGCTTTGTCAGCGCCAGAGCGATGCGGGCGCCTCCTTTTTCAGATGGAGAACCGATGAGGATCAACCTTTCGATCTGATCGTCATATTTTTTTGTGTAAGCTCTCGCTATTAGAGAACCCATGCTGTGTCCGATGAGGAACACCGGCAGATTTGGCCAGCGCGATCTGGCGTACCGCGTGACGGCCGCCGTGTCTTCCACCAGACCGTCGCTTCCCTGTCCGTAAAAGTAACCGAGATCTGCGGAACTCTTCACGCTTTTTCCGTGGCCTCTGTGGTCGTGGATGATGCAGATATAACCGTGAGCCGCGAGAAATTCCATAAAATGGAGATATCGTTCTTTATGTTCCGCCATTCCGTGAATTAGCTGGACGATGCCTTCCGCTTTTTCCGGAAGCTGGGGCAGAACGGTCAGCGTGCTGAGATTGAGGCCGTCGCAGGGCGACTTTACGAAAAATTGCTCTTGCTTCATATCTTCCTCCCGCTGGTGCTGTTACAGGGATTCCGGATCCAGAGAGGTGTGTTCCGGATAGATGCCCTGGAGATAACCGGTATAGTCTTTATTATGGCTGCGTACGAAGGTCATACTCACGTTTTCTTCGTGGCCCGGCCAGATCATATAGTCATCTGTCAGCAGAGAATCCAGTTTTTTTATCGATTTTTCCATGTCTTCCGCAGAGCCGGTTTCGAAGACGACATATCCCGTATCGGTAGGAAACAGCGTATCCCCCGTAAAGATAAAGCGGGAATCGGGGCAGAGAAAGGAAATGCTGCCGGAAGTGTGTCCAGGCGTTTCGATGACGCGGAAGGCTTCCCCTCCCAGCGTCAATATATCTCCTTCTTTCAGGAAGATGTCTGTCGTGCCTCTGTAGCGTTTTGCGTCCCGGCGGTTCATGCAGACCCGGGTGTTTAGTTTTTTTCTCAGTTCCTCGCAGGCGCCGGTGTGGTCGTCGTGGCCGTGTGTGGCCAGAATTCCCTTTACCTGAAAGCGTCTTCGGGTGACGATATCTGCGATCTTTGCGGCTTCATAGCCGGGATCGATAATATAAGCTTCGCCGCCGTCCTGATCGTAAATGATATAACAGTTGTTTTCTAATTCTCCGTATATTTTGCGAATGACTTCCATTTTTGCTGCTGTTCTCCTGTATCCAACTTTCTGATGATCTGATTCCGTGTCTGCTTCGTTCGGCGAAGAACTCCGCCTGTGCAGGAGGTCCGCGGCGGATTTTGCCGCCGGGGCTCCTTTTGGTATCTCACTGTCTGTCTGCCGCCGGCGCGCCGGAGAGGAAAAACGCCTTTTCCGGGAGAAGAGTTATTTTGTCTCCGGTTTGGCCGGGTCGGTGTAGACGGTATTATTATTTGTGAAGATGACGAAGCCGGGCTTTGCGCCGTTGGGTTTTTTCACATATTTTACTTTAACGTAGTCCACCGGAACATTGCCGGACAGCTTTGCCTTGCTGTGGTATGCCGCGATGGACGCGGCTTCGAAAATCTCTTTTTCTTCGGGCTCCTCACCTTCGGTGAAGAGAATCACATGGGAGCCGGGAATGTCCTTCGTGTGCATCCAGATATCTCTGGAAGACGCGGTTTTGAAGGTGAGGATGTCGTTTTCTCTGTTATTGCGCCCTACCAGGATTCTCTTTCCGGTAGATGTGAAATATTCGATCGGCTGAATTTTGTGTTTCTTTTGTTTCTCTTTGAGATTTCTGCGGCGCAGGACACCGTTTTCTACCAATTCTTCCCGGATATCATCGAGATCGGTGACTTTTTCTGCGTTATCGATAAATGTGAGCACAGAGTCAAGGTAATCGATCTCTTTTTCTGTTTCCTTCAGCTGGATCTTTTTTTCCACGACAGCGGTTTTCGCCTTGGAGTATTTTTTAAAATATCTCTGAGCATTTTTCGCTGCGGAATACCGGGCGTCCAACGGGATGGTCATCATCTCTCCGGTATAATAGTTGAGGACTTCCGCAGAGTTGCGGCCGTCCTGTACGGTATGCAGACTTGCGGTGAGAAGTTCTCCGTAAAGCCGGTAATCTTCGGAATTTTCGGCCTTTAAAAGATCTTCTGAGAGGCGCTGTTTTTTCAGCAGAAGTTTGTCCAGGCCGGCGGATACGGATTTTCTCATATCCTGCGCTTTTTGACGGATACGGCTGCTTGCGGCCCTTCCTTCGAAATATCGTTCGCAGGCTTGGCTGACTGTGGGGTAGGGCACCGATTCATAATGTTCTTTCAGCGCTCTCATCTCTACCGCATGAAATTCAGCGGGCATTCCCTCTTCATCGAGGTAGATTTTCGGCCGGAGCCTGCGGCCGGCCGCTTCAGATACGATGCGGGTCAGCTCGCGGTAGGAGGCGGACAGCGGGTCTTCCCGGGAGCCGGCGGCGCAGAAGAGAATCTCCGCGGCCATGACGGGGCTGATGCCGGAAATCGCTCGGACCAGCGCTTTTTCCGGATTATCTGCGAAGCCGGCGGCGGTGACCGCCTCTTTGTATTTTTCCGGCGTCAGACCGAAGTAGGATATTTTTCCCTGGGAGGGCGGAGCGACATAGAGGAGACCGGGGAGCGTCTGACGGTAACGGTTGACGTCGCCTGAAATTCTTTTGATGCAGTCCGCGATTTTTCCGCTCTCGATATCCACCAGCAGAATATTGCTGTGCCGCCCCATGATCTCGATGATGAGACGGTGCTTGACGCTGAAGCCCAGCTCATTGGTGGCATCCGTGCAGATCTCGATGATCCGCTCCGAGTCCACCTGGCGTATTTCGCGGATCCGCGCGCTCTGCAGATGTTTCCGCAGCAGCATGCAGAATCCCGGAGGATTCTGGGGATTGGCGCTCTTTTCTTCCGTGAGGTAGACACCGGCGTGATTCGTGTTTGCGGAGAGAAAGAGCCGGTATTTTTCCCTTCCGCAGTGTATGTTTATGAATAGCTCATCCGGCGAAGGCTGATAGATCTTGTCTATTTTTCCGCCGATCAGTTTTTCTTTCAGTTCCTCTGTGACGGCTGTCGTCACGATTCCATCAAATGCCATAGCGGCTGAACCTCCGATGTGTGATTTTAATATGATTCAAGTGTTGAAAACGCCTGTTCTGCGTTATATAATATACGGGAATATCTTTAAAGATTATATTTTGGACAGGGGACGGCGTCCGGTCTGACGGACGGTTCCCGTATGATTTCTGTATATTTTGCGCGGTTTTCTCTGTGAGAACGAGACAGAACGGAGCAAAGCAAAACCGCAAATGAATGATATCATATTTCAGGCGAAAAGTAATTGGAATTTTGCAATTATCGGGGCGGTACTCCGCGATTTGCAGAGGAAAGGGGGCATCGTTGCGCTGAGGCGGCATCCGATGCTTTTCTAAATTTATCCGAGCGCCGCAGAGATCTGCGGTCTCTCCTCCGCCGCCGGATGATTCCGGTTTTGCCGCCGAGGAAGATGAATTTTTATTCGCGCGCAGGTTTTGTCTTTCTTTTGGAATCGGAAGCGAAAGAAGAAGCGGAGGAAGGCTGTCGATGCGCGTTTTTGTGCCGGGAGGAAAACAGATGGTGAGAAGTATGACCGGATTCGGACGAAGTGAGTATTCGGACGAAAAGCGGAATGTCACAGCGGAGATCAAATCGGTCAATCACAGATACAATGATATCAGTGTGAGGATGCCGCGCCGTTATTCTTTTGCGGAAGAGACGATAAAGAGCGCCGTAAAAACCTTTGCGCGCAGAGGGAAGATCGAGGTTTCCGTCATGGTGGAAAATATCGGTGACGAGGAGGTCAATATACGTCTGAATCCGGCGGTGGCGAAGCAGTATCTGGAAAATATCCGGGAACTGAAAGAAATTCTCGGAATCGGAGGAGATGTGACACTGGAATATATCGCGTCTTTGCCGGATGTTATGAAATCCGTTCCCGATGTCGAAAATGAAGACGAGATCGCTGCGATTCTCGTTTCTGTGGTATCGGATGCGACGAAAAAGCACGCGGAGATGAGGGAGATCGAGGGAGAAAAGCTTGCGGAAGATATTCTTTTGCGGGCGGAACTCATCGAAAACTGCGTCCGAAAGATCGAAGCGCGTTCTCCGGGCATCGTAAAAGATTACGCGGAGAAGCTGCGGACACGGATCGCGGAGATGACAGAAGGTACTTCTGTGGCCGCCGAGGATCGGATTCTTCTGGAGGCCGCCGTATTTGCGGATAAGATCAATGTGACGGAAGAAATCGTCCGTCTGGGAAGTCATATCGGTCAGCTGAGGGCGATCATCGGAAACAGCGCGCAGTCAGAAGGCAAGAAACTGGATTTTCTCATTCAGGAAATGAACAGGGAAGCAAATACCATAGGCTCAAAGGCAAATGATCTGGAAATCACAAACAACGTTTTGGAAATCAAGAGTGAAATCGAAAAAATCAGAGAACAGGTTCAGAATATAGAGTAGGAGAGATCAGATGACAGCGGCGAGATTATTTATCATTTCAGGTCCTTCCGCAGTGGGAAAAGGTACGATTGTGAAGCGGATTTTGAAGTCAGACGGCAAGGTGCATCTGTCGGTGTCGGCGACGACGCGGAATCCCCGGGAGGGCGAAGAAGAAGGCGTCAGCTATTATTTCATGTCGGATGAACAGTTTGTCCAAGCTGTCGGTGAAGGCGGATTTCTCGAACACGCCAGCGTTCACGGACACTATTACGGGACGCCGAAGGCACCGGTCATGTCGCAGCTAAAAGCGGGACGGGATGTCATTTTGGAAATCGACGTTCAGGGTGCGATGCAGGTGAAGGAGAGTTATCCCGACGGAGTATTTATTTTTATTCTGCCGCCGTCAGTGGATGCTCTCCGCAGCCGGATCATGCACCGGGGCACGGAGTCGGAAGAAGACATTCAGGTGCGGCTGGGAGCCGCGCAAAGAGAGATGGAATATCTCGAACACTATGATTATTACGTGGTCAATGACGACCTGGAGAAAGCGGTGGATTCCGTGAAGAAAATTATGGCGGCGGAGCATTGGAAGGTAACGGATGCGGCCGGTATTTTGAAAAGAATTAAGGGGGAAGAATAATGTTATATCCATCTATTAACGATCTGAGAACGAAAGCGGACAGCAAGTATACACTGGTATCTCTGGCGGCAAAGAGAGCCCGTGATCTGATCGAGGGAATGCCTGCTCTCACGGATATTGAAATCGACAAACCGGTATCTATCGCTACGGCTGAAATCGCGGAAGACAAGATCACCTACAGCAGATCCGAGGAACTGGAAGCGATGATTCTGGAAGGCGATCACGAACACGAAGAGGAATAAAATGAGCAGAAACGTAGTCGTAGGCGTGACCGGCGGAATCGCCTGTTATAAAGCCGCTGACATGGTCAGCCGGCTGAAAAAGGAAAATATCGAAGTCGATGTGATCATGACGAAAAACGCCTGTGAATTTGTCAGCCCGCTGACGTTCCGCACGCTGTCGAAAAATCCGGTGGTCACCGATACTTTCGCCGCACCCGAGGCGTGGAAGGTGGGACATGTGGCGCTTGCAGAAAAAGCGGATGTGATGCTCATCGCTCCTGCTACGGCAAATGTCATCGGGAAAGTGGCCGGGGGAATCGCCGACGATATGCTGACTACCACGATTATGGCTTCCAGGGCGAAAGTGGTATTCGCGCCGGCCATGAATGTCAATATGTATGAAAATCCTATTGTTCAGTCGAATATCGAGAAACTGAAGTCATACGGTTATCTCTTCATCGAGCCGGGTTCGGGAATGCTGGCCTGCGGATACGAGGGAAAAGGACGCATGGCGGAGCCGCCGGAGATCGTAGAGTATGTCTTGGATCTGCTAAACGACGCGGAATCAGCAGCTTCGGATGAGGAAGTGCCGGGGGCTGGTATGGATGCAAAGGAGGCTCCGGCCGCCGTAGGCGCACAGCAGGAAGCGGAAGTGCCGGGAGCTGATTTATCCGCAGAATGGGCGCAGAGAATACCAAATGACCTTGCGGGAAAAAAGATCCTGGTTACCGCAGGTCCTACTGTGGAAGCGATCGATCCGGTGCGTTACATCAGCAATAAATCTTCCGGCAGAATGGGTTATGCTGTGGCGGAAGCTGCCAGGAGCAGAGGCGCGGAGGTGACTCTGATCTCCGGTCCAGTGGCGCTGGAGTGCAGTCCTGAGATCCGGCGTATCGATGTCCGGACGACAAGAGAAATGCTCGCCGCCTGTGAGGAAGCCTTTGAGGATGCGGACGCGGTGGTAAAGGCAGCGGCTCCGGCGGATTTTTATGTAGTCAATGCCTGTCAGCACAAGAGGAAGAAACAGGACGGCGAGCTGGAACTGAAACTCGCGGAAAATCCGGATATTCTCAAGACGCTGGGGCAGAAGAAAGGCAGGCGTGTTTTGGTGGGGTTTGCTGCGGAAACCCGAAATCTGGAGGAATACGCGAAAGAGAAGATCGCGAAGAAGAATCTGGATCTGATCGTCGTCAACGATGTCTCCGCACCGGGAGCAGGATTCGATGTGGATACGAATATTATTACGATTTTTACACCGGAGGGCGAGAAAACCGCTTATCGCATGATGTCAAAGCGCGAGGCGGCGGATATCATTCTCGATCGCATGCTGGAGATCCTGAAAAGCAGAGAAAGAGAAATAACAGAATAGATACGAGAAAGACGGGAATATCCCGGAGCTTGTGAGATAAAAAAGCACAGGCTCCGGGATATTCCCGTTTTTGCTGCGCCGCGGAAGCGGCCGGAATGATGGAAAACGCTTGCGCAGATGAAATTTCCGCTGAAATTCTTGATCTTCAGCGAAATGATACCGAAAGCGGCAGGGAATTTGCGGATCCAGCCACACAGCAAAAATCTTTATGGAAAATATTTACAATTTTTAATGCGAGCGGTATAATAACTGTAAAAATATTACAAAAAATGACGACGGCAAATCTGCGGCACAACAGGCTAACTCTGCCGCAGCGGTGAAAGGAGATGACAGGGAATGAAGGATACCGGGGAAATGAGAGATCTGGAAGAGAAAGAACGGATCGCGGAGTCGGCGAGATCGTCTGTACCGGCAGGTTCTGAAAAAAAGGCGGATACAGACGCGGGGGAAGAGGTTTTGGTCGAAGAGAGCGGAGATGAGGCGTATGGAAATCAGGATGAGGGGAGAGTGGAACGGAACGCGGCGGAGGCTTTGCAGCGGGAAACGCGGATTGAAACCACGGTATGGAGACAGATTCTGGGGATCGCAGGGGAAAACCGGGCGGCGGCATATCTGGAGAAAAGAGGATTTCAGGTCTGCTGCAGAAATTACAGATGCAGGTTTGGTGAGATCGACATCATAGCGCGAGAGCCGCAGAGAGATATCCTGTGTTTCGTAGAGGTGAAGACGCGTTCCAGCCTGCGAAAGGGCAGACCCTGGGAAGCGGTTACTCCGGCGAAAATACGTCATCTGCACCGAACGGCGCAGCATTACCTGTCGAGATACCGGCCGGCATGCAGCGGCATCCGGATCGATGCGGCGGAAATTTTGTACATAGATCACAGATTTTATATCCGCTATATGGAAAATATTACAGGATAAGTGATGAAGAAGGGGGGGTATTCATTGTATTCGAAGTTGATCTGCGGCACATTATCGGGACTATCCGCAGAAAAGGTATTTGTGGAATCGGACGTCGCTTGCGGCTTCCCTTCCTTTTATATCGTAGGGCTGGCCGATGCGGCGATCAAAGAGTCAAAGGAACGGGTGAGAGCGGCTGTCAGCAATTCCGGTTTTCCGTTTCCGCAGGAACGGGTAACCGTAAATCTGTCGCCGGCGGATCGGAAAAAGGAAGGAACGCATTTTGATCTGCCCGTAGCTCTGAGCATTTTGAGCGCCGGGGGAAAGCTCCGTTTTAAAAAAGAATGGATGTGCGAGAACTGGGCCTGTCTGGGGGAATTGACGCTGGACGGCCGTCTCGTGAGGATCCGCGGACTGCTTCCCATGCTCATCGATCTGAAAGCGGAAGGAATAGAAAAATTTATTCTCCCGGAAGAAAATCTGGAGGAAGCCCTGGCGGTATCCGGAATAATTCTGTATCCGGCGAAAAATCTGAGAGAGGCGGCGGATCATCTCTGCGGCAGTAGAACCATTGCCGAAAGAAGAGGGGACGGAGAGGCGTATCTGCGCAGACGCAGAGCAGCCGGAAAAGAGGATAAGACAGAAAAGGATTTTTCTGAGGTTCTGGGACAGGAGACAGCGAAACGGGCGATGCAGATCTCGGCTTCCGCCATGCACAATATTTTGATGATCGGCTCTCCGGGAACGGGGAAATCCATGCTGGCCCAAAGACTGCCCGGAATTTTACCGCCGCTTTCTTACGATGAGATGATAGAACTCACGAAGATCTACAGCATCAGCGGACTTTTGGATGTACGTCAGCCGCTGATGACCTCACGTCCTTTCCGCTGTCCGGATACGAAGGTGACGCCGGCGGCGCTGGCGGGCGGAGGGAAAAAACCGATGCCGGGAGAAGTTTCTCTGGCCCATCTGGGCGTGCTCTTTCTGGATGAGACGCCTGAATTTTCCAGAGAGAGTCTGGAGACGCTGCGGGGACCTATGGAGGCGGAGACTGTTACGATTTCGAGAACGGGCGGCAGATATATTTTTCCGGCGAAATTCCTCACCGTAGCCGCGATGAATCCCTGCCCCTGTGGTTACGCTTTCGATCCTTCCCGGGAGTGCACCTGTACGGAGTCTCAGATTCGCCATTACCGGGCGCGGCTGTCCGGTCCGTTTCTCGACCGGATCGATCTATTTATTCATGTAAATTCGCCGGTCGGTCGGATCTTGCCTGGCGAAAAATCTGAGATTTCTTCAGAACAGTTGAAGAAAGGAGTACTGAGAGCGCGCCGCGCGCAAAAGGAGCGATTTCGCACAGAGAAGATACGTTACAATTCTCAAATGTCCTCCCGTCATCTGGAAAAATACTGCCGTCTGGACAGAGAGAGCGAGCGGCTGCTGGAGGAAGCGTACGAAAAACTGAGAATGAGCAGCCGATCCTGCGGCCGCGTTCTGCGGGTCGCCCGGACGATCGCCGACATCGAGGACTCAGAAGAGATCCGTTTCCGTCATCTGGCGGAAGCCATTACTTATAAAGCGAAAGAATGGAAATAAATGCGCTGACAGGAGGAAAGCCTATGGACGAAAAAGAAAAGAAAAATCATCCGCCGGAAGGCATGCGGGAAGAGAAGCAATCAGGACATCTAAAACCGGCAGCCGGAGCGGGGAACCGGGAAGAAATGAAAGTTCTCCGCATCGGAGACAGGGCTTATCCCGAACTGCTGCGTCACATTCCGGATCCGCCGGAGATTTTGTATGCCATGGGAGATACCCGGCTGTTAAGAAAAAAATGCGTGGCCGTGGTAGGTGCGAGAAAAGCGTCGTCTTACGGAAAGTGGGTATCTTATAATATCGGCAGGCGGCTTGCGGAGTACGATATCGTGACGGTCAGCGGCATGGCCTTCGGCTGCGATTCCGAAGCGCACCGGGGCGCGCTGGAAGCCGGCGGAGCGACGATCGCCGTCATGGGGTGCGGTGCGGATATCTGTTATCCTTCATCTAATGCGGCGCTTTGGAAAAAAATTCTGCGCAGAGGTCTGATTCTTTCCGAATACCCGCCGGGGACAAAACCGCGGCCCTATACATTTCCGCAGCGAAACCGGATTATCAGCGGAATTTCAGAGGCTGTGGCTGTAGCGGAAGCGGGACTGTCCAGCGGATCTCTGATTACAGCGGCCTGTGCGGCGGAACAGGGGAAGACGCTTTTCGCCGTTCCAGGAAATATCTCCGCTTCAAACAGCATAGGATGCAATAAATTGATTCAGGACGGCGCCGTTCCCGTGGCTTTTATCGATGATATCATCACCGGCGTAGGGCTGAGTCTGTCGCCGGAGCGAAAAGACGAAAGCGTACGTTTGGGAAAAGATGAAAGAGAAATCTACGATATCCTGAAAAACAATGGGGAAATCACATCGGATTTTATTGCGGAAAGGCTGAATAAAAGCGTCCCGGATGTCAATGCTATCGTAAGCGTAATGGAGATAAAAGGATTTCTCTCGACTTCCGCAGGAAAAATTTTTATTGCAAAGTAATATGAATGACAATATAATCTGAATTTATAGGACAGATTTTAAAGAAGTGAAGGTTTATTATATGAAAGGCAAAGCTTTAGTTATAGTAGAATCGCCTTCCAAGGCAAAGACGATCGGTAAAATACTCGGAAGCAGGTACAAAGTCATCGCATCGGTGGGACATGTGCGTGATCTTCCGAAGAGCAAACTGGGCATCGATATCGAACATAATTTCGAGCCTCAGTATATTTCGATCCGCGGCAAGGGCGATGTGATTAAAATGCTGAAAAAAGAAGCGAAGGCCGCTTCTAAAGTATATCTCGCTACCGACCCGGATCGCGAAGGAGAAGCGATTTCGTGGCATATTTCTCATCTTCTCGGCATCGATGACGACGCTGTCTGCCGTGTGGAATTCAATGAGATCACGAAAAATGCGGTAAAGGAGGCGGTAAAAAAGCCGCGGAAGATCGATCACAGGCTGGTGGATGCTCAGCAGGCCCGGCGTGTTTTAGACCGTCTGGTCGGGTATCAGATCAGCCCGCTTCTGTGGAGAAAAATCCGCAGAGGGCTCAGCGCCGGCCGCGTGCAGTCGGCAGCGCTGAAGATACTCTGCGACAGAGAGCGGGAAATAAAGGCGTTCGTACCGGAAGAATACTGGACGGTAAACGCCACTTTTGAAAAGTCACGCAGGAAATTTCTGGCAAAGCTTTTGGAATACCAGGGAAAGAAGATCCGGCCTTCTTCAAAAGAGGAGACCGACGCGATTCTCGCCGCACTGGAAGGCGGTGCATATGTGGTCACGCGGGTGGAAGAAAAGGAGCGGATGAAAAAGCCGATGCCGCCGTTTACCACCAGCAGTATGCAGCAGGAAGCTTCCACGAAGCTCAATTTCAATACGAAAAAGACGATGATGATCGCCCAGCAGCTTTATGAGGGAGTCGACATCAAAGGACTGGGAACCACGGGCCTCGTGACCTATATCCGTACGGACAGCGTCAGGATCTCCGACGTGGCGAGGGAGGCTGCAAAAAATATGATTCTGTCTGATTACGGTCAGGAATATCTGGGAACAAATGTATATACGAATAAGAAGAAAGACGTTCAGGACGCTCATGAGGCGATCCGTCCCAGCAATCCCGAACTGAAACCGGACGATATCAAGGAGTCCCTGACGAAAGATCAGTACAATCTCTATCGGCTGATCTGGTGCAGATTTACCGCCAGCCAGATGTCCAATGCGGTTTTCGACGCGGTCAGCGCCGATATCGTAAACAACGATTATCTGTTCCGTGCGACAGGTTCCAAGTTGAAATTCGACGGCTATCTGGCGGTCTACAATAATACTTCCGAAGATGAAAAGAACAGACTCCTTCCGCCTCTGGACAAGGGCGAAGAGCTGAAACTTCTCGATCTGAAGGGCGAGCAGCATTTTACGCAGCCGCCGTCCAGATATACGGAGGCTTCCCTCGTAAAGGACCTCGAGGAGAAGAATATCGGCCGTCCGAGTACCTATGCTCCTATCGTAGGGACTTTGGCCGAGC
>CAJLHL010000065.1 GCA_905206455.1 uncultured Eubacteriales bacterium
CTTCCACGCGTCAGAAAGTGGCGGCGGCCTTTGAGATGATGGCTGCGAAGCGGGAGAGCCGGCCGAAGAAAAAACATGGAAATATTCCGCTGTAGTTATCGAAAGGTTTAAAACATGGAACTGGAATACAATCTCATAGAGAAATTTGCCGATCCGGATCTCATGATGGGGATGTCTGTCGCGGATAAGCTGAAGGCTACGGCGGTGACAGGACTGATGGGTCTCGGCGTCACATTTATCGTGCTGATCGCGCTGATGCTGATTATCACGCTTCTCCGGCGTCAGATCAGCCGTTATGAAATGAATTTGGAATACCGGCGTCAGGTACAGCGTGCCAGAAAGCTGAGACGTGCGAAGCTCTATAAGCGTCAGGAAGCGGAACGCCACGGTTTTGAAACGGTGGGGAGAGCTGTGAGGGGAGCTCACATAGAAAATCCCGCTCCGCCGGCGGCGTGTGTACCGGCGGTCAACGGAGGACGGGACGACGCGCCTGACGAAGAGACGGCGGCGGTGATTATGGCAGCGATTTGCGCATATGAAGGCCGTCCGGCGGATGAAATCAGAATCAGAAAAATCGTGCGCAGGCCGTATGAAGAGGCTGCGTGGAGAGCGGGAGCCGGCGATGGGTTCGGCGAACAGGAAGGATGGAACAGATAGATGAAACGCTACAGCATTAAAGTGAACGGTAAAGTATTTGATGTGGAAGTGGAGGAAAGAAACGCCGCTGCTACCGCCGCTTCTGTCTCGGCGGAATCCGCGGATGAGGCGAAAGATACGGATTCCCGGGACGCGGCGGATGCCGGAGAGCGAGCTGCAGAAAGCGGTCAGACGGACCGGGAATCTGCGATTCACAGAAGCAGAACACCGAAAACTCCGAAGAAGAAAGAACAGCCTGCCAGGATCCCGGAAGGAGTATCCTCTCAGGAGGATTCTCTCAGTTCGCCGATGCCGGGAACTGTCGTGAAAATCTGCGTCAATCCGGGAGATGAGGTATACGCGGGAGAGACTCTCATCATTCTCGAAGCGATGAAGATGGAAAATGAAATTAATTCTCATAAAACCGGCAGGGTGGGAATGATCGCAGTGAAGACCGGCGACGCTGTGAATACGGGCGATGTTCTGCTGACGGTGGAATAACAGAGGATTCAGATATGATAATAGACGTATTCAGAGATTTTTTTCTCAGTACCGGACTTTTCAATCTCGATCTGAAGAGTTTCGCGATGATTATCGTGGCGCTGATTTTTATCTATCTCGCGATCAAAAAAGGCTTTGAACCGCTGCTTCTCGTACCGATCGGCTTCGGTATGCTCCTTTCAAATATTCCGCTTACCGGGATCTTTGACGCTCCTTCAGGAGAAGCCGCAGGAGGTCTGTTTTATTACTTTTACAAACTGGACGAGATCGGAATTCTGCCGCCTCTTGTGTTTATGGGAATCGGAGCGATGACAGACTTTTCTCCGCTTCTGGCAAATCCAAAGTCTCTTCTCCTGGGAGCTGCGGCGCAGTTCGGCATTTTCATCACTTTTGCGGGCGCCGCGTCCAGCGGATTCTTCTCCGCTCAGCAGGCGGCGGCCATCGGTATCATCGGCGGCGCCGACGGCCCTACAGCCATTTTGGTGGCGCTGAAGATGGCTCCCGAACTTCTGGGGGCTATCGCAGTCTGCGCTTATTCCTACATGGCGCTGATCCCGATCATACAGCCTCCGATTATGCGCCTGCTCACCACGGAAAAAGAGCGGGCGATCCGCATGGATCCTCCGCGTCAGGTGAGCAAAAATGAAAAGATTCTCTTCCCGATCGTGTCGGCTATCGTGACCGTCATTCTTCTGCCGTCGGCGGCGTCGCTGATCGGCATGCTGATGATGGGAAATCTGCTGAGAGAGAGCGGTGTGACCGGGAGATTGTCGGAGACGGCGCAGAATGCGCTGATCAATATTGTCACCATTCTTCTGGGACTGTCGGTGGGAGCTTCTGCAAGGGCAGATCTTTTCCTCAAAAAGGAGACTCTTTTTATTCTCGTTCTCGGAATCGTAGCGTTCGCAGGAGGTACGGCGGGAGGAATTCTCTTCGCAAAGATCATGAATCTGTTCAGCAAAAAGAAGATCAATCCGCTCATCGGTGCGGCAGGTGTATCCGCGGTGCCGATGGCAGCCCGTGTAGCGCATAAAGAAGGGCAGAGAGCGGATCCGAATAATTATCTGCTGATGCATGCGATGGGTCCGAACGTAGCGGGTGTCATCGGTTCCGCTGTCGTCGCGGGAATATTCCTGAATCTGTTCGGATGATGTCAGCGGAGGTGAGACGACAGGATTCCCGCACATCTTTGCAAAAAGACCGGGAGATTCTTATCGTTTTATCTAAAATAACGTCGGTTTCAGCTGCAGAGAGAATTGATTTTTCTGTGCGGAAGGTGTATGCTGAAATCGTAAGCCGGCGGCTGCTCACCTTGGCAGCCGCTTTGTTTTAAAGTTTGAGTTAGTTTTTTCTAACTTTTGCGCGGGGAGGTGTGAAATACAGTGGTAAAAATAACTTTGGACGTCGAAGGCATGGCCTGCGGAATGTGTGAAGCGCACATCAACGATGCGGTGAGGAACCGGTTTGCGGTGAAGAAAGTGACGTCGTCTCATAAGAAAGGGAAAACAGAGATTATCGCGGAAGATCCGATAGACAGCGGCAAGCTGGAAGAATCGATTCGGTCAGCCGGCTATGAGGTGACCGGCGTCCGTACAGAACCTGATGAGAAAAAAGGTTTTTCTTTTTTCAAAAAGTAGGCGGGAAAAGGGGCGAAGTCCCTTTTCTTTTTTTCGTTTTGCCGCCGGTATCGTGAAATTTTGTCCGAAAGAAGAAGCGGATTCCGTCTGTGCGTTACGGCAGCCGCCGTAGGTGAGAAAACAGATCCGCTTTCTCTTTTTTCGTTTTTTCGTATTTTCCCTGTCCTGCGGACACTGCCGGATATTTTTAGAAAAAATCTCTTTTTGAATATTTAATCCCGGCAATTGATTGCGGCCCAGAAGCTTTCTGTCGCAGAGCCGGAGATTCTGGCGGCCGTTGGCAGACAGCGTCGGAAAAACGCGGGTATGGGCTGAATTTGGTGTGTATGACAGAAGGCGCGTCTCTTTTGAGGAAGATATAATCTTCTGCGAAGGGGGAGATCAATTTGAAAAACGCAATCTATGATTTTACAGAAGATATTCTGATCGTCAGTCTGTGCGGAGAAATCGACCATCACAATGCGGCGTCGATCCGCCGGGAAATCGACGAATCTATGACGGCATTTCACGCGAAAAATCTGATTCTCGATTATTCCGATGTTTCCTTTATGGACAGCTCCGGCATCGGGCTGGCCATGGGACGATACAACAAAGTGAAAGATCTGGCCGGTTCTATCGTCATCGTACCGGGCAGTCCGTATGTCAGCCGCGTTCTGGGGCTGTCCGGGCTTTTCGGTCTGATACCGAAGACTTCATCAAAGCGCAGCGCGCTGGAATATATTTATGAGAAAGGAGGGAAGGGAAATGAGACCGGGAAACTCGTTTAAGATCTCTTTTGAAAGCCGATCCGAGAATGAAGGCTTTGCAAGGAGTGTGGCGGGCGCTTTTCTGCTGCCTCTCGATCCCGTAGTGGAGGAAGTCGTGGAGATTAAAACCGCGGTGTCGGAAGCGGTGAGCAATTCCGTGATCCACGGTTACCGCGGCGGCGAAGGTACGATCTATATGGAATGTGAATATTCCGCGGAAGGCCGGGTTCGGATTTGTATCCGGGATGAAGGCGTAGGAATCCCGGATGTGGAGCAGGCGATGGAACCGCTTTATACTACGAATACCGACGGGGAGCGTTCCGGTATGGGTTTTACCGTCATGGAGAGCTTTACGGATCGTCTGACGGTAAAGTCGGAGCCGGGAAAAGGAACGGAAGTCGTCATGATAAAAAAGCTGGATATCGGCTATGCGGAGTGATCAGGAGCAGAAACGGCGTCTCGAGACGTACCGCCTGATCGAGGCCGCTCAGCAGGGCGACGAGGAGGCGCGGGCGCGTCTGATCCGTGAAAATACCGGACTGGTAAGTGTCAGCGCCCGGAAATTCTCCGGCGGTTCCTATGAATACGAAGATCTGATGCAGATCGGTTATCTGGGCCTTCTGAAAGCTATCGACCGTTTTGATCCTAAATTCGAGGTGATGTTTTCCACTTACGCGGTACCTATGATCATGGGGGAGATCCGGCGGTATCTCCGGGATGACGGCCGCATCAAGATGAGCCGGCAGCTGAAGCAGGATGTGCGTCTTCTGAAAGCGGCGGAAGAGACTTTTATGCACGACAAAGGGAGAAGTCCGCGAATCGGAGAACTGGCGGAGATACTGGAGAAGACGCCGGAAGAAGTCTCTGAAATTCTGGAAGCGAAAAATACTCTGTGCGGTATCGTCAGTCTGGACGGAGAAGTGTTTAACGACACCGTGTCCACTCCCCGTCAGTTTATCAGCGACCGGGATGAAGCGGACCGTCTGGATTTGAAAAATGTGATCGGCCGCCTGGGGGAGAGAGAGCGTAAAATCATCATCATGCGGTATTTTGAGGACATGACTCAGCAGCAGACGGGACAGCGCCTGGGAATTTCGCAGGTTCAGGTTTCCAGAATCGAGAAGAAGGTGCTGGAAAAGATGAAATCGAATCTCATTATTGAAGAAGATGAAAATATGTAGCCAAAGAAAATAAAAGGTGATAAAATATATTTGTATATTTTGTATATGAAAAATGGTTGGCTCTGAATATGTATATATTACAGGAGGTTGTTATGGATTTCAGGTTGACAAGTGAACAGGAAGCGCTCAGAAAAAAAGCGGCGGATTTCGCGAAGGAATATGTCGAGCCGGTGGCGTCGGAGCTGGACGAAAAGGCGCAGTTCCCTCATGAGAACGTAAAGAGAATGGCAGATCTCGGTTTTCTGGGCCTGCCGATTCCGAAAGAATACGAGGGCGGCGGTACGGATTATGTCTCTTATGCTCTGGTGGTGGAAGAGATCGCAAAGATCTGCGCGTCTACGGCAATCATCATATCCGCGAACACATCGTTGGCAGGAGGTCCGATTCTCCGGTACGGCACAGATGAGCAGAAGAAAAAATTTCTTCCGGATCTGGCTTCGGGAAGAAAGATCGGCGCGTTCTGTCTGACGGAACCTGATGCGGGCACCGACGCTTCCAGGCAGTTAGCCACCGCGGTGGATCAGGGCGATCACTATGTGCTCAACGCTCATAAGAAATTCATAACAAACGGCGGGCTGGCAGGCACGTATATCGTATTCGCCATGACGGATAAGAGCAAAGGAAACGCAGGGATTTCCACATTTATCGTAGACGGTGATTCCGAAGGTATCCGTACCGGAAAGCTGGAAAAGAAGATGGGCATCCGCGCATCTCAGACGGCGGAAATGCATTTCGAAAACGTCATTGTTCCGAAGGAAAACCGTCTGGGGGAACCGGGGCAGGGCTTCAGTATCGCTATGGGGACGTTGGACGGCGGAAGAATCGGCGTGGCGGCTCAGTCTCTGGGGATCGCGCAGGGAGCGTATGACCGCATGATCGATTATATGATGGAGAGAGAGCAGTTCGGCGTTACGCTTTCCCGTTTCGATACGCTGCGGTTTGAAGTGGCCAGAATCCGGATGCAGCTGGAATCCGCCAGACTGCTGGTATACAGAGCCGCAGACAATAAGGATAAGGGACTGCCGTACACGGCGGAGGCGGCTATGGCCAAATTAGCGGCTTCTGAGGCGGCCGTGGACATCACGAGGAAGTCGATTCAGTTCCACGGCGGATACGGTTATATGGCGGACCGCCCGATCGAGAGAATGTACAGAGACGCAAAGATTACAGAGATTTACGAAGGAACTTCTCAGGTGCAGCAGATGGTTATCGCTGCCGATACTTTCGCGCCTAAGAAAAAATAAAGGGGCGGAAAACGGACAGAGAGAATTCCGAGGCAGAAAGAGGAGGATTATGACATTGCTGCAGAGGTCAGAGGAATCACAGCTTACAAACGACGTATGGGTGTATGCCGAGCACACGCCGGAAAAGCTTCATAATGTCACCAGTGAAGTCCTGGGCGCGGCCCGGTCGCTGGCAGATCATACCGGCGGCGAAGTCTGCGCTGTCATCATCGGTAACGGTGTGGAGCGGTACGGACGGGAACTCATCGAGTTCGGAGCGGATAAGGTCTACGTCCTGGATGATGAAATCTACGGGAATTACAACAACGAACTTTTTACCAGGGTTCTGGAGAAGCTTGTCAGGCGGCATCATCCGAGGATTTTCCTGTTCGGTTCGGTCTTTGACCGGCGTGATCTGGCGCCTCGTCTCGCAGCGCGCATGGATATCGGAATTATCTCCGAATGCGGCAGAGTTTACTTCGATGAAGAGGGAAAGCTCTCTGCTGACAAAACATCTTTCGGCGGAAATTTCCTCGGTAAAATCGTCTTTGCAGATGAGAATAAAATGGCTGTTGTCACAGCACGTCCCGGAGTTTTGGAAGGCAGCCGCCAGCCGGACCGTAAGGGTGAGATCATCGCCGTTTCGCCGGAGGCCGATCCTGCGGATATGATGACGCAGATCCGCGAGGTGGCAAAAGTAGCCAAAAAAGTGGTGGCGCTCACGGATGCGGATATTATCGTATCCGGCGGAAGAGGCGTAGGCGGACCGGAAGGATTTGATATTATCTATCGGTTAGCCGACAAGCTCAACGGAGTGGTGGGAGCTTCCCGCGTGGCTGTGGATCTGGGATGGATCGATTTTGAACATCAGGTCGGTCAGGCGGGCGCTACGGTAAAGCCGAAAATCTACATCGCATGCGGCATTTCCGGTGCGACACAGCATATCGTGGGTATGTGGGAGTCGGATATCGTCATCGCCATCAATATTCACCGGTATGCAGCCATCTTTAATTTCGCCGATTACGGCATCGTGGGAGATCTGTTTGAAGTCATTCCGAAACTGCTGGAGGAATTGGAGAAATAAAGTTTTTAGAAGTCAGATGCACCGGAGTCGAATCAGACTCCGGTGTTTTTTATCGTCTCGGTTTGATTTGGGGGAAGCGGCGAAACCTGTAAATCCTGCAGTTGTTTCTGCTTTTTCTCCTGTAAAAAAGTGGGTTTTATTTGTCTTTCTTCTCATTTTACAGTTGTTCGGCGGATGGATCATTGGTAAGATAGAATCGTCGAAAAACAGCGTTCGGACAGAAAGCGGCCTGCAGGTCGCTGTAGCAGGCGGACAGGAGCCGGTGTCTGCGAGTCTTGGATGAAGCCGGCTATGAGAGGTATAACGTCAGAAAAGAGGATGGATGAGTTACAGTGATGAGATGAAGACAGAGGCGAAATGGGCGGAAATCGATTTGGACGCTCTGTCTTATAATATGAAAAATATACGGGAAAAAGTGGGAGCGGACGTTCAGATCTGCGCTGTAGTTAAGGCAAATGCATACGGTCATTCTGCAGAGGACGTGATCGGGACGCTGAAGGAGGCGGGCGCCGATCAGTTCGCGGTATCAAGCCTGGATGAAGCATTGGAGCTGCGTCAGTATGAACCGGACAGAGATATTCTCGTTTTGGGAAACATTCCCTACGGCACGGAGGAATTGTCAGTAGCGGCGGATCTGCAGCATGCGGTGACCTCTTGCGAAAAGGCCCGCCTTCTGTCGGATGCCGCGGGAAGAACAGGCAGGACTGCCCGGATTCATATCAAAGTCGATACGGGAATGACGCGAATCGGATTTTCTGCTGACGACCGGGGAGCGGAGGAAGTGGAAAAGATCGCGTCACTTCCCGATGTGCGGATCGAAGGGCTGTTTACTCATTTCGCCACGGCGGATGAAAGAGATAAGACGCGGGCTCTGAATCAGCACCGGCGCTATCTCGAATTTGCAGACAAGCTTCGTGCGCGGGGAATACAGATAAAACAGAAACACGCGGCCAACAGTGCGGCTATTATGGAAATGCCGGACACTTATCATGATATGGTGCGTCCGGGGATTATCCTCTACGGCATTTATCCTTCGAGAGAGGTGGATCGGAAACAGCTGAAAATTCGTCCTGTGATGTCTTTTAAGACCAGAATCGTCCATGTGAAGACGGTGAAGGAAGCGTGTGAGATCAGTTACGGCGGACGCTACACCTCTGCGCCGGGAGATCAGATCGGCACCATCGCCGTGGGCTATGCCGACGGATATACCAGAGCGCAGAGCGGACGCGCGGAAGTGCTCTTTCGGGGAAAGCGGGTGAGAGTGCTCGGCAGTATCTGCATGGATCAGTGTATGATCGATCTCAACGGTTTTGAAAATGTCGAAATCGGAGAAGAAGTCGTCCTTTTCGGCCGCCAGGGCGGGGAATTTATCTCTGCCGACGAGGTGGGAGACAGATACCGCACCATCGGATATGAGGTGGTCTGTGCCGTAAACCGGCGTGTTCCCCGTTTTTTTGTGCGCGGCGGACAGGTGGTAAATAAAAGAAACTATCTGGAAAAATAATACGCCGTCCAATTTGGTCTGATTGGATGCGTTTAGAAATATTTTGTACTAATTTGTCTATTTGTATAGAAAAATTATACAAAAAAGGATAATTCGTCGTATAATATACGGAAGAAATGGCTATTTGATTAAATTATTTCTGGACATTAGAAGATCAGGGTGATATAATCTGCTCGTACGTTAAAACAACATACGTTCCGCAGAGAGGAAGAAAGATATGGCAAAGAAGCTTTTATCTGTGTGGCTTTCATTGACGATCTTAATTTTCTCTTCAATTTCTATTTATGCGGATGAAGTCATTCAGGGTGATTTTTTTCTGAAAAACATTGTCATTAACGGGGAAAACATAGTCAACTATGAACTTAGTAATCCATTTCTCATGCACAATGACCGCCTTTACGTTCCGATGGATTCAGAAATCGGAAAGATTATGGGGTTTGAGGCGGAAATGGACAACGAAAGCCGCACACTGAAAATTTTGAAGACGAATCCTGTACAGAAGAACCTTACCGAAAGGGGAGTGAAAAACAATCTGGAGAAGGTTCCGGCAGCCGTCCGTACGGACATCAGCGTTGTCGTGTATCAGGACGCTCAAAACGGGGATGCAAGCTTGACGAATGAACAGGCAAATGTAACAGGGGAAAATACGAATGCAGTGATTCTGAATGCTGTATTTGAAGTCAGCAGCGCGATGAATTTCGATGCTGCCGATGAGGCCGCCGAGGTTTACAGTGGAGAACTGTCAGAGACAGAGGACGGCACCGTCGGCAGCGGCAGCAGTGAAGCTGTCGTGACGTCCGGGCCGAACGCCCGGGAGATGTCAGACGAAGTTCCGGCTGCGGAAGGAGCCGATAAAACGGCGGACGGCGAGACATCAGAAGCAGAGGATTCAAAAATCGGGATTCCGAAGCTCACTGCATCTCAGATCGATCTCATGGAGCAACCTGTACTGGTAAAGAATACAATAGTGTATGTTCCGCTAAACGCAATCGTTTCTTATGAACCGTTCGGATGGTCGTCGTATTACGAAAGCTATTCGGGCGTGTATATCAGTACTGATGATGAAATAGACGCCGCGTCCTATTTCAAAGCAGCCGATTCCAATTCCATCAAGGGTCGCGCTGCCTATATCGTGCACATCAATCCGAATGTGCCGATGAACGAAGCCGCAAATATGGTCCGCTACTTTGATGCTTACGGCAAAATCTACAGCGTGGATCCTAAACTGCTGATGGCTGTCGCTCAGTGCGAGAGCACATTTTATACGGGAATCCTGAATTCTCATAATTGCGCCGGACTGATGCAGATCAAACTTTCTACGGGAGAGAGCTATGGTTTTTCTAAAGCTCAGCTGCTGCAGATGAAGCCGAATATACAGATGGGAGCGATATATCTCGGCCAGGCGCTGACCACCTTCGGTCAGGACAGAGTCAAAGCTCTGTCTTCTTATAACTGGGGAATCGGCAGCGTCAAAAAAGGATCGTACAATACGAAGTACGCGACAAAAGTGCTTTCCAAGTACGACAGAATTAATTCGTTTCTGACATCGGAAGGATATCTTTAAACGGAAAAGCGATGCGCCAAGGCGCGCCGCAGCCGAAACGCGATTTCGGCCTGCAGAGGGGAACTCCCGTCTGCAGCAGGGGGATTCCGCTGTCCCTGCCGGGGACGAAACGAAAAATGACAATTTTATGAATGATATAAAGCAAGACCGCAGACTGGAAGCAAAGACCGTCTGCAAATTTATTGGCAATAAATAGAAATGAAAAGAACGAACCGCTTTCTTCTTTACGGAAAGCGGTTCGTTCTTTTTTTGAACGTTTCAAACATCTGCGGGGGATGTGGAGCGAAGGGCCAGTTAGCCTGAAAATCCACGGATTTTCAGAATTTTACGGTCTCAGGCTTCCGCCTCCCTGTACGGAAATCGTCTCTCCCGTGATGAAAGATGCGTCTTCCGAAGCCAGAAAGACGCAGACACGGCCCACGTCGCCTTCCGGATCGGCGAAGCGGCGCATCGGAACCCCCTGCAGCGTCTTTTCATAGATCTCCGGATAATCTTCTTTCCACTGTGCCAGGCTTTCGGTCATAGCCAACGGGCATACCACGTTGACATTGATGCCGTACTGTCCCCATTCGTTGGCTGCAACTCTGGTCATGCCGCGGATCCCTTCTTTGGCCGCAGCGTAGGAGGACTGTCCCAGTCTGCCGTTGAGACCGGCGCCGGACGCGAAGTTGATGATGACTCCCTTCGTCTCCTTCAGATGAGGGAAGCATGCTTTCATATAGAAGAACGTGGCGTAAAGACCGGAATTGATCGCCAGATCAAAATCTTTTTTGGTATGTTCCTCCAGCATCAGACCGGATTTGGAGGCCTGCGCATTGTTGATCAGCACGTCGATGCGGCCGTACTTTTCGATAGTCTGTGCGACCACACTGTTTACCGCGTCTTCTTCCGCTCCATCGGCGGTAAAATAGATCACCTGAGCGCCGAGGGCTTCCAGCTCAGCTTTTGCTTTTTCCAGCGTAGCGGCGGTACGTCCCGTGATGACGAGATTCGCACCTTCTTTCGCGAATGCTTTTGCAATTCCAAAGCCCAGGCCCTTGCCGCCTCCGGTGATAATTACGGTTTTTCCTGTCATGTCTGCCATATGAGTTCTCCCTTCATTATTGTCGGTAAAAAATAATAGAGTAAGTATACTCATATACATTGCTGATGTCAATTAAGAACGGTGTCGAAAATTGTAAGTATACAGTATTAATTTTCTGCCATCTCCGGGGCTAAGGTCTTTCAATCGGGGAAAGCTTACGTTAGGAAGCCGATACGGTGTGCGGCGCAGCGGGCGGGACTTTCATTTGCCGAAACCGGCCGGTAGAACAGAGCGGCGGTATTCACCGGCGCTCTGCCGAGGAGATTTTTGCGTTTCCGATCAAACTGACTTTGCAGAAAACGGTTCTGATTAGAGAAAATAAGGGGGTTCAACATGAATTTGATTTACAAGATTGATAATTGAATCAAAAATGGTAAAATAAATACAGGAGGTATTTGGCTATGAAAAAAGAGACACTCGTACTGGAATCTTCAATCGTGGTTCCTGTCAAGAAGAGAGACACGACCCTTACGGTCAAGCTGGGATGGGATGCCAAGAGCGGTACTCCAAAAGAGAAGATCAAGGGCGTGGTGGAAGGGATGGTTCTGGGAATTTCCGACAACAGCTATGATCTGAATCTTGCGGCTGTCGTGGAATATGACGGTGGCAAAAAGCCGGAACTCGTGTTTCACGGTCAGAGGAGCAGAGCGGACAGTACGGGCAGTATCGTTCTGAAAAAGGACAGCCGTACCGGTATCGGGGCAGGAAGTGACGAGACCATGGTCATCCATCTGGGAAAGATTCCAGAGGATGTGAGAAGGGTGATTTTGTTTATGAATATCGCAGGTGCACATTCTGCCGATAAGAATTTATATGATGTGCAGAATGTATTTGTCCAGATTGAGGATGAGGAGTCCTGTAAAGTTCTGTACAGGGAAGAAGAAGCTTTCACAAATGAGTATGCGAAGGATTACTGCAGCTATACTTTTGCGGAGCTGTGGAACGAAAAAAGCGGCTGGATGCTGCGCGGTGCGTCCCGTTATTCCTGTGAGGACAATGAGTTGGATACGCTTGACGCACTGATAAAACAGAGTTAGAATAGAAAAGGCAAGGGGCCGGATGCTGAACCGGTTCCGGTCGGAGCAGGCGGAATCGTCTGCCGGTGAGAGAAATGAATTTATGGGAGGGTGTCCCGAAAAGTTTTCTGTATTTGCAGGTGATATCGCAAAACGGCAAAGTTGACCGTTTTTTGATGTGGTGTAAAGCAGATTTCGGGGGATCCTCTTTTTGTATTCTGCCGCGATAACGCAGGCACTTTTGAGGACAGGAAGAGGTCAGCCGTTTTAAGAAGGCGCGCAGGACAAGTCCCGCGAGTTCTGCTGCGTTTTTTGAAAGGACAGAGAAAAGTGATAAAATTGATAGCGCTGGATTTGGACGATACACTTCTCATGCCGGACGGTACGATTCCGGAGGGTGTGGCTGAAACTCTGCGGGAAGCGGAGAGACGAGGCGTCGGAATCGTCATAGCCACCGGACGGAGTTATCCGTCGGCGAAAATTTATGCCGGGATACTGGGATCTGAATGTCCCGTGATCTGTTACAATGGAGCGGTGATTCGCCGGGCAGGACAGCCGCCGCTGTACTCTGCGAGTCTGAGCGTTGGACTGATGAAAAGGATCGCGTTTTTTTGTAGGGAGCGGGGACTCTATCTTCAGATGTACGATGAGGATCATATCGTAGTGGATAAAATCTGCGAATCCACACTGATCGATCCGGATTCTAAAGTGACAGGAATACGGGAAATCGGTGATCTCACAAAGGCTGAACTGCGCCCGTCACCGAAGATGATGATTCTCGATGACCCGAAAAGAATTCCTGCCATCCGCAGAGATTTAGAAACGCTGCTGGGGGATCAGCTCTATATGGCCAAATCGAAAGAATATCTGTTGGAAATGATGCCGAAGGATGTTTCAAAACAGAAGGCATTAATTCGTTTTGCGCAGAGTCTGGAGATCCGCAGGGAGGAGGTCATGGCCTGCGGCGACAATACCAACGATATCGAAATGCTGGAATGGGCGGGGCTGGGCGTAGCCGTGGCCAACGCGGTGCCGGAGCTGAAAAACGGGGCGGATTATGTGGCGGAAGCGCGGCGGTCTTTCGGCGTGGCGGAAGCGGTAAAGAAATTTGTTCTGGCGTAAAAGTCCCTAAAAACAAAAGAGAAAAACAGAGGAGAGAAGACAGATGATTTATACACCGTTGACAAACAAAGCTATGAAACTGGCGTATCGGGCACATCACGGACAGACGGATAAATGCGGTCAGCCTTATATTTTTCATCCGTATCATCTGGCGGAGCAGATGAAAGAGGAAGTCACAGTATGCGCAGCGCTACTTCACGATGTAGTGGAGGACACCCCGGTGACGATAGAACA
>CAJLHL010000066.1 GCA_905206455.1 uncultured Eubacteriales bacterium
CCGTCAAGCGGGGAGACTGCGCATTTTACGCGGCTTTCGGTTCAAACAATTTACGCGGCTTCAGCCGCAGGGGAAAATGCGATAGCGAAGGGAGATTCTCAACCTGCTGCACTGCCGCAAGAACATCAAGAAAAAGAAGAAAGAGAATCGACCGGAGGAAGAAAGGAAAAGCAGCAGCTGGAAGCAGATAGAAATTGAAGGATGCTTTTTCCTTTCTGTTGCCTGGAGAAATAGGACATTGCCGGTTTTGAGAGAAAAGCAGTTCACGAAAGTAGACTGCTTTTTTTGTGAGCGGGAAGCGCGGGTGTCCAAAACGGGACAGCACAGCGAGGGGAACGTCACTTCTATATTTAAAAAGAGAGACCATTTTATCCGATTTGTTTGGAGTGTTTAGCGATCGGCGGGCAGAAGGTAGCAGACAGTGTTTGCCGCTTATGGTATAATGAATATTCAAAGGCTTCAAAAGGGTATAATAATTGAGAATGGAGTGATGCTTTATGAGTTTTATCGATGATCCCCGGAAAAGCAGAAAACTTTCACGCTGGCTGATTCGAATTGTGGCTATCTGTCTTGTCATTTATCTGGCATTGAGATATATTGATGTGATAGGTGACGCGGCGTTGTCTGTAGCGGATTTGTTTTCTCCTCTGATTCTGGGTGTGATTCTCGCTATGATTTTAAATGTGGCGTTGCGTCCGATTGAGCGGATTCTGTTTGCCAGAACAAATAATCCGCGGCTGAAGAAAATGAGACGGCCGTTGGCGGTAGTGATATCGGTTCTTCTCGTAGCAGGGATTTTTGTTTTTATCGTATGTTTGATTGTTCCCGAACTGATAAACGCCCTCTATGTTATCGCTGAGGGACTGGTAAGCCTGGGAAAAAGCCTGAGTGAATGGAGCAGCAGTATCGCTCTGTCGGATACGGCGGTAGGACGTCTGGCTGAGAGTTTCAATTTTGATTTCGGTTCATTGCAGCAAAAGGTCATGGACTGGATCACGACTGCTGGCCCGAAAATAGCGGCGCAGGCGGCGGACGCTTTTGGAGGAATCGGTTCCGGTATTTTTAATTTTGTAGTAGGTTTAGTATTTTCTATCTACATTTTGCTCGATAAAGAAAATTTGAAAAAGCAGGCTCAGCGTCTGATTCAGGTTTGGCTTCCGAAAAAAAGTTCGGATGTGATCATCCACGTGGCGAGTGTATCGAATGTCACTTTTCGGTCTTTTGTTATGGGGCAGACGACAGAAGCTGTTATTTTGGGAACACTGTGCGCCATCGGCATGTTGATTCTGCAGATTCCATATGCGGCGATGATCGGAGCTCTGATCGGGGTTACAGCATTAATTCCTATCTTTGGAGCTCTGATCGGAACAGTAATCGGAGCTGTTATGATTTTATCCGAAGAGCCGTTTAAGGCGGTTGTTTTTGTCATTTTCCTGCTGATTCTTCAGCAGATCGAAGGCAATGTAATTTATCCGAAAGTCGTAGGGGCTAAGATCGGGCTGCCGGGTATGTGGGTATTGGCGGCTGTAACCGTCGGAGGCAGTCTTGCAGGGGTGCTGGGGATGTTATTAGGAGTTCCTGCCTTTTCTGTAATTTATACCCTGATTAATGAAGCTACTGATCTGAAAGAAAAGCAGCTTAAAGAAGAGGAATCGGATACTGTCTCCGTTTCGAAAGACAATATGTGGATCAGAACGGATACTGCAATGCGTCCGGGGGCTATCTCCTCCGGCAGTACCGGGCCGGAAGAGCATGACAAAGAATAATTGGAATGAGAAGAATGATGGTCAGGTTGAGATTTTTTATGGACTTCGGTAGATCCGAAGTCTTTTTTTGTGTTCATCTATGCTGAATAAAGGGGAGAATTTCTTATCTCATTTTAATGATATTTATTTTTACGAAATTTTCGAAATACTCTTTGGAAAAAAGAAAATCGAGTTATCTTTAGTCTGAAATTTTTTTGTATATCTGATAAAACCGTAATAGGAGATAAATCGTGTCAGCTAAATATTGTAAAATTACTTCAAAAATAGAGTATTGACTTATATGGTGAATTTCTATTTGAATGAATAGAGCTCGTTGTTACAGCAGATGAACTGCAATGGATAGATTTTAATTTTATGAGTATAAATACATTAATTGGAAAAGCAAGAGAAAAATATAGTGGAAGCCGTGATGATACGACGGATGATTCTTGGAAGCGTGCCTTTTTTGAAGAAAAAATCCTTCCTCATTATAAAGGTTTGTATTACTATTCTCTTAAGGTATTGAAAAACAAGACTGCAGCGGAAGATGTAGTCCAGACTACGCTTGAACGGGCATGGAAAAATCTGGATCAGTTGAAATATCCCGAGCGCGTGAAATCATGGCTGTTCACAATTGCGAGAAATGAAATGCGTACAGCGCTGAGCCGGAGGTATACGCGGATTGAACTTGAGTTTTCTGATGAATTGATATCGAAGATTGAAATTCAGACAGTTCAGCAGGATATTCTCGAAGTTCTTGTCAAAGAAGAGGAACGTAAAAATATCTGTGAAGCGGTCAGCCGTCTGCCTGAAAAATATCGTATTTTGATTGAGTTGAGATATTATTGGAGTTTCAGTGAAAAGGAGATTGCTGAGATCACGGGATTGAAATATAGTACGGCAAGAGTTTATGTTCACAGGGCGCTGAAAATGCTTTTAGACATTTACAATGAAATCGATCGGGAGGGGGTGTGAGTTCATAGATGAGAAATGATTTCACGAAACGCGAATGCCGGATTCAGGAACAGATGGCGGAGGTTTTTCAGCGGATGGCGGAGGATTCTACCATAGAATTTCCAAAACCGGATCTCTCGTTTATGGAAGAAGGTACAGTTCCGGGAGCAGCAGAAGCTGCCGGCGGGGAAAATGAAGTTTATCCAAAGCGGCGTTTTGGCTTTTTACGGAGAACGGGCGCGGTATTATGTATTCTCTGTGCGGTATTTGTTGCGTCAAGCGGTTTGGCGGTACTGATCAGCGATCAGGAGGCGTATGCAGGGAATCCGGTTTTAGAAGTGGTAAATAAAATTATGACCTATATAAAATTTCAAAGTAATGGGAAGATAGATTATAATGAAGAGCAGTTCCAGAATTTTAATATTATGGAAGAATCAGATCTATATCTGATGAAAGAGCAAACACCAGTATTATTAATTCCTCAAGTGGTGCCGCAGCGATATAAATTTCAGGATTTAGATTTTAGAATATATGATGAAGATATGTATACCTATTCATATACATACATAAATCCTGCAGACTCAAAAGATATCTTGAGGATTGACTCAGGAAAACGAAAACAGAATTCTCAAATAACAATTTACGGTGATTACTGGAGAGTAGTTTTGCAGGATAAGAACGCTGAATTGTATTGTAAAAATGACTACAGTACCGGTGGAGTGACTGGTATATATATGATAGAAGAACAAATCATTAATATATCAGGGGATTTACAAGAGAGAGAAGTAATTGCTCTTGCAGATTCGTTTCAATAATAAACTGCAAGAAAAATAAAATTAGGTACCATCTTTATACAAGATGGTACCTAATTTATTTAATTCAGAGACTCATATGTGCCGCTGGTTTGAACGATACCGTTGCAGTTTGCAGTTACTTCTACTTTTACACGATAAGTTTTAAATGCTGAAAGATCGAATGTGTGAGAGTAATAAAGTGACGATTTATTAGGAGCGTAGGAAGAATAAGACGGCCCCGGTGAGTTTACGTATTTGCCGCTGGAAGAGTCGTATTCCTGAAGTGTGATTTTAATTTTGATATACTCTACATTTCCCGATGCTGAAGCGTAGACTGTCGCAATTCCTTTTGTAAGACCTGACGGAGTAAAAGTGACAGTAACTGTGTTAATCTGCCGTGCTTCTGCGTCCTGCGCTGCTGCGGCGCTTTCTGAGGATGCGGCAAATGCCGGGATCGTATTGAGGATGAGGGCAAAGAGCAGCAACGGAACCAGAATAAATTTAGATTTTTTCATTTTCATATTTTTTGTACCTCCTGAAATTAAAATAATGTGTTGAAGATCGGTTTTCTATGATCTCGCAAATGCAGCTGTAAGACCTGTGGAGACACCGGATTGTTGCACTGATATGGAAAGGACTCGTCCCATTTAGAAAAAATTATAACTTTTAAGAAATTAACATGTCATTTTTTGTAGAAATGTGTAACATTTTTCCGCCTTCTGCGTCTAATGAAAGACAATGCTTAAAGGAAGGAGGCGGACTATTTTGAGAAAACTGTTTATTTGTCTGAAATCGCTGATTGCGGCGCCTGTTATGCTGGTGATCGCTTATCTGCTTTCTCTTCCATTTTATTATTTTGCGTTGACGTGGCAGGGCGGCAGCCGCGTTTCGCTGCTGGAGAACTTCTTTGTATTGGCATGGGCTGTAGTTGGATTTGTTGCCTTTCGCTGGTTGGATCGTATTTTTCGAGACGATGGATCGGGGGATCTCTATCTGTGGTCTTCTATTCTTGTGGTGATGGCTATAGTATTATTTTTTCGAGGAAACGGCTCCTATGCTGTCAATCTGGGGAGAAAATTATATCCGGAAGGAATAAGATATAAGAGTATGCTTTCATTTGAAGAGGGCGTCGGCTGGGAGGAATTTGCGGATCTGATGAAATTCTCATCTGTCTACATTACTATTTATGAAGCGGCGTTCTGTTTTCTTCTGGCGATGTTCATTCGCTCTGTATGGAATCAGAGGATGCCGCCGTATATTACAAAGATGAAGCTGAATTACTATGAGTGGATTGACCGGGTGAAAGAAGAGGAACCGAAGGAAAAAAGGAAGGGGAATCGAAGAAAGACGGGGAGATCGGAAAAATTTTCTTTTGTCCAAGAGAGAAACGGAAGGGAAAATAAGCTTTTCGGCAAAGAACGGCGAATATATATTATTAAAAAAGATTGGAGTAAGGACCGAAGAGTATAAATTTCGGATCTTAGAGCAGAAGAGAGGAGCGCGATTACAGATAAATCTCGTTCCTCTCTCTTTTAATGTTTTTTAGCGGGTAACATTCAGGACTTTATACCCTTCTTCTTCTACTGCCCTGATGAGCTTTTCATCGGGTACGTCTGCGGAAAGGGTAAGGCTGGCTGTATTTTTTTCGTGGTCTACATCTGCCTGCACTCCTTCAATCGCATCGAGGGCCTGGCGTACATGCCTCTCACAGTTATGGCACATCATACCTTCGATTTCCATTACTGCATCATATTTTTTTTCTTCTGACATTTTGTCCTCCTTTTGTTTTTCCGGAGCAGACCGGCGAGAAATATGGCTGGTCTGCGGATTTTCAAATACTGTTTCCGACGATCCCGCCAAAGGGGCGGAAGTTTTTTCCTCATCCTTATCAGTATAATCCGGGTCGGAGCCGGAAGAAAGTATTTTATTCGGTTTGAAGAATTTCAATCTCAAGGCATTCGTCACGACGCATACGCTGCTCAGGCTCATGGCTGCTGCGCCAAACATCGGATTGAGTTTGAGGCCGAAGGCTGGGTAGAGCAGTCCGGCAGCCAGCGGGATACCGATGCTGTTATAAAAGAACGCCCAGAACAGGTTTTGACGGATATTCCGGATAACGGCTTTGCTCAGCTGTACAGCGGTCACCGCATCCAAAAGATCGCTTTTCATCAGTACGATATCCGCGCTCTCGATGGCGACGTCGGTACCCGCACCGATCGCGATGCCTACGTCGGCGCGGGCAAGAGCGGGAGCATCATTGATGCCGTCGCCGATCATGGCTACTTTATGGCCGGCGGCCTGAATTTCCGCAATTTTCTGTTCTTTTTCCTCCGGAAGGACCTGAGAGATAACCTGCCGGATTCCCATGCGTTTCTGTATGGCTTTTGCGGTGCGTTCATTATCTCCGGTAAGCATGATGACGTCGATGTCCATCTGGTGGAATCGTTGGATAGCCTGGCGGCTGCTCTCCTTTTCCACATCAGCTACGGCGATCATGCCGATAATCTCATCATTTGCCGCAAATAGAAGCGGAGTTTTTCCCTGATCTGCCAGTTCTCCGAGACGCTGCTGAACGGCGGAGGCCGAGATGCCGCATTCTTCCATAAATGCGGTATTTCCGGCCAGGTACTCTGTCTGATCGATTTGCGTGCGGATTCCCCTGCCGCTGACCGCTTCAAATTTTGTGAGCGGGCGCGGAACGATATTTTTATCATTTCCATAATTCACGACAGCCTCAGCCAGCGGATGTTCGCTCGGAGTCTCGATACTTACTGCGATACGTATCAGCTCTTCTTCAGACAGGCCGGCCATAGGGATCACATCTGTGACGGCCGGCCGGCCCTCTGTGATCGTACCTGTTTTATCCAAGACTACGGTATCGATGCTGTGGGCGATTTCCAGCGCTTCGCCGGATTTTATAAGAATTCCGTTTTCTGCGCCTTTACCGGTTCCTACCATGATCGCCACCGGGGTAGCCAATCCCAGAGCGCATGGACACGAGATGACGAGGATCGCGATGCCGATAGACAGAGCGAATTCAAAAGTCGCGCCCGAGATAATCCAGATGAGGAATGCAGCGGCGGCGATCCCCATGACAACAGGGACGAAAACACCGGCGATTTTGTCGGCCATTTTTGCGATAGGCGCTTTTGATGAGGAAGCTTCCTCTACCAGACTGATAATCTGGCTCAGGGTAGTGTTTTCTCCGACCCGGACAGCTCTTCCTTTGAGATAGCCCGTTTTGTTGATCGTAGCGGCGATCAGACGGTCTCCTTCGCTTTTTTCCACAGGGATGCTTTCTCCTGTGATGGCGGATTCGTCTACACCGGAAGCTCCCTCTGTGACGACGCCGTCGGCGGGGATCGAAGCGCCGGGTTTTACGATGAAGATGTCGCCTTCCTCGATTTGTGCGATGGGAATTTCGGTTTCCTGTCCGTTTCGTTCCACGATTGCTGTTTTCGGGGCGAGATCCATGAGTTTTTCGATCGCTTCGCTGGTCTTTCCTTTTGATTTCGCTTCCAGAAATTTTCCTAAGGTAATCAGTGTGAGAATGGTACCTGCTGACTCAAAATAGATATCCATGCTGTAGCGGCTGACCAGTTCCGCATCGCCGTGTCCCAGGCCGTAGCTGAGGCGGAAGATAACGAAAATGCCGTAAATGATAGCTGCGGAAGCTCCTACCGCGATGAGACTGTCCATATTGGGGCTTCTGTGAATTAAAGTGCGGAATCCCACCTCAAAATACGCCCGGTTCAGCCATACGATAGGAAGCAGGAGAAGAAACTGGGAGAAAGCAAAGGTGACAGCATTGGCATCTCCGTGAAAATAGCTGAGCATAAATCCCGGAGGATCTATACCGAGCGCGGAATAAATCATGTGATTCATCGAAATGTACATCAGAGGAATCAACAGACAGAGTGAAACGATAAATCGGAATTTCAGGTTACGAATCTGCTGTTCCTGAGGCGTGCTGCCCTGCTGTGTCTGCGCCGTGGGCGCGGCAGCGCCCGCATTTTTTACAGCAGCGCCATATCCGGCACGTATGACAGTCTGTATGATCTCGTCCTCTCCGGTGATATTTTCGTCATAGGAAAGGCGCATGCTGTTGGTGAGTAGATTAACACTGACATCGGATATACCGTCTAATGCCGATACACATTTTTCGACTCGTGAAGAGCAGGCAGAGCAAGTCATTCCTGTGATCACGAAATTTTGTTTTTTCATAAATCTCTCCTTCCTTCCGCAAAAGGCGGCAATGACTGTATCACGGTGCAGACAAACGCAGATACAGATGCTGCGTTGTATCTTTCTGCCCGGTACAGCCGGATATAAAGATTATTATTTCAGAAGTTTTTCCAGAACATGCGTCAGTTCATCGATTCTTTCGGTTCTGTTGGATTCGTCGGTCTCATTCATGATGCAGCTGTTCATATGAGCGATCAGTATCTCTCTGTTCACTTTGGTGAGAATGGCCTGTGTCGCCATGATCTGATTTGAAACATCGATACAGTAACGATCCTGATCCAGCATTCTCAGGATACCGTCCAGCTGCCCCCGGGCAGTCTTCAGCAGTTTTTCTATTTTGGCTTTATCAGCTTTCATGATACACCTCCTTAGACTACACCCCTGAGGGGTGTTTGCGCTATATTTAAGATAGATCTTTTTGGCTCAGAAGTCAAGCGGGACAATCGAATGTTAAAGAAAAAATTAATAAATATTCCGCAAGTTTCTATATAAAATAATAATATAACGTGCTATTATGATTACGGTTAAAATTTCAATCGTGAAGACATACTCTATTTTTAGATTGTCACGGATGCCTTTAGTAAATAAAGGCATTTTTTAGAAGGGATTAACGGGAGATTAACACTTGCGGGGTGGTATGAGAAAATGAAGGTTAAAGTGAGAAAAAAGAGCCGAATCGCAGTTGCGGTATTGATTTATTTTGTTATCGCGATTTTTATTTTGATTCTGATAAAGTTTCCGGGGGCGGAAAGGATCGATAATAACTGGAAGAATGTAGAGTCTGTCGATGCGGGGACGCAGATTCTGAGCAAATATGATTCGCAGGATACTTCTGCTGTTGCAAAGGAAGTTCGTTCGATTCGTGCCGCGGTCGCTCAGCGTCTGGCGATGGGGGCCAGCGCGGGCGCGAATGCGGGACAGGCCGATCTTGCTGAGATCTTTTCTGACGCGGTGGTGATGGGGGATTCACAGGCCGAAGCTTTCGAGGCTTACGGTATTCTGCCGGTTAGGAGTGTAGCGGCGACCATCGGACGCAGTATCATTACCGCAGAAGAAGATTATGAGAAAACGGTATCGCGAAATCCACGGCAGGTCTTTATTACATATGGAATGAACGATTGCCTGATTTACGGCGGAAATACGGAGAAATTTATTTCCGTCTACAGCGATCTCATCGCCAGACTTCAGGAAGATATTCCTGACGTTCAGATTTACGTCTGCTCGATCATCCTGCCGAGTGATGAAGCGATCAGCAAGAAACCGGATCTGGCAGCGGTGACGAATTATAATGCGGCGCTTCAGCAGCTGTGCGCTCAGCACAGTTTGGTGTATATCGACGCCGGTGCATTGATACGGCCTGATATGTATGCGCCGGACGGCCTGCATATGCAGAAGAGCTTTTACCAGTCCTGGGCTTATTATATGGCTTCCTGCGCTGGTCTCCAGTGAGAAGTACAGGGAGGAATTTTATCGGGAAGGTTGAGAACGTTATGAAGTCTGAGGGAAAAATCGGGAATTTTATACATGAGTTGAGAGAGAATTCTCTTCTGCGTTATAATATCGTAAAGGGAATTCTGCTGATTCTTCTGGTGATCTTTATCGCCGGTCTTCTGTCGGCGAATGCGGGAAGCGACAAGAGTGTCGAGGAGATCGCGCGAATGGTAGTGCCGGATCTGACGCAGGAACAGCAGGAGGGCAATCTTTCTTCTGATACGGAGACGAGTCCGCAGCAGAGCGGGGAGCAGGAGAACACGAGCGATGAAGATGCCGGCGATTCTCAGGAGGAAGGAGTCTTTGACGGAATGGGACAGGCTACAGTCCTGGATTTTAAACGGATCTTCGGCCTGAATGCAGAGGACTATGAGGGAATCGCTTACTTTAAACCGGTTTCTCAGATGGATGTGGAGGAGCTTCTGATCGTTAAGGTAAAATCGGAGGAGCAGATGGAGTCTCTGGAAGAGGCTGCAGACGAGCGCATCGAGAATCAGAAGAAGAGTTTCGATGGATATGGGGCGGCGCAGTGTGCTCTTTTGGAAAAAGCGATTGTCAAGAAAAAAGGAAATTTCCTGTTTTACTGCACGTCGCCGGATGCGGAAGAATACTGTAACAGGTTTGTAGACGCGATGTAAAAAGACCGGATCAGACGGGGTCATTATCAGAGAATACAGCAATAATTTAAGTTTTTATGATTTAAGAGAGGCACAGGGGATGGTTTTCAGCAGTATTATTTTCATATTCGCGTTTCTGCCTGTAACGCTGCTGCTTTATTACGCGGCGCCGGAAGTTTTGAAGAATCCGGTGCTGCTTTTATTCAGCCTTATTTTCTACGCATGGGGAGAGCCTGTTTATGTGGTACTGATGATATTCAGTATTATTTTTAATTATTTGATGGGACTCGATATCGAAGAACGGCGGAAGATCGGCAAACAGTCCGCGAAGAGGAGTCTGATTTTTACGATTGCGGTAGATATCGGTCTGCTGGGATTTTTTAAATATTATGGATTCTTTACGGAAAACCTGAATCAGATTCTCCCTTTCGATCTGCCGTCTGTAGATGTGACGCTTCCGGTGGGGATTTCTTTCTATACTTTCCAGACGCTTTCTTATGTCATCGATGTCTACCGGGGAGAGACGAAAGTACAGCGGAATCTGATTTCTTTCGGCTGTTATGTCACGATGTTTCCGCAGCTGATCGCGGGTCCTATCGTTCAGTATAAAGATATCGACGATCAGCTGAAAAATCGCCGCTTATCTGTGAGTCAGACGGGTGAGGGAGCGGTTCAGTTTATCCGGGGACTGACCAAGAAGGTCATTTTTGCAAATAATATCGGCGCGGTATTTACCGCGATTACGGCGCAGGATATCGCGGATATGTCCGTGCTTTCTGCATGGATGGCCTGTATTGCATATACCTTTCAGATTTATTTCGATTTCGGAGGATACAGCGATATGGCCATCGGCCTCGGGAAGATGCTGGGCTTCCAATTTAAACCGAACTTCGATCATCCTTATATCTCTACGAGTATTACCGAGTTCTGGAGAAGGTGGCATATTTCTCTGGGGACCTGGTTCCGGGATTATATCTACATACCGCTGGGCGGAAGTTACGTAACGCCGGCAAAACATATCCGCAATATGTTTGTGGTATGGCTCTTTACCGGTCTGTGGCACGGAGCCGCGTGGAACTTCGCTTTTTGGGGACTGTACTACGGAGTGCTTCTCACGCTGGAGAAATATTTCCTGCTGAAATATCTGGAAAAATCACCGAAGTTTCTGCAGCATCTCTATACGATGGGAATCGTCATGATCGGCTGGGTGTTTTTCTCCAGCCCTTCTCTGGGCAATGCGGCGTCGTTGCTCGGCGTCATGTTCGGATTCGGCGCTCATCCGCTGGCAGATGATGTGGGTCTGTATTATCTGACCTCCAATCTGCTTCTGATCGGTATCATGATCCTGACCTGCGGGCCGGCGCTTCACAATCTTCTCGATCGGCTGATTTCAATGTCGAAATCACCGAAAGCCACGGCGTTCGTCTGCTATACGCTGATGTTTGTGCTGTGTATCGCTTTCCTCGTAAATGAGACATATAATCCGTTCCTGTATTTCAGGTTCTGATCTGCCGGAAAGGAAGGAGACAGATGTTACATAAATGGATGAAAATGTATCGCAGAACGGAGCGAAATGTATCGGAACCGGATTCTGGAAAAAATCGTTTTGCAGATCGGATGAAAGCAAAGTTTCCTTTTCGCAGGAACAGCTTTTCGGATGCACCGCAAAATAAAGAGGAAAAAGAACAGGGAACGGTTTTGAACGCTCTGCAAAAGGGAGAGATTTTTGCCGGACTTGCGGCAGTCGTTCTGATATTTGCTATCACTGCGGCCAATATTCTTCTGCCGGACAAAGAATTTTCCGAAAAGGAGAACCGCATGCTGGCGGAAAAGCCGGAGATATCGGTTTCCAGTCTGCTGGACGGGCGCTTTATGAAGCACAGCGAATCTTATATGGCGGATCAGTTTATGGCGCGCGATTTCTGGATTTCCCTGCGCTCGCGGTTTCAGCTGCTGATGGGGAGCAGTGATTCCAACGGCGTCTATCGGGGGGAACGGGGATACCTCTTTCAGGCCGCTTCCGAACCGGATGAAGAACACCTGAAAGCCAATGTGGCAGCGATCAACCAGCTGGCGGAGAATACCGACCTGCGTATTTTTATGATGGTGGTACCGACAGCGGCCAATGTACTGGAAGACTACATGCCGAAATTTGCGCCTGCGTCGGATCAGAATCAGAATCTTAAAGAACTGAAAGAGTCGATTTCTCCGAATATCAATTTCATCGAGTCGTATGACACGCTGAAAAAACATGAAAGTGAATATATTTACTATTATACGGATCATCACTGGACGACAAAGGGCGCGTACTATGCTTTTTTGAACGCGGCACCGGCTCTGGGGATACCGAATCCGGAGGAAGTGGAATATACGCGTTATGCGGTTACCGATTCTTTTGCGGGTACGCTGGCGTCTAAAAGCGGATTTCCTCTGAAAAAGAAAGATACGATCGAGATCTGGGTGCCGAAGCAGGATGCGGATAAGATGGAAGCGGAAATCGAAGCTTCAGAAGGGACGGAAAAAGACGGGCAGAGCGGATATAAGCCTTCGGTTCAATATATCGTGGACTATGTGCAGGAGGACAGAAAGAGTGCGAATTTGTATGACAGTGAAAAGCTGGAAAGTACAGATAAATACGCCGTCTTCTTTGGCGGAAATTACCCTCTGATCCGAATCACCACGGCAAATGACACCGGCAAGGAAGGGCCTCTGCTGATCCTTAAGGATTCATATGCCAACTGTTTCGTGCCATTCCTTCTGCCTTACTATGACGAAATTATCATGGTGGACCCGCGTTATTATTATGATGATCTGACCGAGCTGATCAAGACGGAAAAGATCTCTCAGATTCTCTTCCTTTACAATGCGGATACGTTCTTTGAAGATACTTCTTTGGCCGATGTACTGAAGGGTGATGAATCGGGAAACGAATAAGGATTGCATTTGAGGATATGTATTCGTTTCCCGCCGAAGAATGAGGAAAAATAATGAAATTTTGCGGAGAATGCGGGATGGGACTTATAGAAAAGTTTCTGGAGAGTGAAGGAAGAATGGTCCCTTTTTGTCCCAACTGTAATGCTTTTCGTTTTCCTTTGTATAATGTGTGCTGCAGTATGATTGTAATGAACCGGGCAAAAGATCATATCGTGCTGATAAAGCAATATGGGGGCGAAGAATATCTATTGGTCGCAGGCTATGTTAATCAGGGCGAGAGTGCGGAAGAAACTGTAATAAGGGAAATAAAGGAAGAACTGGGTCTGAGTGTAAAAAAATTAAAATATAATAAAAGTGAGTATTTCCCCAGAACGAATACACTGATGCTCAATTTCGGCGTTATTGTCGAAGAGACTTCTTTAGACGGCATTGCGCAGGATGAGCTGGATTTCGCTCAATGGTTTACCTTTGAGGAGGCGAAAGAACATCTTTTAAAGGGCTGTCAGGAAGGGGGGCTGGCAGGAGAGTTTTTCTTGTATCATTTAGACAATCTGTCTAAAAACTGGGGATGATATCCGATATGCGGATGGGAAAAACTTTCTGTCTGCAGAGGAGGGAAACGA
>CAJLHL010000067.1 GCA_905206455.1 uncultured Eubacteriales bacterium
ACAGAGATTACAGACTTTCTGACGGTTTTCGCATAAAAATAAAACGGGATGTGATATAATGGTTCCCACCGCAGACAGCGCAGGCCGGTATCGTTTTCTTTCTTGCTCCGGCCTCGCCGGAAAACGAAGGACGCAGTGCGGTGTCTGAATTTTAATTTTGTGGTCAAATCAGAAAAACGGAGGAAAGGATATGAGGAAACCTTCCTTAAGAAAAACGGCAGCCATACTTTTTATTGTGGTGCTTCTGGCGGGACTTGCCGCCTGCGGAGGCGACGAGGATCCCGACGGACGGATCGTAAAAATAAACGATGAAGCGATCACCAACGGGCAGTTTGAGAATTTCTGCACTCTCTGGCTGTATACTCAGGGATTCGATCCTTCCGAGCCTCTGACCTCCGATCAGAAATCGCTGGCGCTGGGGGATATGATCAATGCGGAAGCTCTGAGGCAGTATTACGAAAAAGAGGATCCGTCGGTTTTCTCGAATTCTTATCAGAGCAGTCTGGATACTTTCCTGAATCAGATGAAGACCGGCAATGCAGAATTCCTCTCCAGTCACGATATCAGCGATGAGGATATCGAATTTTACTATATGTCTCAGTATCTGACGGAAACCTGTTTCGACAAGATCCGTTCGGAGCAGGAAGAAGACGTTCTCGCAGAGGAAGCGAAAAAATATTATGACGAACATGAAGCGGAATTCAGAGGTGAGACTTTTGACGAGTCTCTGGAAGAAATTTACTATCTGCTTTACAGCGAAATGTACGATCAGAAGCTGAAGGAAATCAAGGACGATATGACGATAGAGAAATGATGTGGCAGACTTTGGGAGAAAAATAAGATATGCATCCATGGAAACATTTCATCACGATTACGAGACACCGCCATACGGTCATGCGCATGTGCTTTCAGATCGGCCTGTACAAACAGGGATTGCTCCACGACCTCTCAAAGTATTCCTGGACGGAATTTTCGAGAGGAAGCCGGTATTTTCAGGGAAACCGGAGTCCTAATAACTATGAGCGGGAGCTCTACGGTTACTCGGTTTCCTGGCTGCACCATAAAGGACGCAACCGTCATCATTTTGAGTACTGGCTGGATTACAACGAACATCAGTACGGCGGAGTGAAGGGAATGCGGATGCCGCGCCGCTACGTGGCAGAGATGTACTGCGACCGGGTAGCGGCCTGCAAGATCTACCAGAAGGAAGCCTATACGCAGCAGAGCGCCGTCCGGTATTTCTGCAAGGGCGGCGGGAAGATTCTGATGCACCCCGAGACGCGGAAGGAGATCGGGTTTCTTCTGACGATGCTGGGGGAAAAGGGAGAAAAAGAAACAGCAAAATATATCAGAAATATATATCTCAAGGGCGGAAGTATTCCTGAGGATTACCGGGAATATGAAAGCCTCGAAGAGATCGACGCAGCAATGGGAGTAGAATCATGAGCTTCACACATTTACACGTTCATACAGAGTACAGTCTGCTGGACGGCGCGGCGCGCATCGAGCCTCTCGTAAAGCGCGCGGCCGAGCTGGGCATGGATTCTCTTGCAATTACTGACCACGGCGCCATGTTTGGTGTCGTGGATTTTTACCGTGCGGCAAAAAAAGCGGGGATTAAGCCGATCATCGGCTGTGAGGTCTATACGGCGGCCCGTACCCGCTTCGATAAGAATGTGGAACAGGACAAGAGAAACGGTCATCTCATCCTTCTCGCCGAGACGGATGAGGGCTATCGAAATTTGATAAAAATAGTCTCCCGGGGTTATACGGAAGGCTTTTATTATAAACCGAGGATCGACAATGAGGTGCTGCGCGCATACAGCGGAGGGATTATCGCCACCAGCGCCTGTATCGCCGGCAGAGTGCAGCAGGCTCTCGTCCGCGGGGATTATGAAGGCGCCAGGGAAGAGGCGCTGGAATATCTCAGCATCTTTGGAGAGGGAAATTTTTTCCTTGAAATTCAGGATCAGGGGCTGGAGGAGGAAGCGCGGATCAATCCGATGCTGAAGCAGCTGAGCCGTGAGACCGGCATCGGTCTGGTGGCAACCAACGACGTTCACTATATCAATCGGGAGGATTCGGAATTTCACGATGTCCTTCTGTGCATTCAGACAGGCGCTTATGTCAGCGATACCGACCGGATGCGCTTTCCGAACGATCAGTTTTATCTGAAATCGGAAGAGGAAATGCGTCGGATTTTTGCGGATATTCCGGAAGCGGTCGACAACACCTATAAAATCGCTCAGCGGTGCAATGTGGAATTTGAGTTCGGACACCTCCATCTGCCGGAGTTTCTTCCGCCTGAAGGGATGGATGCGAAGTCCTATCTGCGGATGCTGTGCGATAGAGGCATTGCCGAACGATATGCGGAAGTGACGCCGGAACTGAGGCAGCGCCTCGAGTATGAGATCCAAACTATCGAAGAAATGGGCTATGTGGAATATTTTCTCATCGTTTGGGATTTTATCAACTATGCAAAACAGCACAATATCGCCGTAGGACCGGGCAGAGGTTCGGCGGCGGGCAGTATCGTAGCATACAGCCTTCATATTACGGATATCGATCCGATAAAATACGGGCTGATTTTTGAGCGTTTTCTCAATCCGGAGCGGGTAAGCATGCCGGATATCGACGTGGACTTCTGCTATGAACGCAGAGGAGAGGTCATCGATTACGTCATCGAAAAATACGGAAAAGAACGGGTTTCTCAGATTATCACTTTCGGAACGATGAAAGCGAAGGCGGCGGTGCGGGATGTCGGCCGCGTGCTTCAGATGGGTTACGCCCAGACGGACGCCATCGCAAAGATGATTCCTTTCGACCTTCATATGACCATCGACAAAGCGCTTTCTCTGAATCCGGAGCTGAAACAGGCCTACGAAAATGATCGTCAGGTGAAATATCTCATCGATATATCAAAAGAGCTCGAGGGAATGCCCCGCCATGCGTCTACCCATGCGGCGGGCGTGGTGATCTCCAGAGATCCTCTGGACGATTATGTGCCTCTGTATTTGTCGGATAAAGGCGTCAGCGCACAGTTCAACATGACGACTATCGAGGAGCTGGGTCTCTTAAAGATGGATTTTCTCGGACTGCGGAACCTGACCGTGATCCGGGACACTCTGGACGCTGTCGAGGAAATTCACGGAGTTTCCGTGGACTTCAGCCATATGGACTATGATGACAGTTCGGTTTATGAACTGATCGCCTCCGGTAATACGCTCGGCGTGTTTCAGTTGGAATCTCTGGGGATGACGCAGTTTATGAAAAATCTTGCGCCCGACTGCTTTGAAGATATCATCGCCGGTATTTCGCTCTACCGTCCGGGTCCGATGGATTCGATTCCGGATTATATCGCCAACAAGAAAAATCCGGAGGGGATTACTTATACTCATAAATCCCTGGAACCGATTCTCTCGGTGACCTACGGATGTCTCGTCTATCAGGAGCAGGTGATGCAGATCGTACGCGATCTGGCAGGATACTCCTACGGGCGAAGCGATCTGGTGCGGCGCGCCATGAGCAAGAAAAAAGCCGATGTGATGGCGCAGGAAGAGGAGTATTTCGTCCGGGGCAAGTTGCTGGAAGACGGAACGGTGGACGTTCCGGGATGCGTCCGCAATGGGGTGCCGGAGGCAGAGGCAAAGGCGATATTTCAGGATATGGTCAAATTTGCCTCATACGCTTTCAACAAGTCTCACGCGGCGGCATATGCCGTGCTGGCATATGAGACAGCCTGGCTGAAGCGGCATTATCCGGCGGAATTTATGGCTGCGCTGATGACCAGCGTAAAGGGCGATCCCCGTCAGGTTGCGAAATATATCCGGAACTGCAAGGAGATGGGCATTCAGGTGCTCCCTCCGGATGTGCTGCAGAGTGAAAAGAAATTTTCAGTTCACGACGGAGCCGTCCGTTTCGGAATGATGGGAATAAAGAATGTAGGAGACGCCGTCATCGATGAGATCATAAGAGCGAGGAAGGAATACAATCCTTCCGGGGATTTCGAAGATTTTATCAATTCTCTGGACATCAGCAAAATTAATAAAAAAGCCATCGAAAGTCTGATCCGCGCCGGGGCCTTTGATACGATCAATGAAAACAGAGCGCAGCTTCTCGCGGTCTATGAGTCTTTTCTGGAATCGGCGCACAATCTATCGAAAAATAATGTAGCAGGTCAGATTTCGCTCTTCGGCGATCTGGGCGATCTGGGATCAGGTATCAGCGATGCGGTGGATCGGGCCGATATGAAGGTGAAGATGCCGGATGTCAGAAATTTTGATAAACCGGCGATCTTGGCTATGGAAAAGGATGTTCTTGGTGTGTATGTTTCCGGACATCCTCTGGAGGACTATGCGGAGCGGATCCGTGAGGTATCCACGATCACCACGGAGCTTCTCGATTCCGAGGATGATGTGGATCCGAAAAATGACGGACGGCGGGTAGTGCTGGCGGGAATGATCGTATCCAGGCGGACGATGATTACCCGGAAAAATACGATGATGGCCTTTCTGCAGATTGAGGATCTGTACGGTGTGGCAGAAGTCATCGTTTTTCCGAATGTCTACGAAAAGGTACGGGAGAAACTCCGGGACGACGGCATCGTCGTCGTCCGGGGGAATCTTCAGCTCAGAGAGGACGATCAGCCGAAAATTCTGGCATCCGAGATTGAAGAAATCGATGCTTACCGGTCGCCGGCGGAAGCGGGAGGAGAAATTTCTTCCCCGGCAGGAACGTATCGGAACGGCGCAAACGCGCAGCAGAGTCTGGGAAACCGCGCAGGAGCGGTAAATGCAGCGGACCTCCGCCGGGATGAAGCGCGGATACATCTTCGTATTCCTGAGGGAAAAGCGCTCGAAGAAATCATTCGTCAGCTCGGCGATATCGTAAAGAGATATCCAGGACAAAGGCGGATTGAGGTGTGTATGGAAGAAAACGGAGAGGTCTTCGCACCGGAGAGCGGTGTACGGCCGTGCGATGATCTCTATCAGGCCCTTTACGACCTGATCTGCGGCTGACGGAGAGAACGGGGGCGCTGAAAGCCCTCCCCGGCGGCAGAACGCGGGAATACTCCTGACACAATCGTCGGAACGGGCTGTCATGTGTTATCTCATGGATGAAAAATGTATCAGTTGTAAGCGAGAGTCTGTTTTGATATACTGAATCTGAATATTGTGTTAGAACAGGTAAGTATTTACAGATAATTAGGGGGTTAGATTATGTGTGGAATTGTAGGTTATATAGGAGATGAAAACGCTTCTGATATCGTCATCGACGGATTGAAGCGTCTGGAATACAGAGGTTATGATTCAGCGGGCATCGCCTTGTGCACAAAAAACGGCATGATGGTGAGAAAGAAAAAAGGCCGGATTAAAAATCTGGAAGATATGATCGCAGGTGAAAACCTGTACGGCCATCTCGCTATCGGTCATACGCGGTGGGCGACTCACGGAGCGCCTTCCGATGCAAATGCGCATCCGCACTGTGACCGCAGCGGAAAGATCGCTGTCGTTCATAACGGCATCGTAGAGAATTTCATGCAGCTCAAAGAATGGCTGATCAGCGAACACGGAGTGGAATTTCACTCTGAGACAGACACAGAAGTCATCGCGCAGCTCATCGGAATATTTTATCACGGCGATTTTGAGGATGCCGTCTTTCAGGCGGTGGAAAAGATGCAGGGCGCTTACGGATTGGGCGTTATCTGTGCTGATGAACCGGGGAAACTGATCGCAGTGCGAAAGGACAGTCCTCTGATCGTCGGACTCGGAGAAGGCTGTAATTTTATCGCTTCGGATATCCCGGCGATTTTAAAGCATGTGCGAAAAATCTATCTTATCGAAAATAACGAAACTGTCGTTCTTACGGCGAGCAGCGTCAAGATTTACAATGCGGAGCGCAGGGAGGTCCACCGCGAGGTATTCAATGTGACATGGGATGCGGATGCCGCGGAAAAAGAAGGATACGATCATTTTATGCTCAAGGAAATTCACGAGCAGCCGAAGGGAATTCGAAATACGATTACCAGAAGGATGGATGAAGAGGGAAATATCGTTCTCGACGGTATTCGTATGACAAAAGAAGAGATCGAGAATTTCAATAAAGTGTATATCGTAGCCTGCGGAACGGCATATCATGCCGGTCTGATCGGAAAGACGGTGATTGAAAAGTTAGCGGGGATCAGTGTGGAAGTCGATGTCGCTTCGGAATTCCGCTACAGAGATCCGTTTGTCGACGAGAATACTCTGTTCATCGCTATCAGTCAGTCCGGCGAGACGCTGGATACTCTGGCGGCGCTGCGTGAAGCCAAGTGCAAAGGCGCACGGATTCTCTCCGTGGTAAATGTGGTAGGAAGTTCCGTGGCCAGGGAGTCCGATGATGTTTTCTACACTTGGGCGGGTCCGGAAATCGCGGTAGCTTCTACGAAGGCATATACGACGCAGCTGGTCTGCATGTATCTCATCGGTCTGTATATGGGCAGAGCGAAAGGATCGTTGGAGGACAGCGTTTACCGCACCTATATTGAAGAATTGCTGACCGTCCCGGAAAAAATAGAAGAGGTGCTGAAACAGGAGCGGCAGATTGCGGATCTGGCAAAGAAATATTATAAGAGAGACAATATCTTCTTTATCGGAAGAGGGATGGACGCCGCTGTTTCCTATGAAGGCTCTCTGAAGCTGAAGGAAATTTCTTACATAAATTCCTTCGCTATCGCCGCCGGCGAGCTTAAGCACGGGACAATCGCTCTCATTGAAGACGGTACTCTGGTGGTGAGTATCGCTGCGCAGGATCGTCTCTTTGAAAAGATGCTCTCTAATATTCAGGAGGTAAAAGCGAGGGGCGCGGATATCCTGGCTCTGGCAAAAGAAAGTAATACGGCGGTGGAGCGGCAGGCAGATGATGTGATTTACATACCGGAATGTATGGACGAAATTACTCCGCTGATTTCCATCGTTCCGCTCCAGATTCTCGCTTATTATATTGCGAAGCAGAGAGGATGCGATATCGACAAACCGAAGAATCTGGCGAAGAGCGTGACGGTGGAATAAGAAAAAACAAAGTAAGAATTTTTGTGGAAGAGAGATAAAAAATACGGGCAGCCTTTTCGGCTGCCCGTATTTTTTAATCGTCTACTACGCCGGGAGGATTCGTTTGTCCTCCGCCCGGGTTACTCGGGTCAGTAGCGCCGCCCGGGTTACTCGGGTCAGTAGCGCCGCCCGGATTGTTCGGATCCGTATTACCGCCTGGATCGTTCGGATCGGTGGTACCTGGATTGCTTGGATTATTTGGGTCAGTGGCGCCGCCCGGATTGCTTGGATCACCAGTACCGCCCGGATCGTTTGGATCTGATGTGTCCGGATTGTCCGGATCTTCCGAAGGGGTGCCGGTGGTCGGCGTAACTTTTCCGGTGTCCGGATCGACAGTCACATAAATCTTTTCTCCGGTGTCCGGATCGATAATATAAGCTTTTCCTGTTTCATCGTACAATACTTCCGGTTCCTCGTCGAGACCGGATACTGCCGGGCCGGTTCTGCTGGTTCCCTTTACATAGTATTCTCCGCCGCTCATATACACATCGGACGGCTGGGAAGGGAATCGCGTCGTTTCACCTTTCGGAGCGATCTGGCGCATGACTTTGCTCCAGAGAGACGCTGCTGCGGAACTGCCCTGTGACAATTCGATATTCACATCATTTCCGATCCATACAGACGCTGCGTATTGAGGTGTAAATCCGACGAACCACGCGTCGTAATTGTCATTTGTCGTACCTGTTTTACCGCCGACCGGTGCTACGCCGATAGCGGCGCGGCCGGCGATGCCGTTGGTAACCGTCGTGCGAAGAATGTCGGTCATGATGAAGGCTACGCTTTCATCGAAGACGCGTGTCTCTTCCGGCTGAGATTCCAGAAGTACATTGCCTTGGCTGTCTGTAACCTTTGTATATGTGGTAGGTTCCACATGCACTCCCTGATTAGGGAATGTCGCGTATGCAGAAGCCATTTCGATCGGCGAGATACCTTTTGACATACCGCCCAGAGCCAGAGCCGCGGGGTTTTTGTCGTTGGTATCTCCGTCCTCTACCACGGTGGTTACACCGTTTTTCTTGAGGAAGTCGATGGAATAATCATAACCGATATCATTGACCAGATTGACGGAAGGAACGTTCTTGGACTGTTCTACACAAGTCCGCAGCGTAATCCAGCCGTCGTATTTATTGTTGGAGTTCTTCGGCCACAATTTGCCGTTGACATAATTCGGTTTATCTTCGATGGTGCTGCCCGCTGTCCAGCCGGTATCGAGATCTACGCCGGACTGAAGCGCAGGTCCGTAAACGCCGATCGGCTTGATGGAGGAACCCGGCTGGCGGGGATTATCGGCACGGTTGTAGAGGAGACGGCCCTTCAGACTTCGTCCTCCCACCATCACCTTGATCTGACCGGTAGTGATGTCTGTGACTACCATAGCGCCCTGAGGCTGAATCGTCTCCTGTCTCAGAGTATAGTGCTCCGGATTGATGGTAATCGTACCGTCGCCCATAATAAAGATATTCTTGTCGCTGTCGATGAACTCCTTGCTGATGATAACGTTGCCGTCAGCATCTTTTGTCTTGTACTGAGAATCGATTCCGCTGATGACACCGCCGTTGATATTGTAGAGGATGCCGCCCTCTGTGTAATGCAGCTTGCTGAATTCGATCTGTTCTTCGCTGTTTCCTCCGGCTCCTTTGACCGTATAGAATTTCAGTCTCTGTCCGGCGTAGAGGATCAGATTTCCTTCTTCGTCAAAACCGAATTCACCGTATTTCAGTGTGAAACTGTCGTCACTGTTGAAATAAGAGGATTTTTTGTACATGACGACGTTTCCGTTTTTGTCGATCATATTTCCGCTGCTGTCGGTTCGCATACTCCGTATGCTCGGATAGTTGGAGCTCTTGCTGAACTCGGCTTCTGCGATCTGCTGCATTTCCACATCCAAAGTACTGTAGATATAAATACCGCTGTTGATCAGATCTTCCACCGTATTTTCGTTGAGATTGTATTCTTCGATAAGGTCTCTGCGCACTTCGTCGAGACAGTAATCTGCAAAATACGAAGAGACTGTCTGCTTATCTTCCGTCGGCCGGAGAGATGCTTTGATGTCTTCCGCAAGAGCTTCTTCGTATTCCTGCTGACTGATCTTGCCCTGTTCCAGCATAAACTTCAGGACAATCTGCTGCCTGTCTTTAAAAGCGTCGTTATAAACGGTGGTGAACGTATCTCCCACTAAGAGGATATCTTCGCTGTCCGCAGTGACATCTTCATTATAGTAGTTTTTCATCAGAGCATATTTTGACGGACTCTTCGGAATGGAAGCGAGCGCCGCGCACTGCGCGATAGTAAGATCCTGCAGCTCACAGCCGAAATAAGCGTCCGCCGCCGCCTGGACGCCGTAGGCGCTGTATCCTAGCGAGATCGTATTGAGGTAGGCTTCGATGATCTGCTCTTTTGTGAGATTTTTTTCCAGAATAATCGTATAATAAGCTTCCCGGATCTTACGGGTCATCGAACGTTCTGTGGTCAGATACAGGTTGCGGGCCAGCTGCTGAGTAATCGTACTCGTACCGCTGACATCTTTGTCAGTAAAGATGCTTTCCGCAATAGCACCCAGAATGCGAACGTAATTGAATCCGTTGTGTTCGAAGAACGTTTTGTCTTCCACCGCGACAAAGGCGTTGATCAGATTTTCAGGGATCTGATCATAGGTCACGTTGGTACGGACGACCGACGCGTCTACGTACTCCAGCAGTTCGCCCTGATCATCGAAAATTTTCGATGTCTGCTGCAGATCGCCGTAGATGTTGTCCGGATCGATTTCAGGGGAGGTGAAGACCACGAATCCCACATAAGCTGCGCCTGCTATGATGCAGGCGATCAGCAGAATGATAATCCAGCGGATGATCCGGCGCCAGAGAGGCTTTTTCCGTCCGCCGTCTCCTGATTTCCTTTTCTTTTTCGGTTTCGTTTCTTTGTCCATAGTTTTGTCATTTTCCGCTTCTGCTGCAGGAAGAAGGGGTTTATCCGCAGCTACCTGTGTTTCTCGATCTGTATCTGCGTTATCTGTCTGTCTTGCTGTACCGCGGTTCGAAAGAAGAGGATCTTCCGGGCCGGTCAAGTCTTTGCTCTGCAAATCGGCAGCAGGGCCGGAGGGGCTGCTTTCACCGGAATTAGACGATGAACCGCCGCCGGTACCGCTGTCTTCGCCTGCGGGCTCTGCGCCGGCTGAAGGTGTATCCGCCGCGTCCGCTCTTTTGCCGCCGGGTTCTTCTTCCAGACCGTCGGAATCCGCTTTGCCGGGACTGTTTTTCCTTCCTACCGGTTCATCTGCGCCTTCAGCGGCTTTGCCGGCACCTTCCGCATCCGGTGCAGAGGTTTTCTCTGCTTCTGAAGAAAATTCCGAGGTGTTCGTACGGAGAGCGGTGTCATGATCGGCTTTCTGTGACGGAGACTCTTTTTCCTCATTCAGAAGGACGTCCAGTTCATCGAAGATGCTTAAGTCCAGATCTTCCTCCGGCGGAGCGCCGTCCTGCGGATCGGCAGAGTACTTTTCTGCTCCGGGTTTTAACTTGTCGAATCGGGAAGTATGTCCCATAGAACCGGAGCCGCCGCCCGAATTCTGCAGCTCGGAAAGCGCGAAGTCGTCGTCCAGGCCGAGATCTTCCAGGCTTCGAACCGCAATATCGCCGTCACTCCTGAATTCAGTCAGAAAATCATCCCAGTCATCGGAATGTCTGCCTGCGCTGCCGGACGGTATGCCGCCGTTTTTTCCGGCTCGTTTGTCAAATTTTTCTGTCATATAATTATCACCTGCCTAAAGGCACCAAATGTACATCAAATAGATAAAAAATTATACCATACACAAAGTTGACAGGCAAATACATGTTCAATATAATGTATGATAAACATTAGTATTAGAGGGCTTTGCGGCTGTTTGACGTCTAATGTGAAATTTATATTACAGAAATTACAAAAATAGAAGCGACAAATTTTTACAATTACTGTAAACTTGTCAGTAAGGAGAAAGCTGTGATGGACGACACCCACATACCGGGGCAGGAAGCAGTGCTGAAAATTCCTATCGCCGCGGAAAATATCAGAGAAGAACTGAATTTCTATAAGACTTTAAAAGATCATTTTAAAATCTACGGCAAGCCGACAGACGATCTGGATTTCATTATAAAAAACTTGGAAGATCAGATCGCGGATTTTGAAGCGGGCAGTCCGATCCTGCCGGATCAGAAATCGATGGAGGAAGCGATCGCAAAACATCCCTATTTCAAAAATCCCTGCGATTACCCGATTCGTCTGCTGACGATATTGAAGTATCTCAAACACCGGGGCTTTCATATGAATTATGCGGATATCGATGTTTATGTGGATAACATCGTCCAGAAGATGGATGGAGTAAAAAAGGTAGGCAGAGGGCTGTATATCAAGGAGTGAACTGACGGAACCGGAGGATGCGGAAATTTTTGGTTTCGTTTGAAGGAAAGCTGCGGAATGAGATTTTTGTCATAATTATTAAGCGGTTAAAAATCGTATGAGAAGACCTGCAGCCGTGTGTGCGGCAGGATTTACGGCAGGGATTGCAGTCTGTAACGAAGCGGGAGGATATTCCTTTCTGCTTTCGGCGGCCGGATTCCTGCTGTTATTTTTACTGAATAAATGTAAAAATATAGAAAAAAATAAAATAAATGTAATTATAGAGGGAGAAAAGATCCCGGACGGCGAATTGGAGTACAAGATGTCAGGGCGTTTCAGGCGGGATTTTCTTTATTTCTTTCCTCTGATGAAGAAGACAGCGGTCGTATTTCTGCTTTTTTTCGCGGCGGGGAGTCTGAGGTACAGCTGGTTTGACGCTGATGTTTCGGCTTTTGCCGGCAGGAGCGGCGAGTCCGCAGAACTGACGGGGCGCATCGTTTCGGAAGAAGTCAGGAAGGATCGCCGTGTGTTTGAGATTCGGGTCAGGAATGAGGACGGATCCGGCGGAGAACGCATTCTTGTAACCGTAAAGAATCCGTTTTTTGAAAGGAAGGAACGAAGTCAGACGGAGAACAAGCCGGAGAAGGGCTCGGGAGAGAACGCTTCTCCGGGCAGAACGGAGGCCGGGAGGCGGGCGGAACGTACGGCAGAGGAAGAAGGAGAGACCCATACCGGCTGTCTCGTTGCGGTGCGCGGGGTTCTGAGAGAACCGGAGTCTTCTGGAAATCCGGGGACTTTTGATTACCGGCGTTATCTGAAGAGCCGCGGCATCCGCATGACGATGCAGGCGGAAGAGTCCGGTTTTACCTTAAAAGGGGAACCGCGGGGCGTATATCTGCTGCTGAATCGGCTGGCGCTGTTTCAGCGGATTTATCTGTCCGCAGCATCCGAAGTGATGGGCGAAGAAGGCGCTGGGCTTCTGGCGGGAATCCTGTTTGGTGACCGAACGAAGATGGATGAGAAAATCTATGAGGACTTTCAGAAGAACGGAACGGCGCATCTTCTGGCCGTGTCGGGACTTCATATTTCTTTGATTTACAGTGTTCTGAGCGCTGCATCAGGAAATCCCGCTACGATAGCGGGAAATCTCCCTGCTGCTGTGATCCTCATATTATATGCGGCGCTGTCCGGATTCTCTCCCTCTGTAGTGCGTGCTGTCTTTATGATCCTGATTCATATCGCGGCAAAAATATCTCACCGAAGGTACGACGGTCTGTCCTGTATTTCGTTCTGCGCTTTCTGTCTTTTGATGTACCGGCCGGCGACACTTTTTTCCGCGGGATTTCAGCTGTCTTTTCTGGCGGTGCTGACGATCAGTATCGTCATGCCCCACGGGGACCGGATCGCGTCGTATGGGAGAAAAACGGTGTTCACAGAGAATGATTCTCACGAGAAGCCTGGGAAAGGGCCGTCTTTGCCGCGGCGCATCGCCGGATGGAGGAGTCAGGCATACGGTATATTTCTGATGCAGGCGGGGATAATGCCGATGACACTGCGGCAGTTTCACTATATTTCGCCGGCAGCTTTTTTTCTGAACCCGCCGGCCATCGCTCTGGCCGGTCTGATCGTACCTGCGGGGGTTGTGATGATGCCGTTTTCTG
>CAJLHL010000068.1 GCA_905206455.1 uncultured Eubacteriales bacterium
GCAGCTGTGATGAGACAGCGGCTGCGGTATTAGCCGATGGAAGAGAAGTATATTCGAATATCATATCGTCGCAGATCGATATTCACACGCTGTACGGCGGCGTGGTACCTGAGATCGCGTCGAGAAAGCATCTGGAAAATATTACGCCGGTGATCTCCCAGGCGCTTTCGGAGGCAGGCGTGAAGATCGATGATATCGATCTGATCGGCGTTACTCACGGGCCGGGTCTCGTGGGAGCTCTGATTATCGGCGTGGCTGCGGCCAAGGCGCTGTCTTTTGCGAAAGATATCCCGCTGGTAGGAGTTCATCATCTCCACGGCCATATCAGCGCCAATTACATAGCCGCTCCGCAGCTTGTCCCCCCTTTTACGGCGGTGGTCGTATCTGGCGGCAATACGGATATCGTCGACGTCAGAGGGTACAACGATTTGGAACTTCTGGGCGCGACCAGAGACGATGCGGCGGGAGAAGCCATGGATAAGGTGGCCCGGGTTTTAGACCTCGGTTATCCCGGCGGACCGAAGATCGACAAGCTTGCGAAAGAAGGCGATCCTCATGCCTATGAATTCAAAAGAGTTCTGTTGGAAAAAGGCAGTTATGATTTCAGTTTCAGCGGGTTAAAAACCGGCGTGCTGAATCATATCAACGGCATGAAACAGCGGGGAGAAGCGATTCGCAGAGCGGATATCGCCGCCAGTTTTCAGCTGGCGGTGATGGAAGTGATCGTGCAGAAAGCAGTGACTGCCGCTCTTGAATTCGGCAGGGATAAATTGGCCCTGGCCGGCGGTGTGGCGGCCAACAGTCTTCTCCGTACCATGATGCGGCAGGAGTGCGAAAAGCACGGCATCAGTTTCTTTCGTCCGGAACCGGTGCTCTGCACCGACAATGCGGCCATGATCGCCTGCGCGGCCTATTACCGCTACCGTGAAGGGTATTCTGATGATCTGACGCTGGACGCCTGCCCGGTGCTGGATTTTTAGTACGGGAAGCGCGGGAATGGAGAAAAAACGGTCTGGAGGGAATCGCTTTGGAACGCCGCGGAAAATGAGGCGGAAAGGATAAGTGTGAAGTCGGTAAAACGGCGGAAAAAAACGGATCGGAAGGAAATGCCGCGGCATTTCCTTCCGATCCGTTTTATGTATCTGTGATCTGTTTTTTCTTTTGAATGACGGTACTTTCGCGTCTCTATTTGTTTGCGATCTGTTCTTCGATGAAATGTACGATATCGCCGATGTTCGCGAACTTCTCCGCTTCTTCGTCCGGAATTTCGATTTCGTATTCATCTTCGATCGCCATGATGATCTCTACGGCGTCGAGAGAATCCGCTTCCAGGTCTTTTGTGAGACTTGTGTCCGGAGTGATCGCGGATCCGTCTACATCTAACTGATCGATAATGATTTCTTTGACTTTATCAAATACCATGTGTTAACCTCCTATGGTTCATTTTCCGTTAAGTACACGCCTATTATAAGGGGCTTGCAGGGGGATTGCAATACTTTTTTGCGTGTTTCTGCAAAAATATTTTGATAGACAAATGAAATTGTAGAACTCATTCGCTCAGGACGGCCCATTCTTCATAGGCGCCGGCAAGCTGCTCTTTTTTATCCGCGATTATGTCGGAGAGTTCGGTGAGTTTCCCATAGTCGGTCATATATTCTTCGAGGCACATTTTCTGATTCAGCTCTTCAATTTCCTCCTCCAGATCGGATATCAGCTGTTCCAGGGCTTCGATCCGGCGCTCTTTTCGTCTCTGCTCGGCCTGAAGAGCTTTATTTCTGCGCCGTTCGTCCATACGCTGCTGTTTTTCCGTCACGGATTTTTCTGAGGAGACGTCAGAATCGGAGGAAGCCTCTTTGCCCAGATTGTTCATATAGGCGCTGGCAGATATGACTGCGGCTTTTTTTTCATTATAATAGTCGTAATTACCGGGATAGACGGTGATGCCTTCTTTCGTCAGTTCATAGATCGATGTGGGAACCTTATTGAGAAGATACCGGTCGTGGGATACGATGACGCAGGTGCCGGGGAAGTCGAGAAGTGCGTCTTCAAAGACTTCCTTTGACGCGATATCCAGATGGTTGGTGGGTTCGTCCAGGATGAGCACATTGGCCCCGGACAGCATCAGCTTCAACAGAGCGAGCCGCGCCCGCTCGCCGCCGGACAGCGCGCTGATCTGTTTGAACACATCGTCGTTTTTAAAGAGAAATCTGCCCAGCAGACCCCTCAGCTGAGTGTCGCTGTACAGAGAATAGGCGTCGCGCATTTCCTCTAAAACGGTGGAGGTTTCATTGAGCATGGACTGCTGCTGGTCGTAATATCCGAAGACAATGTTGTGTCCCACTTTGATGTGACCGGAGGTAGGCGGGATCTCCGACATAATCATTTTGAGCAGTGTGGTTTTTCCCGTGCCGTTGGGACCGATGATACAGATACGTTCGCCCCGCTTGATATCAAAGGAGACGTTGGAAAAGAGTGTGCGCTTCTCTTCCCCCGTGCCATAAGTCTTCGCAATTTCGAAGGCCTGCAGGGTATCATTTCCGCTCTTGGAGCTCTCCTTGAACTGAATCTTCATCTGTGAAGCGGAAACCGCAGGTTTTTCTATGACTTCTACTTTTGCCAGCAGTTTTTCTCTGGATTTGGCCCGCTTCGCCAGCTTTTCCGTACCGCGCTCTTTGAAGCGGCGGATCATGTCCTCCTGCCGCCGGATTTCCTCCTGCTGTTTCTCATATGTTCTAAGTTCGCTGATCAGGCGGACCTTTTTCTCCTGAGCATAAAAGGTATAATTGCCTTCGTAAACGCTGAGCCGTCTGTTTTCGATTTCAAAAATCCGGTTGACGGTGTGGTCCAGGAAATAACGGTCGTGAGAGATGATGACCACTGTTCCCTGATAAGCGCGCAGGTATTGTTCCAGCCATTTCAGGGTACCGATGTCCAAATGGTTGGTGGGCTCGTCTAAAAGGAGGATGTCCGGCTTTTTCAGAAGGAGCGCTGCCAGCGCCAGGCGGGTGCGCTCTCCGCCGGACAGAGAATTCGTCTTTTTTTCGAAAAAAGACGGAGGAAAGGCCATGCTGTTGAGAACGCCGCTGATCTCGCTCTTGTATCCGTAGCCGTTCTGCAGGCGGAAGGATTCCGAAAGGCGGTCGTATTCGGACAGCAGGCGGCGGATCTGATCTGCGCGTTCCGGCGTTTCCGGAAGAGAAGAGAGTTCTGCGATCCGCTCTGAAATCTCGGTCATATCATTTTCCATCTGAATCAAATGGCTGAAAATGGACAGCATTTCCTCGTATACTGTTTTTTCCGATGTGAAAAGGTCGTTCTGATGAAAATAACCGATTCTCAGATCGCCGGAAATGAAATAGTTTCCGGAATCACAAGTCAGTTCTCCGGACAGAATATTGAGGAGGGTACTTTTGCCGGCGCCGTTTGCGCCTACGATGCCCACCCGGTCTCCGGCATTGATGTGAAAGGAGACGTCTTTCAGAATTTCATCCACGCCGTATAATTTTGTCAGTTGGTTTGCTGAAATAACGATCATGTTTTTTCTCCAATGTATTTATATGATATCCTCTGCACGATTGCAGAGGATAAAAGGTAAAATAATCGATTGCCGTGATAAAAGCGGTCCTGTCGGTTCATCGGCGTCGGATACAGCGGAGCAGACGAGGGATCCGCAATCGGCCGATGACTTTCAGAAATGCTTTTTGCCGGCGAAGATTCATCGTTTTTATCGACGAGGGCTCTGATCAGGCGAAGGTGTCAGAGCCTGGCGCCGCTTCGGAAAAACGGAATGTTTGCCGCTATCATATTTTAAATTATTGATACAATTCTGACAAGCGGGTATCTTTGCGTATTTTCCGGAGAGTACGGCCGATACTGATAAAATTTCAACAGATTTTTCAAAGGAAAACAAGTTTGAAAAATGTGGGAAGTGTTGAAAAGCGAATTTGTTATTGTTATAATACCTGTATATGTCAGGAAGCATAAAGTATTTTGTGAGCGTAATTGGAAAATAGGTTAAAAACTATGAAGGAACATGTTAAAATTTCGAACGCGGTTGTTAAAAGATTGCCAATCTATCTCAGATACCTGGAAGATCTGATGAAAAATAATGTAGAGAGAATTTCCTCCAATGAGCTGAGTTCTCTGATTGGTTTTACAGCTTCGCAGATCAGGCAGGATTTAAATAATTTCGGCGGTTTCGGTCAGCAGGGGTACGGATACAATATCAAAGGTCTCTACAAGGAGATCAATTCGATCCTCGGACTGGACCGGGAGTACAGAATGGTCATCGTAGGAACGGGGAATCTGGGACAGGCTCTGGCCAACTATTCGAAATATCATAAATCGGGATTTCCTATCGTGGGAATGTTCGATATCAATCCCAAGATCATCGGGCTCCGGATCAACGATATCGAAGTCATGGACTGTGATTATCTGGTGGATTTTCTCAATGAAAATCACGTGGATATCGGAATCATTACCACGGATAAAGCGGCGGCACAGAGCGTGGCAAATAAGTTGGTGGAAGGAAATGTGAGGGGAATCTGGAATTTCGCCACATGTGATCTGAAAGTGCCGAAAAGAATTCAGGTGGAAAACGTACATGTGACGGATTCTCTCAATACGCTGGCTTATCGTATTATTCACAGCGAAGAATATTCCGAATGACAGAGCGGCAGAGCCGCTCGGGTTTGAGATAAAAAGAAAAAGCGGCGCTTTAGCGCCGCTTTTTCTTTTCATATAAATATCATTTGGACTCGTCCGAAACCCGGCTTTCACAGGAAAAGCGCGGCTGATTTCTGATTTATGCTGGTGTAGGAGCGTCTACAGGACATGTACCTGCACATGCGCCGCAGTCGATGCATACGTCAGAATTGATTACGAAGATGCCGTCTCCTTCGGAAATAGCATCTACAGGACATTCCGCCGCACAAGCTCCGCAGCAGATGCAGACATCTTTAATAACATAAGCCATATCAATATACCTCCTTGATAAATTGCATTTTACATGTAGCAAGGCTATTATAGCAGAGAAAAAAATAACAGACAATCTTTTTTGCAAATCAACAGATGAAATTTGTATCAAAGGGCGCGGCGTGGTAAGATGACAGCGGAGATACAGAGAGGGGTGATACCGATGAAGGTCTACGGATTAGTAGGAAAGAGCGGAACGGGAAAGAGCTATCAGTCGATGAATGTCTGCCGGGACAGGCATATCGAGGCTATCGTCGACGACGGGCTTTTCATCTGCAGAAATACGATTCAGGCCGGCCATTCAGCAAAGCGGGACCAGAATAAGGTCAGCGCCATCAAGACGGCGATTTTTCAGGATCCGGAAACACGCCGCCAGGTAGCCGGGAAGATAAAGGAAGTGAAGCCAAAGAGCATTCTCGTCCTGGGTACTTCTGAAGAAATGATCGAGAGGATCTGCAGCCGTCTGGAGCTGCCGAAGGTGTCGGAAATGATACACATCGAAGATGTGGCCAGCCAGGACGCTATCACCACGGCGCTGCGGCAGCGTCAGGAGCAGGGAAAACATGTCATTCCTGTACCTACTTTCGAGATTAAGCCTCAGTTTTCCGGTTATTTTATGGCGCCGCTGCGGATTCTCAGAGGAAAAAACGACCGGCAGGGCGCGATGCAGGAGCGGAGTGTCGTACGGCCGACGTACAGTTATCTGGGGGAGTTCACCATATCGGATAAGACGGTGCTTCAACTGATCCATTATACCTGCGGTCTGTCCGAATCAGTGGCGGAGGTTCTGAAGTGCAGTATCAGGAGCCGGCCGGAAGGTGTGGAGATCAATATCGCCGCCGTATTTTTCTACGGTTCTTCGCTGCAGCGGAGGGCGCGGGAGCTGCAGAGTCTGGTAGCGGCGGAGGTGGAGAAGATGACCGCGTTTAACATTTTGTCCGTCAATATCGAAATCAGAGGTCTGCGTCCGGAGGGCGCGGAAAGCCCGAAGACAGGGCGGGAAAAAATGCGATGAATAAATTTGAGGAGATCGGTCAAAAAACAGAATACATAAAATATGATGTTTTCTATGATGAGCATGCGCGGATTCTGACGGTAAAAGATGTCGCCGATTTCGATTTGACTCATATTTTCGAATGCGGTCAGTGTTTTCGATGGACGGCCGCAGAAGACGGCGCTTATGTCGGCGTGGCGGGAAGCCGTATGGCGGCGCTGAGGTACGAGAACGGCGTATTGAAGATCGAAAACTGCGGCAGATCGGATTTCGGAGACTTCTGGAAAAATTATCTCGATCTGGAACGGGATTACGGGGCGCTGAAACTCCGGTTGTCGGAAGAAGACGAGATCATGAAAAAGGCTGCGCAATTCGGAGGCGGAATCCGGCTGCTGAAGCAGGATCCATGGGAAACGGTGGTCACTTTTATTTTATCTCAGAATTCTAATATACCGCGGATCCGCAAGTGTGTGGAAACGCTCTGCGAGAACTTCGGGAAACCGCTGGGAGAGTGGCGCGGAGTTCAGCGATTCGGCTTCCCGCCGCCGGAGCGGCTGGCGGAACTGACCCGGGAGGAACTGGCGGTCTGCCGCCTCGGATACAGAGATAAGTATGTAATCGAAACTGCGCGGAAGATTGTGCGGGACGGGGAACGAACTCTGGCCGCAGCACGGGATGCGGATCCAAAGGACGCTTTGGAATATCTTCTCTCCCTTCCGGGAGTCGGTCCGAAAGTGGCGGACTGTATCATGCTCTTCGGCCTGCTGCATTACGGAAGTTTTCCCCTGGACGTCTGGATGAAGCGCATCATGTCTGATCTGTACGGATATGCGCCGGGCGATGCGAAAGGCATGTCGCAGTATGCCCGGGAGCACTTCGGGGAGGTCAGCGGTTTTGCACAGCAGTATTTGTTTTATTATGCGAAGGAAAATTTAAAAAAGGATATTGACAATAAAAGATAAAAGCGGTAAATTAATGTTAGCACTCGGACATAATGAGTGCTAACAAGAAGAAAAAACATTAATTGCATATTTTGTATCCGGCACAGAGCCAGGAACATAGCATTATTTGCTCCGACGGAGTTTGGAAATCAGCACCGAAGCAAAATACGTGCAGTCGGTACAGAGATTCGGGAGAGTCATCCCGAAGAAGAAATGGAAAGGAGATTAAATCAGAATGATCAGACCATTGAGCGACAACGTAGTAATCAGACGTTTTGAAGCAGAAGAAAAGACAAAGGGAGGCATCATACTCACCAGCGCCAACAAGGAGATTCCTCAGACAGCGGAGGTGCTGGCGGTAGGTCCTGGAACAGAAGAATCGCCGATGCAGGTAGCGCCGGGAGATAAGGTTATTTTCAAGAAATACGGCGGTACGGAAATCGACGTAGACGGTGAAGAAGTCATCATCGTTCCGCAGGACTGCATTCTCGCGGTAATCGAATAATTTCTCGGCACAGGGCCGCGGCTTTCTGCCGGTGAGGGCAGGATTGGTTCAAATCGGTGACTGTCGGCATCCGCAATGTCTGCAGGCGTCGGATCGGAGCGCGGAGCCGGAGAAGAGAGATCATCTGTAAAATGAAAATATAAAAAAGAAAGAAGGAGAAGTGATAAAATGGCTAAGGAAATTCAGTTTGGCGAAGATGTCAGAAGAAAATTAGAAGCAGGTGTGGATAAGCTTGCGAATACAGTAAAAGTAACTCTCGGACCGAAGGGCAGAAACGTTCTTCTCGAGAGATCTTTCGGCGCGCCGCTCATCACGAACGACGGTGTGACGATCGCGAGAGATGTCGATCTGGAAGATCCATATGAAAATATGGGAGCTCAGCTGGTAAAAGAAGTTTCCACGAAGACGAACGACGCTGCGGGAGACGGTACGACTACCGCTACTCTTCTGGCTCAGATTATCGTTAAAGAAGGTCTGAAGAACGTAGCTGCAGGTGCGAATCCGATGATCCTCAGAAGAGGAATGCAGGGCGCGGTAGATGTAGCAGTAGAAGAACTCAAGTCGATTTCCAAGGCGGTGGAAAGCAAGGAGAATATCGCGCAGGTAGCTTCTGTTTCCGCGGGCGAGGATGAAATCGGTCAGTATATCGCCGATGCTATGGAGAAGGTCGGCAAAGAGGGCGTGATCACCGTAGAGGAATCCAAGTCCATGGGTACGACGCTGGAAGTCGTGGAAGGGATGCAGTTCGACCGGGGATATCTCTCCGCATATATGGTGAATGATACAGAGAAAATGGAAGCAGCTCTCTCCAACCCGTATATTCTCATCACTGACAAGAAGATCTCCAATATTCAGGAAATTCTCCCGATACTCGAACAGATCGTTCAGCAGGGCAGAAAGCTCCTGATCATCGCGGACGACGTGGAAGGAGAGGCGCTGGCGACGATCGTATTAAATAAGATCAGAGGAACCTTTGACTGCGTTTGTGTCAAGGCTCCGGGCTTCGGCGACAGAAGAAAAGAACAGCTCAAGGATATCGCTATCCTCACAGGCGGTACGGTGATTTCCGAAGAAATCGGCATGGAACTGAAAGAGACGACTCTGGAAATGTTGGGCGTGGCAGATACGGTAAAGGTATCCAAGGAAAATACGGTCATCGTGAACGGGGCCGGCAATAAAGAGGAAATTCAGGATAGAATCAAACTTATCAAGGCTCAGATAGAAGAGACAGATTCCGAATTTGACCGCAATAAGCTTCAGGAAAGACTGGCTAAGTTATCCGGCGGTGTAGCTGTTATCCAGGTAGGCGCTGCCACTGAGACAGAGCTGAAAGAAAAGAAGCTGAGAATCGAAGACGCGCTCAACGCGACACAGGCTGCGGTGGAAGAAGGTATCGTTCCGGGCGGCGGTACGGCTCTCGTAAATGTGATTCCTGCGGTTGCTAAATACGTGAAGACGCTTTCCGGAGACATGAAGACAGGCGCTGCGATCATCCAGAGAGCTCTGGAAGAGCCGGTAAGACAGATCGCAGAAAATGCAGGCTTTGAAGGTTCTGTCGTAGTCGCTAAGGTAAAGGGAAGCAAAGCGGGCGTCGGCTTTAATGCTGCTACGGAAAAGTACGTCGATATGATGACGGAAGGTATCGTAGATCCGACAAAGGTAACGAGATCCGCTCTTCAGAACGCTGCTTCCGCTTCAGCGATGCTTCTGACGACAGAAGCCTGCGTAGTGGAGATCAAGAGCGACAATCCTCTCGAAGCTCTCGCCGGCGGCGGCGGTGGTATGGGCGGCATGGGCGGCATGATGTAATCGGCCTTTTCAGCTGTACCGAAAAGTTTATTGATATTATTGGAAAATCAAAGGATGACCGGATTTATTCGGTCATCCTTTTTGTATTTCAAGAGAAATGATGGAATCCGTGAAGACAGTGAAAGAAAGCGGGAGCGAGCTCTTCCGCGGACGAATTTTTTCTCGGTTTTTCCCTCTTTTTGCCATTGTGAACACGCTCCTTTTGAGGTAAAATTATTTATTAATATTATCTGTTTTAAATATTTTGTTTTTCCGATATCGATGCCGCAAAGCCGCGGCGCAGACCAGGAGGTGTATCGATGCATAGGAATCATTTTTTCAGCCGTCTGTATGTCCGCACGATTTTGTGCGCAGTTTTGTGCGGGGCGGTCATATTTTGTTTTACAGGTTGCGGCGGAGGCTCCGGCGATGATTCAGCCAGTGTGCAGACGACAGCGGAAGAGCGCGGCAAGGGTGCGGAAATGGATCCGGAAAAGAAGGCGCAGCTGCAGAAAGATCAGGAAAACGGTCTCTTCCTTCTGGTAAATAAGGATCCGGAAAATCATCTGGACCCTTCTTACAAAGCGGAGGATCTGGAGCCGATCAAGTATTACGCGGCAGACCGCAATAAATATACGAGATTCATGCGTGCTGAAGCTGCGGAGGCGTTTCATCGTCTTGTAGAGACTGCTGCGGAGGAAGGCATCGATATCGTTATGACGACGGCGTACCGTTCTTATGAGTTCCAGCAGATTCTCTGGGACAATTATGTGGCGCAGAAGGGGGAAGAAGAGGCGAATAAGACCAGCGCCCGTCCGGGAGAGAGCGAACATCAGACCGGACTGGCGGTGGATCTCTCCACGTCGGAAATCGATTACCGGAATTCTTCCGATTTTGCCGATACAGCGGCGGGTCGATGGGTTGCGGAAAACGCGCATAAGTTCGGTTTTATTCTGCGCTTTCCGGAAGATAAGACGGATATCACGGGTTATTCTTACGAACCGTGGCATATTCGTTATGTAGGTCTCACCGCGGCTGCGGATATTTATGAGGAGAATCTGACGCTGGAGGAATATCTGGAACAATTGGAGCTGTAGAGTGCGCGGCATCGGTTCCTGAAATTCCGGAACCGGAGGCGGAAAGTCTCTGCGGGAAGCAGCTTTAAAGGGCTGCGGAGTCTGGTGCAAGTATTTTTGCAATGTGAAATTTTAATATCGTTTTTTGTTGTGAATAAGAAAGATTTTTAGGAGGAAAAAATGGCATTTTATTATTCTGAACCATCCCGTACATTCAGCGAATATCTTCTCGTACCGGGCTATTCTTCGGCGGAATGTATCCCGAGCAACGTGAGTCTGAAGACGCCTCTGGTCAAATACAGAAAAGGTGAGGAAGAACCGGCGATCTCGATGAATATTCCTATGGTTTCCGCGATCATGCAGTCGGTATCCGGCGAAAAAATGGCGGTAGCGCTGGCGAAAGAGGGAGGCGTGTCTTTCATTTACGGCAACCAGTCGATTGAGGATGAAGCCGCTATGGTAAGAGCGGTCAAGGATACGAAGGCGGGCTTCGTAAAGAGCGATTCCAATATTTCTCCTGATGCGACGATGGCGGATGTGGTGGCGCTGAAGAAGAGAATGGGACATTCCACCATTGCGGTGACAGAAGACGGTACGGCGGAAGGCAAGATCGTAGGTCTGGTGACCAGCAGAGATTACCGCGTGACGAGAATGGATCCTGCGACGAAGGTTTCGGAGTTTATGACGCCGTTTGAAAAGCTGATCTACGCGGAAGAGGGCGTTTCGCTGAAGGAAGCGAACGATATCATCTGGGATCATAAGCTGAACGCTCTTCCGATCATCGGTAAGGACCGCCGTCTCAAGTCTTTCGTATTCCGCAAAGACTACGACGCACATAAAGAAAATCCGAATGAGCTTCTGGACTCTCACAAGAGATATATCGTAGGCGCGGGCATCAATACCCGCGATTATGCGGAAAGAGTACCGGCGTTGCTGGAGGCTGGCGTGGATGTGCTCTGTGTAGACTCCTCCGAAGGTTTCTCCGAATTCCAGAGACAGACGATCCGTTATGTCAAAGAGACTTTCGGTGAAGATACGAAAATCGGCGGCGGCAATGTCGTCGACCGCGAAGGGTTCCGTTTCCTGGCGGAAGCGGGCGCGGACTTTGTCAAGATCGGTATCGGCGGCGGTTCCATCTGTATCACAAGAGAGACAAAGGGAATCGGCCGCGGACAGGCTACGGCGGTCATCGAAGTAGCGGCCGCGAGAGATGAGTATTTTAAGGAGACCGGAATCTATATTCCGATCTGTTCCGACGGTGGTATCGTATACGATTATCATATGACGCTGGCTTTGGCGATGGGAGCGGATTTCCTGATGCTGGGCCGTTATTTTGCACGTTTTGACGAATCTCCGACAAACAAGATGAATGTCAACGGTACGTATGTCAAGGAATATTGGGGTGAAGGCTCCGCCCGTGCGAGAAACTGGGCCCGTTACGATGACGGAGAAGCCAGCAAGCTGAAGTTTGAGGAAGGCGTCGATTCTTATGTTCCTTATGCGGGACCTTTGAAGGATAATGTTCAGTTGACGCTGAGCAAGGTGAAAGCCACAATGTGCAACTGCGGCGCTCTGACGATTCCTGAACTCCAGGAAAAGGCAAAGCTGACGGTGGTATCTTCCACGAGCATTGTGGAGGGCGGCGCGCACGACGTCATTCTGAAGGATAAAAATAACGGAGCGACGATTTAAGAAAACGGGCGTAAGTCTGAAAATGGAAATGAATCGGATACCGGACGTGAAAGACGGATTTCTGTGAAAAGTTTGAGGCGGTTTGTTCGGGGCAAAATCTGCAGTTCTGAGATGAGGAAGATAATTTCGGTCGGAACTGCCGGCGATATCCGATTTTTGTATGGAGAGAGAAGAAAGGAGGCATTCCGATGGATCATCAGTCCGTTTTGGTCATCGATTTCGGAGGCCAGTACAATCAGCTGATCGCCAGACGCGTCAGAGAATGCAGCGTATTTGCGGAAGTGGTTTCTCATACGCAGGCGATGGAAAAGATCAGGGAGACGAAGCCGGCAGGCATTATCTTTACCGGCGGTCCCAACAGCGTATATGACGATGCGTCGCCCAAATGTGAGACGGAAATATTTGAACTCGGGATTCCTGTCCTGGGAATCTGCTATGGATCTCAGCTCATGGCCTACATGCTGGGCGGCGCTGTAGAGACCGCTCCCGTCAGCGAATACGGAAAGACACTGGTAAAGACGGACAGCTCTTCCGTTCTCTTCGATGGCGTCTCAAAAGAGACGGTCTGCTGGATGAGCCACACCGATTATATCGCGGCGGTTCCGGAAGGTTTCCGCTCCGTGGCGAATACGCCGGTCTGTCCGGTAGCGGCTATGGAATGTCCGGAAAAGAAATTTTACGCTGTACAGTTCCATCCGGAAGTCATGCACACGGAAGAAGGGAAGAAGATGCTGGAAAATTTCGTGTACAAGGTGTGCGGATGTACCGGCGACTGGAAGATGGACTCTTTCGTGGAGACTGCGATTCAGGAAATCCGGGAGAAAGTAGGCGACGGTAAAGTGCTCTGCGCTCTCTCCGGAGGCGTGGATTCTTCGGTGGCCGCCGTTCTCATGTCGAGCCCTACGGCGTCTCCTACAATTCCTATCTGATCGACGACGGAAAAGTGGCGCTG
>CAJLHL010000069.1 GCA_905206455.1 uncultured Eubacteriales bacterium
TGATTTTCGATAAACTCTTTCATAATCGCCTTTTATCCGTTTGTTCCCGTTTCGGTTTTTTAAGCTCTGTCTTCTTCTACAATTCCTTTCAGAGAAGCCGCCAGCCCGGCCAGTCCCTGGATTTCCGAAGGAATGATAATCTTCGTCGCCTGACCGTTAGCCGCCGCCGTAAAGGCTTCCAGGCTCTTCAGAGAGATGACTTTCTCATTTGGATCGGAATCTACGATCATCCGGATACCGTCCGCCGTAGCCTGCTGAACGAGACGGATCGCCTCCGCCTGACCTTCGGCTTCTGCGACAGCTGCTTCTCTCGCCGCCTGCGCTTCGAGAATCGTTGCCGCTTTGGAGGCCTCCGCCTCAAGAATCGTGGACTGTTTATTACCCTCTGCGATGAGAATGGCAGATTTCTTCTCCCCTTCCGCTTTGAGAATCGCTTCTCTACGCTCTCTTTCGGCTCTCATCTGTTTTTCCATAGCGTTCTGAATATCTTTCGGCGGAACGATATTTTTCACTTCTACACGATTGATTTTGATGCCCCAGGCATCCGTCGCCTCGTCCAAAACGATGCGGATCTTGGAATTGATGATCTCACGGCTGGTGAGGGATTCGTCCAGCTCCAGATCTCCGATGATATTTCTGAGCGTCGTCGCCGTCAGATTCTCGATAGCCGCCATCGGATTCGCCACGCCGTAAGTGTAGAGCTTCGGATCGGTGATCTGAAAATAAATCACGGTATCGATCTCCATAGTGACATTGTCCTTGGTGATCACCGGCTGCGGCGGAAAATCGATCACGTGTTCTTTCAGGGAAACCTTTTTTGCGATCTTGTCGATAAGAGGAATCTTGATGTGAAGACCTACTTCCCAGGTCCCCATATAAGCGCCGAGACGCTCGATGACATACGCGTTTGCCTGCGGTACGATTCTGATATTCGTAACCACCAGCGCAATGATGATAACTGCTAAAATGATTAAGAAAATAAACATATCGTCTCTCCTTTTCTTTTATCTGAAATAATATCTCCCTACCCGTGCAAAAGGCGGACGTTACCGCTGCATATCCGCGGAAATATTTCTGCGGACGATGAGTTTCACACCCTCTACCGCTACGATCTCCACTCGTTCTTCTTTTTTTACCGCCTCTTCGCCTTCCGCTAAAACAGCCGTCCAGAGCTTATTATCCGCCTTGACCGTACCCTGTTCGCCGGCCTTCAGATCATCCTGCAGTACGCCCGTCTGACCGATGACCGCCGCGATATTGGTCCGGACGATATCTCTGTTGAACTTTTTGACCGCCCAGGGTCTCGTAAAATACAGAAGCAGCGCGGAAACTATCAGAGCTGTCAGCAGCTGAATCAGAAAACTGTCCACAAAAATCGCCATGCCGGCCGCCGCGACGGCGCCCCCGGCAAACCAGATTGTCGTAAGTCCCTGTGTAAACGCCTCGATCGCCGCAAGAACTGCCGCGACGGCGAGCCATACTGCGATCACAGGCACACCGACGACAGCCCCGAACAAACTAATATCCATATGGTTCCCCCTTTCCGCATCAGCGAAATAACTCTTCTGCTTCTACCATATCATTTTATCCGTCTTTTGGTTGTATTATTTTCCTTAAGAATGATAAATTTCTGAAACGAATTGTCGTATCTCAGATATCACCAGATCTGTGATTTCCTCTTCCGCCACGGTCTTTACGATCTTTCCTCCGCGAAAATAAACGCCCTTTCCATCGCCGCAGGCGATACCGAAATCGGCATCCGAAGCTTCTCCCGGACCGTTGACTGCACATCCCATGACAGCCACTTTCAGACGCGGCAGTTTTTTTTCCAGCATGTCCTTTTCGATGCCGCCCAGCTGCGCCATGATCTCGTCGGCAATTCTCGTCAGATCGGTCTTGCAGCGGGAACAGGTGGGACAGGATACGAAATCGATGCCGCCCGGAAAATATCCCGTGCTCTTCAGAATCTCTCTCGCCACCGGAATCTCCTTTACAGGATCCGCTGTCAGAGAAACCCGGATCGTATCTCCGATTCCCGCTAAGAGCAGAGCCCCCAGTCCCGCCGCAGATTTGACAATACCCACAGACGGCGTTCCCGACTCGGTGACGCCGATATGAAGAGGGCAGTCGGTCTTGTCCGCGATCAGCAGATGTGCCTGATAATTCATCACTGCGTCCGAAGCTTTTGCAGAGAGAACGATATCCTCAAAGCCCATGTTTCTGACCATCTGCACATTTCGCAGAGCGCTTTCCGCCAGTCCTTCGGCGCATGGGCCGCCGTATTTTTTCAGCAGATCCCGTTCGATCGATCCGGAATTTACACCGATCCGGATGGGAATCCGGCGTTCTTTCGCCGCCTTCACCACAGCCGAAACATTTTCTTCTGCGCCGATATTTCCGGGATTGATGCGGATTTTATCCGCTCCGTTTCGTATGGATTCCACGGCCAGACGATAATCGAAATGAATGTCCGCCACCAAGGGCAGCCGGCAGAATTTTCGGATCTCTTTCAGCGCGTCAGCCGCCTGCTGATCGGGGACAGATACCCGGACGATCTCGCATCCGGCTTCCTCCAGCCGGCGAATCTGATCTGCGGTAGCCCGCACGTCACGGGTATCGGTATTCGTCATAGACTGAATCGCCACCGGCGCGCCGCCGCCGATGACGACGCCGCCGCAAACCACCTTCCGCGATATTCTCCTCATAATCCGCCTCCTTTCCTCACTACAGCTTCTTTCTCTTTCCGGATACACACAGGACCCCGCCTCGCAGCAAAGTCTGCACTTTTGCTTTTGTTTTTCCCCGAATCTCAGCTCCTTCTGTTCCGGTGCCGATTCCTGCAGAAATTTAATTTTTAAGAATGAACATATTAAAGTCTTTCAGTGTAATAAATATCATCAGAGAAAAGAGAATCGCCATGCCGATAAGGTGTATTTTCCCTTCCAGTTCATCGCTCACCGCTTTTCCCGTAATTTTCCGAATTAAGATAAACAGCAGTCTGCCGCCGTCCAGCGCAGGAAAAGGCAGGATATTGACGAGAGCCAGGTTCAGACTGAGCAGAGCCAGAAGGTAGATCACATTCATCAGTCCCACCTGAACGCTCTGATCCACGATATTTACGATTCCGATCGGACCGACCACGTCCCCTGCCGCACCCTGACCGGTGATGATATCTCCAAGCGCTTCAAACATCAGCTTTTCCGCAGCCACAGCGCTCTTCAATCCATCTGCCATTCCCGCGATAATATTATGATTTACATCGAAAACCACACCGATCATGCGGTTTCCGTCCGCATCCTGTTCCACTCCCACCTGAAGTGTTTTTGTCTCTCCGCCGGACTCCACGCCTACGGATACACGGTCGGATTCCGCCATGGCTTCCGACAGCAGTTCTCTCGTCTCCGTTCCGTCGGAAACATTTTCTCCGTTGACCGAAACGATTCGGTCTCCTTTCCGGATTCCCGCTTCATAAGCCGGCATTCCCTGTGTCACATCCGCAAGCACAGGACTCAGGGAGGTGCCCATATACGTGATCATCACGCCCAGCACGACCACCGCCAAGATGAAATTCATCACCGGCCCCGCTGCGATCACCAGCGCCCGCGCCCATGCAGGCTTGTTGTTGAACGCTCTCTCATCGTCGGACTCGGAATCCTCCCCCTCCATAGCCACATAGCCGCCGATGGGAAATGCCCGGACACTGTATTTTGTCTCTTTCGTCTCTTTCTGAAAAATCAGAGGTCCCATGCCGATGGCGAATTCGTTGACCTTGATCCCTACCGCTTTGGCCGTAAAGAAATGCCCGCCTTCGTGGACGATAACCAGTATGGCGAAAATGATTAATGCAGCGATAATGCCGACAATGATGTGCATCTTTTAAACCTCCAGTATATGTCTCGCCATTCTGCGCGCTTCTTCGTCCGCGCGGATGATCGATTCCAGATCGCCGCTCTCAGAAGGAACGTGTCTCTGGAGCACTTCATCGAGACAGTCCGAAATATCACAGAATGCGATTCTTTCCTCTAAAAACGCCGCCACAGCCACTTCGTTGGCTGCGTTCAGAGCGGCGCAGTAAGTTTTTCCCGCTTTCAGAGCGTCATAAGCGAACTTCAGGCAGGGAAAAGTTTCCATATCGGGAGCTTCGAAAGTCAGCGATCCCGCCTTCTTCAGATCGAGGCGCGGCAGCCGGTTAGGCAGACGCTTCGGATATTCGAAGGCCAGACTGATGGGAATCGCCATATCCGGCAGTCCCAGCTGAGCCATCACCGCTCCGTCGCAGTATTCCACCAGGGAATGCACGATGCTCTCCGGATGAACCACCACATCGATAGCCTCCGGCGCCATGCCGAAAAGCCATTTTGCCTCAATTACCTCAAATCCTTTATTCATCAGTGTGGCGGAATCGATGGTGATCTTGCTCCCCATTTTCCAGCGGGGATGATTCAGCGCCTGAGAAAGTGTCGCTGATTTCAGATCCTTCGCTTTCTTTCCGCGGAACGGACCTCCGGAAGCGGTGAGGATAATCTTCTCCGCCTGACTTCTGTCATACCCTTTCAGGCACTGAAAAACCGCGCTGTGTTCACTGTCTACAGGAAGAATTACCGCTCCCGTGCGTGCTGCGGTCTTCATGATCAGTTCTCCGCCCGCCACCAGCGTTTCCTTGTTTGCAAGAGCCACGGTTTTTTTCCGCAGTACAGCATTATATGTGGGCTTCAGGCCTGACATTCCTACCAGCGCATTGAGAACGACATCGCAGTCGACAGCGGAAGCGATGGTCACCAGCCCTTCCTCTCCGTACAAGAAGCGAGTACCCGTCTCCTTCATTTCCTCCTGCAGCGACTCCGCCTCAGCCCGGTGAGAAACCACCGCATACTGGGGACGAAATTCTGCCGTCTGCGCTTTCAAAAGTTCCGTATTCGATCTGCAGGACAGAGCGCAGACCCTGTATTTCTGCGGATTCTCCCTTATAATCTGAAGAGCCTGCGTTCCGATCGATCCCGTAGACCCCAATATCGAAATTCTTTTCATAATTCCCGCCTTATCTTGTGCTGTCAAATCTGTCTCATAACGTTTCGATTTCCGTGCGGAACGGACTTCCTTCTGCGTATCCTTACCAGTCGTTTCACCTTTGCCGATTCGATTTCAATGTTCATTGGGAACGGATTGCCGCCGGAATCCGTATTCCGCGTCTGCAAATCATTCTGCATCCGCAAATTCCTATTTCGCGAATTCCGAAAGGAAGAAAAGGCAGTAATAGACGGTAGGTGCGGTGAAGAGAACGCTGTCGAACCGGTCCATGATCCCGCCGTGTCCCGGTATGAGATTGCCGTAATCCTTAATTCCCATCTTTCTCTTGAAAATAGAGGCAGTCAGATCACCGAACTGCGACGTGATACCGCCGAGGATGCCGATGACCCCGCAGGCCCAGAGCAGAGAGCGGTCCATAAAAAACCAGCCGAACAGCATGGAAAAAATCAGACTCCCAAGAATTCCGCAGACCGATCCCTCCACGGTCTTCTTCGGACTGATCACCGGACACAGTTTATGCCGGCCCAGAAAAAATCCGCCGAAATAAGCAAAAATATCGGTGCAGAACGCCGTGATCAGAATGAGCCATACGGGGGAAGCCTTGCAGAGCTCACTATAACTGAATTCGGTGAGCACCGCATGATAGGAGAAAAATCCGATATATACGATTCCGGTAATCGTCACCAGCGCGTCTTCCAGCCTGCGCTCCTCGATTTTAAACAGATACAGCAGACACATGAGCACCGATACGAACAGCCAGGCCATATAGAGAGGCACCGTCTGACCATCTTCCATCATTTTCCATCCCTGCAGACAGTGCACCCCATAGAGCAGCAGTACGGAAATTACCGCCGCAGGATAGCAGGCGTGAATCTCCATCGCCTTAAATCCGTTGAAAAATTCTCTCATCCCCATCAGAGCGATAAAGAGACATAAAATAGAAATCAGCGGCCCGCCGATGATCACCAATATCAGAAACGGCGCCATCACCAGACCGGATATAATTCTCGTCTTCATAATTATAAGCCCCCGTAACGTCTGTGGCGCTGATTGAATTCCTCAATACAGCCCTCCAGCTCCTTTTTGTCGAAATCCGGCCAGAATATATCACGGAATACGAATTCGCTGTAAGCGCACTGCCACAGCAGAAAATTACTGAGCCGCAATTCTCCTCCAGTGCGGATGATCAAATCCGGATCGGGCATCTGTCCGGTGGACAGATGCCTCTGCAGATCCTCTTCCCGAAGATCATCGATCTTCGCGCCGGATGCTTCGGTCTCCGCATACAGCTTCTTTACCGCATCCAGAATTTCTTTTCTTCCTCCGTAATTGAGCGCGATATTAAACTGAAGACCCGTGTTCGCCTCTGTCTGTGCGAGGGCGAGCTCCATGCTCTCTCTGGCTTCCTCAGGGATGGCTTCCCACTGCCCGAAGACACGGATTCTCACGTTCTCGCGGTTCAGTTCCGCCAGTTCCTTGGCGATATATTTTACCATGATTTTAAAAATCCCGCTGACCTCATCTTCCGGACGTTTCCAGTTTTCCGTGGAAAAAGCGTAGACCGTCAGATATTTTACTCCCAGATCAGAACAGGCTCTGACGATCTCCTTCAGCGACTTCATTCCCGCATTGTGTCCCATCACCCGGGGCAGTCCTCTCTTTTTCGCCCAGCGGCCGTTCCCATCCATGATGATGGCGATGTGATTTGGAACTGACATAATACCTCCCGTACGCTTACTCGTAAATACTGCAGATAGATAAAATGAGAGTGTGATCCGCCGTCTCCCGCTGCCGCACTACTCTCATCTCTCCTTCTTTTTCACTTTCCGTTCTTCTGACCGCGTGAGGCCGTAATTCCTCGATTCTATAAGATACGCCTGCCGCGCCGAGTATTTCGGCGGCAGCAGGCATTTTCAAACCGGCTACATCGGGCAGGATGCGCATATTATGCATTATACCTCCAGCACTTCCTTTTCTTTCTTGGAGATCATCTCATCGATTTTCTTGATCCCGTCATCCGTCATTTTCTGAACGTGATCCAGCCCTTTCTTCAGTTCGTCCTCGGTGAGTTCTCCGTCTTTTTCCATTTTTTTAACTTTGTCGTTGACATCTCTTCTGAGATTTCTGACAGCGATCTTCGCGTCTTCTCCCATCTTCTTCACCGTCTTCGTCAGTTCTTTACGGCGTTCTTCTGTGAGCTGAGGAATGATGAGACGGATTACCTTGCCGTCATTGGAGGGATTGAGACCGAGGTTTGCTTCGTTGATCGCCTTTTCGATGGCTCCTACGCTGGACACATCGAAAGGGGAAATCATCAGTGTTCTCGGATCGGGAACGGAAATATTCGCCAGACTTTTCAGCGGAGTCGGAACACCGTAATATTCGGCGCTGATCTTGTCGAGAATCGCAGGGTTGGCTCTGCCGGCTCTGACAGTATTCAAATCTTCTTTGAGAACCGCCAGCGTCTTTTCTATTTTTTCGCTGTAATTCTTTTTCACGTTTTCCATGATATTTACTCCTTTATTACTCTCTTTGGAATCGCTAATAAATCAATGTTCCGATCTTCTCTCCGCAGACCGCTTTGACGACGTTGCCCTGCTGCCCGAGGGCGAACACGTGGATGACGATGCCGTTGTCCCGGCAGATGGAAGCCGCCGTCGAATCCATAACTTTAAGATCTTTCTCCAGGACCTCCTGATGTGTGAGCGTATCGTACTTTTTGGCGTCCGGATTGAGCTCCGGATCACTGTCGTATACGGCGTCCACTTTCTTGGCCAGAAGAATGACGTCCGCTTCGGTCTCTGCGGCTCTGAGGGCCGCTGTGGTGTCTGTGGAGAAGAACGGGTTTCCGATTCCTGCGCCGAAAATCACCACGATATTTTTATTGAGCTGATTGATGGCTCTTCTTCTGATGTAAGGTTCCGCGACCTCTCTCATCTCGATCGCCGTCTGCACTCTGGTCGGCATACCATTGCGTTCAAAAGCGTCCTGCAGCGCCAGTGAATTGATTACAGTCGCCAGCATTCCCATATAATCCGCGGTAGAACGATCCATACTGCTGCTGGTGCGCCCTCTCCAGAAGTTGCCTCCTCCCACGACGACGGCGACCTGTACGCCCATATCGCGGATCTGCTTTACTTCCAAAGCGACTTTGTCCAGCATCTCCTCGTCGAGACCGACGTGCTTGTCCCCTGCCAGCGCTTCCCCGCTGATCTTTAAGATAACTCGCTTATATTTAGGTTCCATAACCACCTCTCCGATCCTGAAATTATGCTCTTTTTGAGGTTCCGCCCGGTACGGGCCGGACAACCCCGTTCAGAATTCAATATAACATGTTTTCCGATTTATAGCAACGACTTGACAGATCAACCTTTTCTCTTTTTTCCCATCCCGCCGCACAGCGGCCCCTGCTGACAGAGCGTGAATTTTTTCCCGATACACGGCTGTCCCTTTTCCTCAGCTCTTCTGCACAACGCCCAGCTCCCGCCGCCCGATCTGCGTTTACGATCCGAAACATGAGTTTTCACCGCTCTGCGCGGCGTTTCGTCTTTTCCGCCTTTTCGACGCAAACATCATTTGCATTGGGCGTCTGTTTACCTTATTATTAATTGTAGGTTTCAGCCGGTCTTCAGGGGAGGAACCGATCCCCTAACATGCTGCGCCGCCGCAAACCGCGGACAGGCGCAAGGACAGCGGCGCTATATCATAAATCTCACAGGGGGAAATGAGGGGGAAACGATGAAAGGCATTTTATACGGCGTAGGCACAGGGCCCGGCGATCCGGAACTCCTGACGCTGAAAGCGCTGAAAATCATAAGGGAATCCGACATAATCGTCATTCCCGCCGACGATCCGAAAGACTGCGCGTCCTACCAGACTGTGGAAAGGGCTTTTCCGCAGATCAGAGAAAAACGACTGATCTGCCTGCCCTTTCCCATGGTCCGAGACAGAGAAAAACGCAGAATCCAGCAGGAGAAAAACGCGGAAATCATAGCTAAAATTCTCTCGGAAGGAAAACAGGCGGCGTTTCTCACCATAGGAGATCCGTCGATCTACTCCACCTATGGTTATATACATAATATTCTCAGGCGGCGGGGATTTGATGCGCGCATCGTCAGCGGCATTCCATCTTTCTGCGCCGCTGCTGCCAGTCTCGGAGAAATTCTCTGCGAAGACAGAGAAACTCTGGAAATTTTACCTTCTTTTCCTTTATCAGAGAAGGAACCGACTCGTGGCGGGCGGGATATCTCCGGCATTCTCTCGGGAACCGGCACAAAAGTGCTGATGAAACCTTCCGGAGACTATACCGCCGTGACAGAAGCGCTGCGCCGGTCCAGACGGACCGCATCCATGGCGGTAAACTGCGGGAGAGATGAGGAGCAGACTTTTTCCCGGCTGGAGGATTTTCCGGAGAAGGCAGAATATTTTTCCGTCATTATTTCCAGAAAAGAAAGCGAACCGTTCGCGGCGGAAGCTCCCGTTTTCGACAACAGCGACAGTGTGACACCGGGAAAGGAGGTCATTCCATATGAGTGAAACGCTCGACAGTCTGCAGAACAGTCTTTCCGATATTCTGCCTCAGCTGGGCAGCATTATCGGACAGTTTTTCAGCCAGTTAGCCGGAATCGTCGGTTATTTTTTCAGCAGTTTTACCGACGGCTCCCTGTCTTTCGGGCAGATTTACACAGGGATTATCCGTTGGGTCATGCCTCTTCTGGCGCTCCATATCCTCATCACCGTGCTGCGGAGCATGCTGCGGGTGCGCAACCCCAAAGAAACCTGGGGATATCTGCTGTCTCCCGATCTGGGAAAATTCTCCATCAACCACTGGGAATGCACGGTGGGCAGAGCCAAGCACTGCGACGTCCGGATCAAACTGGCCACCGTTTCAAAAACACAATGCGCGCTGATCCGAAACGATGAAGGGGAGTGGAGAATTCACAATCTCTCGGATAAAAATATCACCTGCCTCAACGGAGAAGAGTTAACGGAGGACAGACCGCTGCGACACGGAGATACCGTTACCATCGGCGGCGCCGACCTGCGCTTCGAAGCGATTACAGAACTGGAATACCAGCAGAACACGGCCCGGCGCATCCGCAAGAGCAAACCGCTTCCGCCGTGGACTTCTTTTGTATACATCACTGTATTTCAGTTCTTGACCGTCATTCAGCTCTTTATTTCCAAACCGGAAATCCGGCAGGAAACGGCGATATCTTACGGAATTCTCTGCGCCGTCATGTGGATCTATGTACTGGTGTCCCGGTCTATGGGAAAGACCGGATTCGAGCCGGAGATTCTGGCTTTTTTCGCCTGTTCTCTCAATCTGGCTATCACGGCCACCGCTCTTCAGAACGCGATGTACAAACAGACGATTTCCATTCTTCTCGGAATTCTCCTGTTCACAGCGCTGGGACTTTATCTCAGAGACCTGGATCGGGTCATAAAAACCCGGCATTTTATGGCGGCGGCGGCGATCGTCCTGCTGCTGATCAACATCGTCTTCAGCGAGGTCTCCCACGGAGCACGCAACTGGATCACGATCTTCGGCATGTCGCTGCAGCCTTCTGAACTGACGAAAATCTGTTTTATCTTCGCGGGGGCCGCCGCTTTGGACCGGCTCTTTGAAAAGCGAAATCTGATTGGCTTTATGTGTCTGTCTGGATTTTGCCTGCTATCTCTGGCGATCATGAGCGACTTCGGTACGGCGGCTATCTTCTTCGCCACCTTTCTGGTCATCGCTTTTCTGCGCTCCGGGGATTTCGCGACGCTGTCTCTGATCACCGGAGGCGCCGTAGGTGCTCTGCTCCTGGTACTGCGCTTTAAACCTTACGTCGCCGAACGCTTCGCCGTATGGGGACATGCCTGGGAACAGGCCAGCGACATGGGATATCAGCAGGTGCGCACCATGTCCGCTGCCGCAAGCGGAGGACTGATCGGCGTGGGCTCCGGAAACGGATGGCTCCACACCGTAGCCGCATCGGAAACCGATCTGGTGTTCGGCGTGCTCTGCGAAGAGTGGGGACTGATCATCGCTTTTCTGGCGGTAATGTGTATCGTAACCCTCTGCATCTTCGCCTTCCGTATGGTGCAGACAGGACGGTCCTCCTATTACACGATCGCCGCATGTGCGGCTACCTCCCTACTGGTGGTTCAGACCATGCTCAATGTCTTCGGATCGGTGGACATTCTGCCTCTGACAGGCGTGACTTTCCCGTTTATTTCCTGCGGAGGCTCCAGCATGCTGGCCGCCTGGGGACTCCTCGCCTTTCTGAAAGCTGCGGATACCCGACAGAACGCCAGCTTTGCCGTCAAAAAGAAAACCGCGCTGGGAGAACTCCCTCCGGATCCTCTTTATGAGCTGACCGACGAAAACATACCGGTGAAAAAAAACCGCGGTCTCTTCCGCAAAAAAAAGACGCCGGAGGAAAATGAACGGGAAATCGAAGAATTTTTCAGCAAATTTGAAAATTCCGGAGAGGAATCCCTTCCTTATCTCGACAGTTCCCCGCCCGGAGGGATCGCGGAAAAGACGGCGCAGCAGGAAATCGACGATTTTTTCAGCCTGTTCGACGAACCGACGGCCGATGACACACCGAAGGATCGAAGCGAAGCGGGATCTCCGGATCCTTTCACTCCGGAGGATTACGGTGTGCACAGCGGATTTGCGGAACCGGAAGAATCCGGCGCGGACCTGAGCCGCACCGGCATATACGACAGAAAAAATTTCACCGGAGGATACTCCAACGGACATGATTACGACAGAGACTGGAGGGATGACGAATGAAAAAGATAACCGCACGGACGATCATCTGTTTTCTTCTCGCTCTGCTCCTGCTGGCAGGTACGCTGTTTTTCACATTCCGCTTCTTCACCAAAGGCGGCCAATGGGTTTCCTTTCCGTCCAACAGGCATCTGTACACCGACGGCGTTCTGAGCCGGGGGAGAATTCTCGATACAGAGGGCAGCGTCCTCGCCGCCTACGACGGAGGCTGGCAGTTTCATGACAGCGGAAGTGTGAGAAAGGCCACGCTCCATGTGGTAGGCGACCCCGCCGGGGTGATCGGCACGGGAGCACTGACGCAGTTCGCTTCTAAGCTGACAGGATATAATCCCATTACCGGCGCCGATACGTTCTTCTCCGGTGGAAAGGACCTGTATCTGACCATCGACGCAGATGTCTGCGCCGCGGCCTACGATGCCCTCAACGGCCATAAGGGCACCGTGGGCGTATACAATTACAAGACCGGAGAGATCATCTGCATGGTCAGCGCGCCAGCTTATGATCCGGCAGATCCTCCTGTCATAGAAGACGGAGATGAGACTTACGACGGCGTATATATCAACCGCCTGATCTCCTCCACCTTCACCCCGGGCTCCACCTTCAAGCTGATCACCGCAGCGGCGGCGCTGGACAACATCTCCGATATCCATCAGAGAACTTTTGAGTGCAACGGCAGTACAAAAGTCGGCCAGACGACCGTGACATGTGTCAGAGCCCACGGCACGCTGACTTTTGAAGATGCTCTCAACGTATCCTGCAACGGCGCTTTCGCACAGTTAGCCGTAGAAATGGGAAGTTCCGTCATGGAGGAATATGTGGACAAGACGGGACTCACCGATAAATACTCCATCAACGGTATCCGCACCGCGGCTTCATCCTTCGATTTCGAGGCGGACGGTGAAACGGGTCTCGCCTGGTCCGGCGTAGGACAGGGAAAAGACCTGGTCAATCCCTGCGCGCTGATGATCTTCTGCGGCGCGGCTGCCAACGGCGGCAAGGAAGTTGCTCTTGGCCAGCCATGGGCCACT
>CAJLHL010000070.1 GCA_905206455.1 uncultured Eubacteriales bacterium
GTCAAATACCGGCGTCGTACGGATAGAAGAAGGAATGAAGGAGAGGAGAGGTATGAGTGTAGATATTGTAGTAGTGGATGATGAAAAACCGATTGCGGACCTGGTAGAACTCTATCTTCAAAACGAGGGATATACGATTCATAAGTTTTATACCGGCAGGGAGGCGATCGATTATATTCAGTCGGGACATACCGATCTGGCGGTTCTGGATCTGATGCTTCCTGATGTGGACGGATTTACGATCTGCAAGACGATCCGTGAGAAATTTTATTTTCCGATCATCATGCTGACCGCTAAGGTGGAAGATGTGGACAAGATCATGGGACTGACCATCGGAGCGGATGATTATATAACGAAGCCGTTTAATCCTCTGGAACTGGTAGCCAGGGTAAAGACACAGCTCCGCCGTACGATGCAGTACAACCGTAATTGTTCTCCGGCAGATGCCGGAAAGCAGGATTCTCTCAGAGAAGAACTGGAAATCCGCGGTCTGAGACTCAATAAATCTTCTCATAAATGTTATCTGTATGAGAATCCCGTGACATTGACGCCGCTGGAATTTTCGATTCTCTGGTATCTCTGTGAGCACCAGGGAAAGGTAGTATCATCGGAACAGCTGTTTGAGGATGTCTGGGGTGAAAAATTTCTGGACAACAATAACACCGTAATGGCGCATATCGGCCGTCTGAGGGAGAAACTCAACGACTCCTACAGAAATCCGAAATTTATCAAAACTGTATGGGGAGTGGGGTATCAGATTGAATAAGATATATAAATCCAATCGGAATATGAAGAGGTTTCGGCGTTCGCTCTCCGTAAGGATTTTTCGCAAATATATTTTGACCTCTGTGATTTTTTCCGTCAGTATGGCGGTGTTTCTCGTAATTTCTAAAGTTTTTCTCAGCCGATATATATGGTACGAAGACTCCATGATGTATCAGCTGTTTCATTGGATCGACCGCAACGCTCTGTTTACGATCATATTTGTCAGCGTCGTGGGGTGGATTATCATCTTTTTCTATTATTGGCTCAGGACATTCCGCTATCTGGAGCGGCTGATTTACGCCACAGAAGAACTCTACGAGTCGGAGGACCTGATTCATCTTCCGGATGAACTGAAGGAAGTGGAAAATATTCTGAACGAAATCAAACTGAAAATCCAGAGAAATGAGAGGGCGGCCAGAGAGGCGGAGCAGAGAAAAAACGATCTGGTAGTTTATCTGGCTCACGATCTGAAGACGCCGCTGACATCGATTATCGGGTATCTCAGCCTGCTGACCGAGGAAAACGGGATCTCTCCGGAGCTGAGACAGAAATATCTGTCTATCACTCTGGACAGCGCTAAGAGACTGGAAGATCTGATCAACGAATTCTTTGAAATAACGAGATTCAATCTTACGCACATCACACTTGAACTGACCAAAGTCAATATCAAGCGGCTCTTCGAGCAGATTGTCTTTGAATTCGGTCCGGTAATGCGGGAGAAAAATCTGACCTGCGCTATCGATGCAGGTTCCGACCTGATGATCCGGTGCGACGGAGACAAGATTCAGCGCGTCTTTGACAACCTCGTGCGCAACGCGGTTAATTACAGTTTCCCGGGGACGGAGATTTTACTTCGCGTGAAAGAAAACGCCGACAATATTATCTGTGTTTGTGAAAATCACGGAAATACGATTCCGGAAGAGAAACTGGAGCGCATCTTTGAGCAGTTTTACCGTCTGGACGCCGCCAGAGCTACGCGTTCCGGCGGAGCGGGCCTGGGGCTGGCCATAGCGAAGGAAATCGTGGAGCTTCACGGAGGCCGCATCCGTGCGGAGAGCCGCAACGAAATGATACGTTTTACCGTAGTGCTGCCAAAAGCTCCGGCAACTACGGGGATGTCGGAAGACGGGATCTCTGCGAGAAAAAATTAAGAAATCCCCAAGTGAATCGTAAGGACTTTTTCACAAGATATTAAAAAACGGCACCCGCCATTTTTGTATGATAAAGATACAAAAGGCGGGTGTTTCTCGTGAGGAAAGGAATTAAGATTATGAAAAGACAAAGCGGGGATTTCTATTATCACGATTATCGGGGAAATTACGGCGAAATCAGCCGTTCAGGCGGACGCGTTTCGGAAACCGGAGGATCCCGGGGGCCGTACGCCGGCAGCCGCCGGCAGATCGATTTCCGGGAACAGCGGACCCGGGAGGAGGCGCGGCGGCGCAATATGAAGAAAAGGCGCAGAGCAAGGCGGCGCAGGCTCCTGATTTTTATATCGGCTGCTGTGCTGATCGTCTGCTTTCTCTGGAATGCAGCGGAATATCTGAAACCGAAATCCGACAGCGACGAGGGGAACTGGTATTCTTCCAATGTGGTAACCTCCGATCAGGAATCGCAGCTGCAGTCGCTTCTGCCGGAATATCCGGAGCTGAAAGAAGTGATCCGCCACCGGAGTGAATATCCGACAGAAGTCATAGACGTATTTTTAAAAAATCAAGAGGCAGTGGAATATCTTGTGGACTATCCTGCGGAAGCGGGAAAGGTACACCGCGACGATATTCGGGAGGAACTGAAAGAGGGCGGAATTCCCCTGTTTCTCCAGTGGGACAGGCGCTGGGGTTACAAGAAATACGGAAGCGGTCTGATCGGCTGGACAGGCTGCGGACCCACCTGTCTGGCGATGGCGTCAGCAGGACTGACCGGAAGCAGTAAGTGGACACCTGCATCGGTAGCGGAATTCAGTGAGAAGGAGGGATATTATACGCCGGGCGCAGGAACGAGCTGGGATCTGATGACCTCCGGAGCGGCGCAGCTCGGACTTCATTCAGAAGAGACTCCTCTGTCGGAATCGTCGATGAAAGCGCAGCTGAATTCCGGCTGTGTGCTCATCTGTTCTGTAGGTCCCGGAGATTTTACGACAGAGGGGCACTACATTCTCATTCGCGGATATGACGACAGCGGATTTCTCGTAAACGATCCCAACAGCAGAGCGAGAAGCGAGAGATCCTGGCCTTATGACAGAATTGCATCTCAGATCAAAAATTTATGGGCCGTAGGGAAAGCCTGATTTTCAGGTATCTTCCGATCATGTGAGAATAGCTCCCTCCTCCGCATGTTATCGGAAAGAAGCGGACCGATGCCGGCAGGAAAAAACATTATGCAGATCTGTGCAGGCGGCAGGGACATCGCGATACGGTCTGATTTTCGGTTGTTTCGGAAATCAGACCGTTTTCTCGCTTTTTGTTGGGATTCCAACAGACTTTCCCCGAAAAGTATATTACAATAAGTCCGTAAAAAGTTCGGCGTCAGGGATGAGTTTTCTCTTTGATGCCGGTGGTTTATCGGACGGAGGTATAGAGATGATCAGAAAAATCGTTGAAATAAAGGAAGAAGCTTGTATCGGCTGCGGTCGGTGTGCGGAGGCCTGTCATGAAGGCGCCATCGTGATGGTTGACGGAGTGGCGAAACTGATCCGCGACGACTATTGCGACGGTCTGGGAGACTGCCTGCCGGCCTGTCCGGCAGATGCCATCAGAATCATCGAGAGAGAAGCGGCCGCTTATGACGAAGAGGCAGTGCAGGCGCATATACTCTCGAGAAAACAGGCAAAAGAGGAAGCGTCCTTCTGCGGCTGCGCAGGTTCGCAGGAACGCACGATCCTGCATGATTCGGATAAAGCTGATGCGGAGGTCTGCTGCGGAGCACCGGTGAAGAGTCAGCTCACCATGTGGCCGGTGCAGATTCAGTTAGCGCCGGTCAACGCAGGTTTTTTCGCCGGAGCTGATCTTCTGGTCGCTGCGGACTGTACCGCCTACGCTTACGGAAATTTTCACAATGAGTTTATGAAAGAGAAAGTGACTCTGGTGGGTTGTCCGAAATTGGATCCGGTGGACTACGCTGAGAAATTGACGAAGATTTTTATCGAAAATGATATTCAGAGCATCACTCTGACCCGTATGGAGGTGCCGTGCTGCGGCGGGATGGAATATGCCGTAAAAGAAGCTCTGTTTGCCAGCGGCAGACAGATTCCTCTGCGCGTCGTTACGATTTCCATCGACGGAGAGATTCTGGATGACAGATAGAGACCGGTAAAACCGGATATGCCGGCGGGATTCGATGAAGGTCAGATCCGGAGGAAGATAAGATAAAAGATACAGATCAGGGGATGCCGCTGCGGCATCCCCTGATCTGTATCTCTGTCTACAATTCTTTTTGTATCTCTTTTTTTAATTTTTTCCACTGATCTTCGTGATCTACATAGTAGAGGGGACAGCGTTTGCCGGTGACGTCATAATGGCGGATGATATGGCTGCTGCTGAGGTCTCCTGTACGGCAGAGCCAGGCGCACAGACGGATCAGCGACCGGCGGGACGCATCGGTGAACTGTCCGGTGCTGTCCGGATGGCAGACTTCGATGGAGATGGTATCGGAGTTTCTGTGGTTGCTGGCAGAGGAGATTTCCCAGAGAGGGACGCACTGAATAATCTCTCCTTCCAGCCCGATGACGAAATGTGAACTTACATTGGAGTCAGAAGAATTGAAGTAGTCTCGGTTCTGCTGAGCGGTGGTGCCTGGATTTCCCACATAGTGTACGACGATATCGTTGAATTCTTTCAGTTCTTTTCCTCTTCTGGAGGCTCCGTCCACATCGATCAGCTGTACGCTGATCCATTCCGGGACCGTCACTTTTTTCAGAAAGTCCGCGTCGGCTTTTCCCGGTATGCCGAAAGAGAGGAGAAATTTTCCCAGGACGGCGATGACGATCAGCGCGATCAGAAATTTGTCTTTTCGGCTGAGACGGCTCCGCTGAGGTCTTCTTTTTCGATGCCCGCCGCCGTAGTGTGTCTGCTGATGGATGCTGTCGGATGAATTGTATGCTGATGTCATGTTTTTCTGCCTCCCTTCCGGCCCTTTTGAACGATACTTCTATTTTACTATATTTTTCAGCGGATGAATTCATTCGGAACCGGTTTTAAGGAAATCGTAAGGGAATTGTAAGTCTGAGGAAGACGGGAACGGAGAACGGGGGACATGCTATAATAAGGAAAGGAATCCGCTGCTGTGTAAATCCGATTCTCCGAGATGGGAGCAGAATAGGCTGAGCCACTGTCGGTGGATTCCGAAATTTTTGCTGTTATTTTTCGCTGCAACTCAAAGTTGCGTCGGAATTACGGAATTGCAACCGTATTTTTATAGCTCTTTTTTATGATTGTGATATACTGGCATCGTGCAGAAGGTGACCGCCTGTATGGAGCATGTGATGTCTGAGGAGGGGAAACGTGACGTTCGGAGAAAAAATTCAGAAGCTGAGAAGAGAAGCGGGTCTTTCGCAGGAATCGTTTGCGGAGCAGCTTGGCGTATCGCGGCAGGCGGTGAGCAAATGGGAGACGGACCGCGGCTATCCGGAAACGGAAAAAATGATTAGGATCAGCAAACTGTTTCACGTGACGCTGGACTATCTTCTGGATGATGAAAACGCCCCGGCGGAGGGGCTGGAGAAAAATGCCGGAGGGATGAAACCGGAAGAAGTACGGAAATGTGAGAGGTCTTCGGGCGGTGAGAGTTTCGGCGGCGAATGTTCTGCCGGTCCGATGGATGCCGGACGGCGGCAGGGACTGTATATAAGCAGAGGAACCGCAGAGGCTTTTCTTCTGTTTCAGCGGGCAAAGTGGAAGAAGACCGGCGGGGCCGCCGGTATCTTTATCGCAGGGCTGTCGTTCTCTTTTTGGAACGCCGAATTTGCCATGCTTCTGTTCGCCGTATGTCTTACCGCTTCCATCGTGCTGTCTGCATCAGTCTGGCTTGCAGGTGATCCATACCGGAAAATGTGGAAACAACCGCTGATTTTCGATGAACAAGTGAAACGGCAGGTGACTTTGAGTTATGCGCAGCAGCAGAAAAAGGCTCATCTCGCCAATCTAACGGGCATTGTTCTGATTTCCACCGGTCTGCTGCTGATGCCGCTTCTCGCTCCGGGAGCGGGAGCGTCTATAGATGATCTCTTACTGGCGGCGGGGATGGTTCTGGCGGGAATCGGAATTTTTCTGTGCATTTGCCTCACGGGGATTCTCCGGGCGTACCGGCTTTTGGTCATGAATGAAATATATCGAAAGGAGAAAATAAAATGAAGGGATTCGGAGATCAAGTGTTACAAAAAGAGAACAGACACAAAGGTATTTTGGCGGCTGCAGCCGCGGTTCTGGTTTTGATTCTGTGCGGCTGTCAGGGAGGAGGCGCGGCGTCTTCTGAGCCGGAGGTTTTTTCTATAGGGGAAAGCCTTCTCAAGTCGCAGGAGATCGCAGTGCTGCCGGAAGGGACTGACGAGACTCCTCAGGTGCTCCGTAGCGAGGAGGAAATCGCCTCTTTTACAGAAGAGCTGCGGATCTCAGACTGGAAAAAAGCGGTTCTTCCGGAGGGAGCGGAAAAATCCGGAATATTTTGCCTGCGGCAGACGGAAACTCTGAAACTCGGACAGCGGGCGGAAGACCGGGAGATGAAAGAAATCTGCCGGATCTGTGTCTATCGGAGTCTTCCGTATGTTACGCTGAAAATCGCCGGCCTGGAAATGACATTTTCCGTCGGGGAAGAGACAGCGGCATATTTAAATTCATATTTTATGTAAAATTTGTGTAAAGAAACGAAGGCTATATAACAAAGATTTTACAAAGATTTTTCAAAAACCCCTCAGCAGATTTTACCTGTTTATAATAAACTTTTTCCCGTATGCACAGGAGGGAATTATGAACAGTACATTTGAAATTATTTTCGGTCTGCTGGGCGGTCTGGCGCTCTTCCTTTTCGGGATGAATATGATGAGCGATTGTCTTCAGAAAGCCGCCGGCGACAAAATGAGAAAGATTCTTGCACTATTGACCAAAAATCCTGTTCTCGGAGTCCTTGCCGGGGCTTTGACGACCGCCGTTCTGCAGAGCAGCAGCGCGACTACGGTAATGGCGATCGGGTTTGTAAGCGCGGGGCTGATGAAGTTGCCCCAGGGCATTTCTATTATTTTGGGAGCCAATATCGGTACCACGATGACGGCTCAGCTGCTGGCATTTAAGATCAGCGACTATATTTTCGTAATTATTTTCATCGGATTTATCATTTCTTTTATTACCAAATCGGAAAAAGTAAAAGCGGTAGGCGAGACGATCTTCGCTTTCGGACTGTTGTTTCTCGGAATCGAGACGATGGGTGATGTGATGGAGCCTCTGGCTTCCAGCCCTGTCTTCACAGATATGATCTCCCGTGTGGCTGATGTACCGGTGCTCGGTGCGGCGGTAGGCACGCTGATGACTCTGGTGGTGCAGAGCAGCAGCGCGACGATCGCGGTGCTTCAGAACTTCGCCTCTCAGGCGGGTCCGGACGGAGTTACCAGCATTATCGGTCTTTCCGGAGCGATTCCGATCCTTTTGGGGGACAATATCGGAACGACGATTACGGCGGTTCTCGCCAGTATTACTCAGTCGAGAGATGCGAAGCGCACAGCGCTGTCTCACTGTATTTTCAATATTTCAGGTTTCTGCATTTTCATATGGTTCATCGAACCGTTCGCTAAATTTATTCAGTGGATTTCGCCGAAAGGTCCGGAAGTCGAAGTGATTTCCAGACAGATCGCCAACGCGCATACCGCGTTTAACTGTATCATGACTCTCATCTGGCTGCCGATGATCTGGCTTCTGGTGAAAATCGTAGTTAAGATCATTCCCGATGGCAAGAAGGGAATGCAGCTCGACCCTTACGGAGTGAAATATCTCGACAATCGTCTCATCAGCCAGCCCGCGGCCGCTTTAGAGCTGGTGGCCAAGGAAGTGCTTCACTGCGGACATATCGTACAGGAGATGCTGGGAGATCTGTCCAAAGCCGTATCTTCCGACGACCGCAAACGTCTGGATGAGGTCAGAAAAAAATCAGCGGCGGCTTCCGACGTCAATCAGAAAATTCAGGACTATCTGGCAGATCTGTTTTCCGGTGGTGTTCTCACAGAGGAGCAGGCCGCGCAGACGGCCGGTATCATGTATGTGCTGGGAGATATCGACCGGATCGGGTTCCTCACAAAGAGTGTGGCGGATTCTATGGGAGATTCTTCGGTGAGAAAATTCAATTATTCCGGGGAGGCGATGAAGGATCTCAAAAAGAGCCTCGAGAGCATCGAAGATATCTACTCTGACACGCTGAAAATCATGGTGTCCAGAAGCAAATCCGAGGCGGACAGCATCCGCCGCCGCAAAGAGGAAGTCCTGGATCTGGATCTGGATATGCGCAAGGCACATCTGGAGCGGGTAAGCAGGGGCAACTGTGACGCTTCTCTGACGGCCCCGTTCAACAGTATTCTTCATAACATCGACCGTATGAGCAACAGCTGTGTCAATATCGCGGAAGCGGCTCTGGGTCAGGTGGATTTCAATTACTTTATCAACATCAAAGTGTTCCGCGAAGAAATTAAAGAAAAAATGCAGCAGTTGGTATAGAGCTAACCGCGCGGATACGGAGCGAACGATAAAAAAGAGAGTTCTTTGCGAAAAGGCACACGCCCATAAGGAAGTAATTTAATCATGTTGCAGGGCGGCATAGTCAAAGGCTATGCCGTTCTGCTTTTTCTCTGCCTTTCAACCGTCTGCTTGTCCTCGTCCTGTTCCAGTTCCCCGATAAAGTTCCAGACAATCTCTATCTTCTGCCTGCGATGTCCACTGGATTTGTCCGGCGCGTGGATAATGATTCTCTTTACAAACTCATTGACGATAGTAGGCGTTAATTCCCGTATTCCTACATACTTGCGGATAACGGCGGCGAAGCTGTCAAAATCCGTCCTGTCCTGTTCGTAGGTATCAACGGCGGCTTGCTCTGCCTTGACAAACTCTGTCAGTTCTTTTTGCTCTGCTTCATATTCGATGGACAGCTTCAAAAACCGTTCGTGACTGATTGTACCGTTGATGTCATCCTCGTAAATCCGCTTGAAAATACGGTCAAGTTCGGCAATCCGTTTCCTTGCCTGTTCGAGTTCTTTCTTTTGCCGCTTTACTGCCTTTTCCGCTTCCTCAAACCTTTGCTGATAAACCATGTTTTGAAAGCTCTGTATATCGTCAAAGAACATAGCCGTTACATCAAATATCCTTTGCAGGACGAAAAGCTTTAGCGTTTCTTCACGGATATAGTGCATAGTACAATCGCCGGTATTACTTTTGTACTTTGAGCAACGGTAACAGTCTTGTTCTGGCGTCATGTTCTTACCCGTTGCAAAGTGAAGTTTGCTTCCGCAATCGGCACAATACAACAAGCCAGAAAACAGACCTTGACGTTCAGCCTGCTTTGCGGGGCGGCGTTTGTTTGCTCTTAATTCTTGCACCCTCTCAAATACTTGTTCCCCGATAATGGCAGGTTGGGTATTGAGGAAAATCCGTTGATTTTCGGGCGTATTTTGCAGACGCTTTTTCAGTTTGTGGGATTTGGAATAGGTCTTGAAATTGACCGTACAGCCCGTATATTCCGGGCGTTCCAATATCCCCCGTATGCTCTCCACAGACCAACGATAAGGATTGTCAGGCATAGTTCTTCCATTCTGCTTTGCATAGTGGGCTTTGACCGTTAAAACCTTATCTGCCATCAGCATTTTTGCTATCTGCATTGGTCCTTTTCCTGCAATGCACAAGTCAAAAATCCTCTTTACCACCTCGGCGGCTTCTTCGTCCACAATCCATTTCTTTTTGTCTGCCGGGTCTTTCCTGTACCCATAGGGCGGATTGGTACAGAGGTGTTCCCCTGCATTACCCTTCGACCGCATGACCGCGCGAATTTTTTTGCTTGTATCTCGTGCATAAAAGTCGTTGAACAAGTTTCTGAAAGGGGTAAAATCATTATCGCCCTTGTCACTGTCTACGCCGTCATTGATTGCGATATAGCGAATATCACGCTCGGCAAAGAAACTTTCGGTGTAATAGCCAACTTTCAGATAATCACGCCCCATGCGGGACATATCCTTTACGATAACCGTCTTGACCTTTCCGGCTTCCGAAAGTCCTATCATTTCATTCCAACCGGGTCTATCGAAAGTCACACCTGAAACGCCGTCGTCAATGAAAAATGTAGGATTAGGGAAACCGTTGTCCATTGCGTATTTGAGCAGGATTTTCTTTTGATTTGCTATACTGTTACTCTCTCCGTCTAAAGCGTCCTCTTGACTTAAACGGGCATATAAAGCGGTAATGTTGTCGGGATAATTTTTTGCTGTCATGTTCATTCCTCCTGTAATGAACGCCCGACAGACAGGTTGCTATCTTCATTATAGCGGACTTTTTTTCCTTTGTCAGTAGGCGTTTTGCCGGATTCCGCTTTTATGAGTCGCTCCATTTTGCTATAAAGCGGTTCGGAGCCGCCGCAAATCGTTGACACCTCAAAAATTGTACCGCCGATTTTGTAAGTAACTGTTTCATGCAGCGGATTGCCCTTTTTTGGCAATAACTCGGTATGTTTTGTATCTCGTTTCTTTTCCATTCCTTTCCCGTCCTTTCCTTGTTTTGCAATGTGATAAGTTTCTCAGCAAGCATAGGAAAGGGGTACCCTTTCCGTAAAATCGTCCGTTTTCTGTCTGCCGACAGCGGCGATTTTTGCTTGTTGGGAAGTTTCCCAAACCCTCTGAAATTCTCTTCACTACCTACTACACCGCACAAGGCGATTTTGCCGAAGTTTTAGGCAAAATTTTTCAAAAAGTTTTTCTTACTTCCTACTACGGAGGACGCGCCGGAAATGCCAAAGATATGCAAAAGAAAAACGCCGCAATCTGCGACGCTTCAATTATTTTTTGAAAATATATTTTGCTATTCTTTTTTGCAGTAGCATATTAAATTTTACAATGTAGAATAAATACCGTTGGAATGTATATTGACAAAACCGAGCATTTTGATTATACTAAATACATACCGAACGAATGAATAACGGTTTGGAGGTGGTTTTTTATGGCAAGAAATAAATATCCCGAAGTAACTGTTGAGAAAATATTAGAAGTATCACAGCGGTTATTCATGGAAAAGGGATATGACAATACAACTATTCAAGATATTGTAAATGAGCTTGGTGGACTGACTAAGGGAGCAATTTATCATCATTTCAAATCAAAAGAGGAAATTATCGACGTATTGGGGGAAAAACTCTTTTTTGATAATAACCCGTTTGTTACCGTTCAGAAGCAGAAGAACTTGAATGGTTTACAGAAAATGCGAGAAGTTATTAAGCTAAACCATGTCGATATTGATAGGACAGAGCTTGGCAAACAAAGTATTCCCCTTTTGAAAAACCCCCGTTTGTTAGCAGAACTGGTTGACACAAATAGAAAATTGATTGCCCCTCTTTGGTTACAGCTTATTCAAGAGGGGATAGAGGACGGTTCTATCCAGACCGAGTATGCAAAAGAACTATCCGAACTTTTGCCCTTACTTACAAACTTTTGGTTAATTCCCTCTGTCTATCCCACAACTCCGAAAGAATTACTTTCAAAGTTTGCTTTCATTAAGTACCTGTTGGATAGTATGAACTTACCGATTATTGATGATGAAATTTTCGGTATGGTACAGAATTACTTTGAACACTTAAATGTAGGCGAGTAAATAAAATTGCCTTGAGAAAGGCAGTTTTATTTTCAATCTAATACATTCATTCATGAGGTATTATTTTTTTGAACTTATACATACCGTCTTAACGTATGAAAGGAGATTATTATGTCTAACTTAGACCAAAAAATCGAAAACGCTGCAAACAAGATTGAAGTTGCCGCAAATAAGGCGTGGAAAAAGCGTTCATTCCGCATTGTATCTAAGTCTATATCTGCTGCGGCAGAAATCGGACTGATGATAGGTGCTGCACATTTATCTGAAAAAGGCTATAAATCAACAGCTACTTGTCTGTTTGCTTTGGGTGCGACAGGGCTTGTTTGTGATTTGATATTCAACAGAAAATAGGAGGACACCGCTGTATGATACGATACTTAAAACAATACAAATTTCTGCTTTTCCTTACCGTATTATTTACTGCTATTAGTTCCCTATCCTATGTGTTTATCGCTATCTTGTTGCAACAGGTTATGGACATTGTAGATATGGGCGATATGGACGGCTTCATCAGAATACTACTCTTTTCTTTAGCCTACTTTGCGCTTATGGGAGTATTTATGTACCTACAATCTTTGTTCAGCAAAAAATTTGTTTGCAAGATTATGAAAGCTGTCCGTTCCAAAACCTTTATAGGAATTGAGCGACACACGATTGAGGACTATTCTAAAAATAATACTGCTGACTATTTATCCGCAATTACCAATGACGTAAAAATGATTGAAGATAATTATTTACTTCCCTTGCTGCAAGTTATCCAATATACGATTATTTTTATATCTTCCCTTGCTGTAATGATTTACTTTGACATTATCGTTACAGTCTGTGTGATTATCGCAATCACTATTATGCTTATTGTACCCAGTCTGTTCGGAGGACTGCTCTCCAAACGACAGGATAAATATTCTGATATGCTATCCAATTTTACAAATCATGTAAAAGACCTGTTATCCGCCTTTGAACTTATCAAGTCGTACCGAATGAAAAAATATATCCTTTCACGATTTGAAACAAGCACTGA
>CAJLHL010000071.1 GCA_905206455.1 uncultured Eubacteriales bacterium
GGTCTCAGTCTCGGCGGATTTAGTCTTTTCGATGATGATGGACCGCAGGCGTCTGCGGTGTAATCGCCGCAAAAGTCAGATGGCGGTCGCGGCATGCCTGTATGATATCGCGCAGAGCTTCCACTGTCGTCTCATGACCGGAAGCGTCATGCATCAGAATGATATTGTGCCGATATTTCAGTCCGGCAGCTACGCTCTTTACGAGGACCGACGGATCGGGATTTCTGCCGGAAGCATCGGTGGAGTTGACATTCCAGTCAAAGTATTCCACGCTTCTTTTGTGCAGTTCGCCGATCAATTCGGTCATCGTCACTTTACGGCAGGATAGTGTATTGCTGCTTCCTCCCGGAAAGCGATAGATTACCGAACGCGTTCCGGTGACTTCATAGAGAAGATCGCTGACCCGCGAATAGTCTTTCAAAAACGCGTCTCTGGAGGCGTAGATTTCTTTATAGTCATGAGTTCCGCTGTGCATAGCCAAGGTGTGGCCGGCCTCTGCGATTCTGCGATAACGCTGCATACTGATTTCATCGGTATTTCGCGCTGTGACAAAAAAAGTCGCTTTGATGTCGTTTTCTGCCAGAATTTTCAGTATCGCGTCTGTGTTTTTGCTGGGACCGTCGTCAAAGGTGAGATAAGCGTAACGTATCTGTTCCGTATTCTGTGTGTCTTGTGCCTCTGAAGAATGCAGAAGATTATCGCCGGCAGAAGCGTCGGCCGCCGCAGCCGCAGGAGGCGTCTGAGCGCGGACCGTTTTCTCGGTCTCCTGCGTTTCCGATATGCTTTTCTGCCCATCCGAAGAAGACGTTTCGCTGGAAGAAGGATCGCTGTCGGAGAACGGTTCTTCTTTTTCCGGAGGAGAGGTCTGTACTGTTGCGGCTCGATCTCCGGTTTCCCCATTTTCTGAAGATCGGACAGCGTCCGGTGCTGATTTTTCCGGGAGAGAATTTTGGTCAGGTATCGTGCCCTTTCCGCTGACAGAGAGCGTCAGAGCGCTGCCGAACAGCGCCGCAGCGGCGATGACTGCGATGCACGCGACAAAAATAGAATATTTTTTAGAAAGAATCGATTTCATCTTCCTGTACTGCTTCCGATGTGCCGAACGAAGCTTTCCCCTTTCTTTTTTTATCATAACTCTTTCTGTGTAAATTGAGTTCTGAAGAATTATTAAAAAAGTAAAAATATAGATGTATACAATATGAAGATGAACGGCACTTTATCCGTATCCCTGAAATTGAGTGATTCCATCAAAGAGAAATGATGTTACAATATCTATATGTTTCAGAATCTCAGAACAAAATCAGTGTTTTTTAATAACAGAGAAGGAGTATCGGTATTATGATAAGAGCTGTTACAAATTACGGAGAGATCCGGGGAAAGAAAAAAGAAGAATATCTCGCTTTCCGGGGGATTCCCTATGCGAAGCCTCCGGTCGGCCGGCTGCGTTTTCGTCCGCCTCAGGAACCGGAGCCCTGGGAGGGGATACGGGACTGCACGAAATTCGGCGCGCCGGCTCTGCAGCTGTTTGCCGCCAGCCACGTGCTTCAGCCTAATATTCTGGAAATCTCATCGGAAGACTGCCTTTACCTGAACGTCAATACGCCGGCGATAAAAAAAGTCTCAAATAACTCGCAGGATCTCGTGCCGGATGATACGGCGGCACTTCCCGTCTATGTCTTTCTTCACGGAGGCGCCTTTGAGACGGGCGGAAGCAATATGCCGCTGTATCGGGGAGAAAATTTTGTCAATCAGGGGATTGTGTATGTAAATATAAATTACCGGATGAGTATTTTCGGCTTCATGGCTCTTGAGGAATTCAGAAACGAGTCCTCAGTCACCGGCTGTTTCGGTATTCAGGACGCGCTGCAGGCGCTGAAATGGGTAAAAGAAAATATCTCTGCGTTTGGAGGGGATCCGGAAAATATCACCGTGGGCGGTGAATCCGCCGGAGCTTTCATCACTTCGGCGCTCATGGGACTGAGAGAAGCGCAGGGACTGTTTCAGAGGTGCATTCTCGAAAGCGGCAGCATTGTAGGACTCAATTCGGTAGCCCGTTACGGCGCTGGAAATCCGGAGATTTATCTGGAAAATTCCCGGCGTGTCGCAAAAGATCTGGGAGCATCCGATTCGGCGGAAGGCGTGGAAGTGCTCCGCAGACTTCCGGCGCAGGATTTATTGAAAGCGTGGTTTTTCCGTGAGGACGGTTCCTATCGTGGAACGCGTACGGATCCCGTGCTGAAGGGCTTTCTCTTCGACGAAGATTACGCGGTGGATCCGCGTTCTCAATATATCAACGATGTGGATCTGCTCTTCGGATTCAACACCGACGAAGGCACGATTTTTGCTGATAAAAATCTGACGCCAAAAGACTATGAGAATTATCTTCGCAAAGTCTATCCGGAGCTGGCCGGAGAACTCATGGAAAGATATCCTGTGGATCAGGAGCACCCGCCTTTTGTGCAGTGTGCTGAAATCATCGGCCTGTCGGCATTTAAAGCGAGCATGCTGCCTTACGCGGACCGTCTCTCCGAAAGCGGCAGAGCGGTATACGGCTATCATTTTGATTATCTGACGGAACGTCTTCGCAGGGAAGGATTCGGCTGCCGTCATATCGCTGAATTGAATTTTGTCTTCCGCAAAGATCTGAAATATGTAGGCGGGGACGATGAAAAGGGAGAAGAGATCGCATCTTTTATGAATGATGCGTGGTGCAGTTTTATCAAAACCGGCAAACCGGCGGAGCGCTGGCCGCGCTACGATTCCTCTTCCCCTCAGGTGATGCGCATCGGCAGTGAAATCCGTCCGGAAAAGATGGAACGGCTCGAAGAACTCAGATATTTTGAAAAGATTCTTCTGGAAAATAACCCCGAAAAGTAGCAGAAAATCCTCTCGTCTCATAGGATGAACGGGAGGATTTTTTATTATGGAAAAAAAGGTGATCGTAATCGGCGGCGGCTGGTCCGGAATCGCCGCCGCCGTAGCCGCAAAAAAATGCGGCGCAGACGTTACTATCGTGGAAAAGACGGATCTCATGCTGGGCCTGGGAAACGTGGGCGGCATCATGCGCAACAACGGAAGATTTACTGCGGCGGAGGAAAATATCGCTCTGGGGGCTTCGGAGCTCTTCGAGCTCACCGATAAATATTCGCGTCACAGAAATATCGATTTTCCGGGACACAGTCATGCCAGCCTGTATGACGTCGTCAAGGTGGAACCCGCCGTCCGCCGTCTGCTGAAAGAGATGGGCATCGACGTTCGAACGACGGCACGGGCGGTAGACGCAGAATATGAAAACGGCGCCTCTGGAAAGTATATCAGCAGTATTACGCTTTTTGACGGAACAAAGCTCTCCGGAGACGTATTTATCGAAACGACAGGTTCCACCGGACCTATGGGTAACTGCCTGACTTACGGCAACGGGTGCTCTATGTATCGGATGCCCGGTGATGCCCGCATTTTTCCGCTGCAGATGTTTCCATATCTCCGGCTTCATTTTTTACTCAATCCGCAGCGGTACTTCTGTGAAATCCGCAGGATCATTACCGGAGCGGTTCAGAGACAGAATATAAAATGGAGAAGGAAAGAATCTTTGTCGCTGTCCCGGTTCCGGAAGTAGTCTACCTGATGGAGGAAGCTTTTGTAAAAAGCATTTCGATCGGAGGGATCGGCCTGCTGCAGAAGACGTGTCAGAAATTCTGCGTCGAGCTGATACGTTTTGCAATGTTGTTTTTCTTTATCCGAAGAAGGAAGCGGAACAGGACGCATTCGCGGAAGCATACATGCGGCGGCTTCGCTGAGAAGCCGCGTTTCCACCGCATTCAGAGCCGAAGAACAGGTCTGAGGACAAGAGCGGGCGCATCGAAGGCGGTCTTTTCCCCTGCCGCCGGATTTTCTCGTCATACTGCCGCCGCAGACACCGCAGCGCAGAACGCCGGACAGCGGATTTTTCAGTTTCAAATCTTTTCGGACGCTGCGCGAGGGACATGTCGTTAATTTCTGCTGCACTCGCTCAAATTGTTCTTCAGAGATGATTCCTTCGTGCCGGCCGGGCAGAATCAGCCAGTTTTCCGGGGGCTGTTTTACCGCTTTTCCGCGGATTAGCTTCGTCTTGCCGCAGACGACGTCTCCGACATATTCTCTGTTTCTCAGAATGGCGGAGACTGTCTTGTGGGACCACTGGCATCCGGACGCGGTCAGAATTCTTTCCTCATTCAGCTGTCCGGCGATTTTTCCCATACTCAAGCCCTCCAGATACCGGCGGAAAATCCGGCGCACCACTTCCGCCGTCTCCGGATCAGGAGATATCTCGTTTCGGCCGGATTTTAAATAGCCGTAAGGCGGACGGGCCCAGACGAAATTTCCCTCTCGAAAGGATTTCATCTTGCCTCGCTGCAGACGTTTTTTGATCTGCTTCAGTTCCTTTCTGGCAAAAAAAGCGTAAAAATCATAATAATCTTCGTCCAGATCATCCGACAGATCGTAAGTCTTATCCGGGGTGATTACCAGGGTCTCTGACTCCCGGAAAGTCTGGCCGATAATTCCCTGATCGATCATACTGCCTCTGCCCAGCCGATCGATATCCATCACTAAAACAGCATCATAGCGGCCTTCTTCTACTTCAGACAGAAGAGCCCGCATCTGCGGACGGGCCGCGATACTGCCGCCGGAGACGATTTCTTCTTTAATTTCTACGACGTTAAGACCTCGCTCCTGCGCCAGTGCGAGCAGCTGTTCTCTGTGCCTGCGCAGCGTCTCTGCCGCCGTCTCGTCGGGGTCGTCGCCTTTGCGCGACTTCCTGAGATAAATGCACGTGTTCATCGTATACCTCCCGAAATTTCATCTTCTTCACGGGAATGACTTCTTTTTTGGAGTTGAATTTCCATCCTTCGACCTATTCTATTGTTTTACAGACAGTAAAATACCCGGAAAGTCATACTTTCCGGGTTTAAATCGGAGCAACGCTGCATCAAGTCGATCTGATCCTAACAGTGGGAATAATTCCGACACAATGCCGGCGTCCGCGTCATAATGCAGCAAGTTTTTCTTTATGAAGCATCCGTCTCTTCTTTTTTCTCTTCCGGCAGACATCTTCTGCAGGGTTTGTATCCCTGGGATCTGGCGTCATTTTCCGAATCGAATTCCATCCGGTATTTGCCGGATGCGCCGGAACAGTATCGGCAGGAAGCATCGTGAAAGACTTTGCTCAGACGGTTTCCGATATATTTCGGAGAAGGCTTTTCGATTTCCGCAGATGCCGGAATCTCGGAACTCCTGTCGGGCGGTTCGGGGCGGGAAGTCTGAGCGGAAATTTTCTCTTCCGCCGGTTCCCCGGATGCTGAGGATTCCCGCGGCGAAACCGCATCCTGCGGAGTTTTTACAGGACAGGAAGCGGGACAGATCCGCAGAGAAGCGGAGGTTCGGCCTGCGGCAAAGCCGACTGCTGCTGCGGCAAAAGCCAGCAGAATCTGAATTTTTGTCTTAAATTTCATCGTATTCTCTCCATAGCTGTATGTTCAGAATATCTGCCGAAACAGATCTCTCTTTTGGTGTTTTTGTTTGCTTTTTTCCTGATTCAGTATATCACAGAATGATGGCGAAATTTGCTGTAATAGGACGAAGTGCAAAAATCATAAAATGAAAAGGGAGGTGATCTGTTTGAATAATCAAATCATCTGGCAAGGACCGGTGCAGAAAATCCCGGAAGAGCTGAAAATTCGGGGGTTTTCCGGTGACGGTTACGTGACGGTCTTTCGTACCGGCGACGTGGCATCCATGAGATCGCCGGCAAAAATGACAAAAGAGCAGCAAAGACCGCTGAACGAAATAATTCTGAAAATGTGGGAAAAGCTGTCGGAAGAAGAACGCAGGAATCTTCTGATGGAAGAAATGCTGCTGACTGAAACTTAAAGAGTGCCAAATCGGTCGGCAAAGGGGAAGACAAACAGGCTTTCGTCTGTTAATATGTTTACGGGTCAGGAAATCATGGATTCTGACAGACAAGATAGAAATGCTGAAGGTAGGAAGAACGCAGGAACAGGACAAGGAAATGATGAAGAAAACGGAGAAACTGCAGCGGTATTTTTTGTATTTTATGATGTATTCGGTCTTCGGATGGCTGTATGAAGTCTTTTTGGAGGTGGTCGTTTACCGGTGGGGCTTTTCCAACCGGGGAATCTTGTTTGGACCTTACTGTATCATCTACGGATTTGGAGCGCTGCTTCTGCTTTTTACACTGACGGGACTGAAGAAAAAGCGGATTTATGCCGGAAAAATTCTCATTACGCCGTTTCTCGTGTTCCTCGGAATTGTCGCCGTAACTACAGTGACGGAATTGATCGGCAGTTATCTCATGGAATGGCTGACCGGCGGCTGGATGTGGGATTACCGGAGATTCTCCTTCGATTTTCAGGGCAGAATCGCGCTGAACCCGAGTCTTCGTTTCGGCGCGGGCGGTATGATCATTCTCTATCTTTTTCAGCCTTTCTTTGATAGGCTGACGGCCCGGATTCCGCGCGGAGCGCTCAGAGCAGTGAGCTGGGGACTGGCGGCAATTCTGACAGCCGACACGGCGGCTACGCTGATTTTACGGATATCATCGGGTGTTTGATGTGTATTCTCCGCTGCCCCGCTTTCGGTCCGCGGGTCAGCATAACGAACAAAATCGGTCTCACAGATGTGATGGGACAGAGAGAAGACGGAGCGTTCGGAGCGTTCAGCGGTTCGTGCAAACTGGAGAAACACTCTCTTTCTAAGGAAATTCGCGACGAACTGGACAGAAAGGGTGTTGTGATCGTCGGACTGAAAAAAGAACAGATACACGAAGAAAAGCTCAGCCTGAAGGTCTGCCAGCAATACGCGCTGAAAGAATTCGCGGAAAATATCGTACTTTTGGATACGGGTTATGCCAAACTCATGACACCGTTTATGCCTCTGTCACAGCTGAGAGAGATTGAAGGGTTTGAAAATGCCCGTTATGCGGATCCTTATGCCGGCGGAAAAGGCAATTCCATCCGCTATCTCTCTGTAGCGCGGCGTACCGATGGAATGATGGTTCAGGGTGCGGAGAATATGTTCTGCGGAGGTGAAAAGTCCGGACTTTTCGTAGGGCATACGGAGGCGATCACCACGGGAAGCCTCGCCGGCTACAACGCATGTCGCTATCTGAAAGGGATTCCTCTGCTGGAACTTCCCGACGGGCTGGCAGTCGGAGATCTGATTTCTTATGCAAATGCACAAAGTGAAAAGGAAGACGGACTGAAAACACGCTATACTTTCGCAGGAGCGGAATTTTTCGAGAGAATGAAGAACCGCGGTCTTTATACAACAGATAAAGAGACGGTTCAAAAACGTCTGGAAAAATACGGATTGAGAAATATCTATAATGAAAAGTTGTTAGGCCGTTAAATTGTCATTTTGAACATATTCGGCGACATTTTTCTTCTTTTCTGTTCTCTTTTATGATAAAATGATTCAGACGAAGAGCGGGAATCGCCGCAGTTGCGGCATTTGCGGCGATTCTGAAAGAAAGGGCCGGTCTTTTTTTCACTGTTTTTATACAGAGATTCCGCCGGATTTTCGGACAGACTCCGCAAAGAGAAAATCGGACGGAAAATTACGGAATTACGATAAAGTCGAGTTTTGGAGAAGATTTGCGGATTGGCACAGAAAGGAAAATTATGCGTCTCAATAAATATATCGCACACAGCGGGGTCTGTTCCAGACGAAAGGCTGACGAGCTGATTCAGCAGGGAGAGGTGACGGTCAACGGTCTGCAGGCTGAGTGCGGATACGATGTAACAGAGGGGGATGTGGTCTCTGTCGCAGGTCGGACGATCACCCCGGAAAAAAGGCTTGTCTATTATATTCTGAATAAACCGGCGGGATACATCACTACCTCGGAGGACGAACAGGGACGGCCGACGGTACTCGATCTGATGCCGGATATCAGCGAGAGAATTTATCCCGTAGGGAGGTTGGATTTCAATACGTCCGGCATGCTGATCATGACCAATGACGGAGATCTGGCTCACAAGCTGACCAGTCCGCATAAAAATATATTTAAAACATATTTAGCTGAGGTTTCCGGCCTGTTTCTCCGCAAAGACGCCGCAAGGCTTCAGAAGGGCGTCGATATCGGCGGCTACGTGACGAAGCCCGCAGAGGTGGAGATCCTGCGTCAGGGAGCCGATACCACTGTGGTGCAGATCCGTATTTCAGAAGGTAAAAACCGGCAGGTGAGAAAAATGTTTGAGGCGGTAGGGCATAAAGTGCTGAAACTGCAGCGTACCGCAATAGGTGATCTGAAAATGGCCCATCTCAGAGAGGGAATGTATCGCAAGATGACGGTTCACGAGCTCGAATATCTGAGAAGATTATAGTATGACAAATCGTTTGTGGTAGAGAACAGTTGTGAAGTTAAAGTTAAGGATGATTGTAAAATTATGGAAATCAAGAGCGAAAAGACAAATCTCATCGTCAAGACGACATCGCTAACGATGCATATCGTCAGTGAATATATTTCGCCGGGGGATACGGTGGTGGACTGTACCATGGGAAACGGATACGATACCCTTTCCCTGGCGGAAGCGGTCGGATGCGCAGACGGCCGGGGCGCAGTGTATGCCTTTGATATTCAGCAGGAAGCTCTCGATGCTACGAGAATTTATCTGTCGGAACACGGCATCGCTGATCCTGAGCGGACAAACATTCGTCTGATCTGCGATTCTCATACAGAGATCGACCGTTATCTGGCCGAGGTTCCCGGAGAAATTTCCGCTTTCGTCTTTAATCTCGGATTTATGCCGGGACGCGACAAGACGATTATGACGACAGAAGATACCTCGCTGCCCGCGATAAAAAAAGCGATCAATCTGGTGAAGACCGGAGGCATCGTTTCTGTCATGGCCTACAGCGGCCATAAGGAAGGAGAGGCGGAGTGTGCTGCGATTTACGAATTTTTGAAGACACTTCCGTCTAAAAAGTATCATGTAGCATATGTCCACATGATTAATCAGAAAAAGACGGCTCCGTCGCTGTTTCTCGTCACTCCGAAAGTAGAGGGGCGGAAACCTCTTTAACCGTTTTCGTCATCTTGCTGAGGCCATGCGAACTGTCGGATTACATTGAGAGAATCGATTTAGATCACTATGAGGCATATAAAGTATAATCATCTGTCGGAAATCCCGCCCGCATTGCTGCGGGCGTTTTGCTTTCTGAAAAAGGATACCGTACTATGGCGAACGTAATTTCCCGTAAATTACAGACAAGAAAATATCCGAAAAAAGACAGAATATAGAAAATATGTTACAGCGGTCAACTTGTTTTTTAGTCATCCTTTTGGGGGATCTTCAGCAGTCGTCTGAATTTAAAATGATATAAATTTGGAAAAAAAGAATAATATTTCCTTTATTTTTTTTGCTGTTTCGCTTTACAGCCTGATTTTCTCTGGTAGAATAAAAGAAAAATAAAATTCCGATAAATATTCTGCAACGGAAAACGCGCTGCAGAATAATTTGTATGAAGCGGGAAATCATAATTTTATCGCAATCTTTATGTACTGTTGATGTTCTTTTAAGGAGAATTTTAACGGTATATTTTATAATGGAATCCAATGGGGCAAAGACGTCAGATATCGATCTGTCGGTTTTTATTTCGTCGGGAGGAATGGATGAAAAAAAGAAGTCACAAGTTATTGGGAATTTATCTTGCGGAACGCTACATGGACGATGCTACGAAAGCGTGCCGAAAGGCTTTTGTCTTCGGCTGTGTAGAGCCGGATTATAATTATGCGTCGTATCTGAAAGGCTGGGGGACGGGAAACCGGGTAAAAGGACACAATTATGAGTGCGCCTGCCATTACATCCGAAAAAACGCCAGGTATCTGTCTGAAAAACATACCTGGAATCTCTGGGATTATTATCAGTTTGGCCGGATGCTCCATTATCTGGCGGATGCCTTTACGTTTCCGCATAACAGTCACTACGAAGGAACACTGGCGGATCATGTGAGATATGAGCTGGAAATGCAGCCGATATTTCTGGAAAAGCTGAAAGATACCGCTGCGCAGGCTGTGCCGGTCATCGGTTCGAGAGCGGGCATTGTGGAAGAACTCAACCGCCTTCACCGCGATTATCGAAAGCAGGCGTCGAATCCTGAAAGAGACTGCGACATCATTTTGCAGACGCTCTGTATGGCCGCCGCAGTTTTCGTACCTTCTGCGGAATACAGACACGTTCAGGTATGCACCAATTGAAAAATATACAGCCGGATTCCGCGCCGGAGTCAAATTCTGGCAAGCCGGTCTGATCAGAGTCGCGGAAACGGTGCGGCATGTGCCTCCAGTAACTGTTCTTCGGATTTTCACAGGCAGATTATGGTTTTTTTGAAAACTGAAGATGAATTCCGCCATTAGAGGCGGAAGAGGGTGCCGCGTTCTGTTGATACAAATACAGCCGTCAGGGAGATTATCCTGACGGCTGTATTCTTTTATCTGATTTTTTCAAAATATCTGTCTCTTATCTCCTCTTGCGGATCTCGCCTCCGAAATGTCTCTTTACCAGCTTAACTACAGTGCCTGATAGAAGGAAGAGAGCGATGAGGTTTGGAATGGACATGAGACCGTTAAATGTCTCCGCGATACTCCAGAGAAGTCCCAGGTCCATCGTAGCTCCCAGAATGGCCACCAGCGCGTAGACGATCATAAAAGGTCTGATCACTTTCGGTCCGAAAATAAATTCGATACAGCGGGAACCGTAGAGACCCCATCCGATGATCGTGGAAAAGGCAAAACAGCAAAGCGCTACGGCGGTAAAGATGGACACCCAGTTTCCGTAAGCTGCGGTAAATCCGCTGATCGTCAGTTCTGCACCCGCGTCCACGCCATAAGTAAAATCCGTGCCGCTGCATAAAATGACGAGAGCCGTCATGGTGCATACCACGATGGTATCGATAAATACTTCGAAGATTCCGAAGAGTCCCTGCTGAACCGGATCCTTCACATCAGAGGAAGCGTGCGCGATGGAACCCGTACCCAGGCCGGCCTCATTCGAGAAGATACCGCGGGCTACGCCTTTTTTCATACTGAGGAAGAAACTTCCTACGACGCCGCCCGTGACGGAGGCCGGAGAAAAAGCGCCTTCTACGATGGAGCGGAAGACTTCCGGTACGCTGTCGATATGGATAACGATGACGCCCAGAGCCAGAAGAATATACAGCAGCGCCATAAACGGCACAAGCTTTTCCGTCACTTTTCCGATCCGTTTGATACCTCCCAGGAGGACGAGAGCCACGATGCACATGATGACGATACCGAGTACGAGATTCAGAGAAAAGACACTGTCCTCAGAGATGACATTATAGTTCAGCAGCGCCGAATCGATAGCGGCCGTGATCGTATTTACCTGGGTGGCATTTCCCGTTCCGAATACGGTGAGAACACCGAGGACAGCGTAAATGACCGCAAGCCACTGCCATTTTTTGCCCAGACCGTTTTTGATGTAATACATCGGGCCGCCGACCCAGTCGCCGTGAGCATTTTTCTCGCGGTAATGGACGGCGAGAGTGACTTCTGAGAACTTCGTACACATTCCCAGAAGGGCGGAGATCCACATCCAGAAGACCGCGCCGGGACCGCCGATCGCGATCGCTCCGGCCACTCCTGCGATATTTCCCGTGCCTACCGTCGCCGCCAGCGCGGTGCAGACCGCCTGAAAGGGAGTGATCGATCCCTCTGCGGCTTCTTTTTTGTGAAACAGCCTGCCAAGGGTCATCTTTATGCTGTAGCCGAATTTTCGGAACTGAAGAAATCCGGTGCGGACGCTCAGATAAAGCCCTACGCCGATGATGCAGATCATGGCGGGAACGCCCCAGACAAAATTATTGACAGCAGCGTTGATTTGTGTGATAAATTCCAACATGAAAAGTTCTCCTTTTCTTTTTCTCTTTGACCGCATCGCTGCTGTAACATAAATTTCAGCTTTTGGTTTCCGGAAAATTTACTACAGCGACGCTCAGCATCTTAACATAATTTTGTGAAAACGTAAAATTATCATCGGATTTACGGAGTGGAATATTTCATGATATTACAAAAAAACAATGTGTATACTTCGGCAATTTGTCGCTGCGTCCTTCAATTTCTCTCGCTCATATCCGTATTTCTGTTGATTTTGTCAAAATGTTTTTCCGCGGACATTTTATCTGTTATAATAAAAAATGATATGCTCGGACCGGTTCTGTCCGATTGTAAAAAAAAATCTATCAGGAGGTTTGTGATAATGGAAAACGGTAAGATTTACGCGATTTCTGTCAGCGAAGAGAGAGGAACGCTGAAAAGAGAAGTGGAAGAATGCATAGTTACCCCTCAGGGACTGGAAGGCGACGTACAGGCGCTGATTCGAAGAAATCTGATGGAGTACCGGTTCTGGGGAATGAACCTGCATCAGTGGAAAAGGATTGGGCTGATCTGTCTGGCAGTCAGCGTGCTCTGCGCATTTGCAGGTACGATGTCTCTGTGGCATGATGGCAGCGAACTGGTGAAGGGCAACACCTATTTCTGGATGGGGCTGCTGGCTGCGGCGCTCACCGCGGCAG
>CAJLHL010000072.1 GCA_905206455.1 uncultured Eubacteriales bacterium
GACTCTCGCGCAGAAAGCGGGCATCGATACGATACTGGTAGGAGATTCCCTTCAGATGGTAATGCTCGGGGACAGTTCGACGATCGCTGCGACGACCGACGTCATGATTCACCATACCAAAGCGGTTATCGCAGGCGCGCCGGATACTTTTGTCGTGACAGATATGCCTTTCGGCTCCTGTTCTTCCGCGGCGACTGCCATCGAGCACGCTACGAGAATCATGAAGGAAGGCCGGTGCGACGCAGTGAAGATCGAAGGCGGCGTCAGCATGGCGCCGATCATCAGGGCGGTGGTCGATGCGGGGATTCCTGTCGTGGGACATATCGGCCTGACGCCGCAGACGACATCTAAGCTGGGCGGATTCAAAGTGCAGGGCAAAGGTGAAGCTGCGGGAGAGGTTTTGGCGGACGCACTGGCAGTTCAGAAAGCCGGCGCTTTTATGATCGTACTGGAATGTGTTCCTGCGGAACTTTCCGCACTGATCAGCCAGAGGCTTGATGTTCCTACCATCGGTATCGGCGCAGGCAGCGGGACGGACGGACAGGTGCTGGTATATCACGATTTGCTGGGTCTGTTTGATAAATTCGTTCCGAAATTTGTCAAGGTATATAAAGAGATCGGCAGCGAGATCGCTGCAGGCATCGGCCAATATATCGCTGAAGTCAAGTCGGGAGCGTTTCCGGAAGAAGCGCACGCTTTCGGCGGCGTGACGAAAGAAGATCTCAAGGATCTGTAAAAGACGGTCCGGCGGATGATAACGGCATGAAACTGCGGTGATCGGCCAAGCGGGACGAGGCGCGGGCAGCGGCAGATCGGCCGTTCTGCCTGCAGGACGCGGAGAGAAAAGAATCTCCGCGTCTTTTTTATTTTTCGGCCAAAAGATTGGGAATTGTTTAGGAAAAGTTTAAATCCTTTGTCTCTGTGATTTAGAGTTCCGTTTTATCCTGTAGAAATCAAAGGTAAATCTTACGATACGGAATGGTTTGAGAATATTCGGGTCTGTGATGATTTTGCATGGGAGAACAGAAACCGTGTTTTTGCGGATCTCATAGGAGGAAAATTTATGACAGACAGCCGGACCGTATTGATCGACAAACAGGAGGATAGAGATATGCAATTGAGAGATCACAGGATACTTGCCGTTTTTCTGATTGACAAGATGGGACAAAGTATGTCATTTTTTTGTCGGAGGATGTTTATCCTGGGCAGTCTGGAGCCCGACAGAAATCCTTTTACTTATTTGCACGGTATCACGAAGGGAGAAAAATTTCACGGACATAACTATGAGAATATTTTGCCGGTGATGAGAAAACTTTTCGAATCCCTACGGTCGAAAGATAAGCTGAGGATCAGAGATTACTATCGGCTCGGAAAACTGACGCATTATGTAGCCGACGCGTTTACCTACCCGCACAACAGAATTTTTCAGGGCAGTCTTCTGCAGCACTGCAGATATGAACAAGAGCTTCACTGCGAATTTGTTTCCGCATTGCGAAGACAGGGGACGGATAGCGGAGATCTGCAGCGGATCCGAAGATTTCAGGATATAGAAAATCTGCACGAGGAATACCTGCGCCATGCCGGCGGCTGTGAGGCGGACTGCGGATATATTCTGAAGGTTTCCGGCATGTTGCTTAAAGGAGAGCTTCAGAGAAGTCCAAAGGCAAGTTTTGTCCAAAAAGAAAGACTGGCAGGATAGATGCCGCTTCTTTCGAAAAACAGGAAAGAGAACAGGTGAAATGAAAAAGAGAACAGTGAAGAGGAGAATCTTTATTTCGAATACTCTGATGATCGTGGTCACGCTGATTTTATTTTTCGTGATCAATCTGGGTGTGGTAAAAATATACTGGGAATCCATCGAACACGAATGGGAAGCTTCTCTGCAGACCATAGCCGGAGCAAAGAGCGTGGAACACATGATAGAACAGTGGACCGTTCATCAGCATTCCTTTTTTCTTCTGCTTCTGGCGGACGTCATTTTCTGCATCGGGGTATGGATCTTTGTCAGTTCCGTTTTCACGGGAAATCTCGTACGGCATATCATGAAGCCGCTGAGCGCTCTGGAAGCGGGAGCGGAGCGGATTCAAAGCGACGTATTGACTGAGGATATCATCTATGCGGGCGATACGGAGTTTGAGACGATCTGCGGCGCGTTTAACGGAATGCAGGCGCATATCCTCAGGGAACAGGAAAAAAACCGAAAATATGAAGAGGCGAGGCGGGACATGATCGCGGGTATTTCTCATGATCTGAGAACGCCGCTGACTGCCGTCAGAGGGACGATAAAGGGGCTGATCGACGGCGTCGTGACAGAACCCGAACTCCGGGACAAGTTCCTCAGGACGGCTTATCGCAGAACGAGCGAGATGAACGTGTTGCTGGATCAGCTGTTTTATGTCTCAAAGCTGGAAACCGGAAATATGCCGCTGCATATTGAGAATATCGATCCGGTCTCATTTATCAAAAGCTACGCTGCGGCCAAACAGGAGATTCTGGAAGAGGAAGGAATCGAAATCTCCGCAGAAACCGGCGGCTGTGCAGGAGCTGCGGCAGCGGATCCGCAGCAGCTTCAGAGAGTGTTTGACAATCTTCTGGAAAACAGCAGAAAATATGCAGAAACCGTGCCTCTGAAAATTAAGCTCGCTCTGAGTATGACAGAAAAGGGATATTGCATTCGTTTTTCCGATAACGGCGTCGGCGTGCCGGAGGAGAAACTGGACGCTGTCTTTGACGAGTTTTACCGGGCGGATGAATCGAGAAACAAGCAGGAAGGAAACGGACTGGGTCTGTATATCGTCAGGTATCTGATCGAAGCGATGGGAGGCCGCGTGCGGGCGGAGAATGCCGGCGGCTTTGTGGTCTCCATGGAACTCAGGAAAGGAGAATCGTGAGATGGCGGAAGGAAAAAAAGTGCTGATCGTAGAAGATGATGAAGACATCAGTATGATAGAAGAGGCTTATCTTGAGGCGGCGGGGTTTCATACGGAGATTCTTTCGGACGGGAAAGCGGTTTTAAGCCGGCTGAAACAGGAATCTTTTGACCTGATTTTGCTGGATCTGATGCTTCCGGGCAAAAACGGCTATGAGGTATGCAGAGAAATACGGGAGGAAGTGGATATTCCCATTCTCATGGTCACGGCGAGGACAGAGTCTGTAGACAAAATACGGGGGCTGGGGCTGGGCGCTGACGATTATATCGCAAAACCGTTTGATCCGGCGGAACTGGTGGCGAGGGTCCACGCGAACCTCAGGCTGTACGAACGGGTCATGGCCAGACATCCCGCAAAGAAAGAGGAGGCGGCGGAGGAAATTCGGATCGGAGATTTGAGGATTCTCGTAAACAGCTGGAAAGTTTACAAAGGAGACAGAGAGATCAAATTTCCGAATCGCGAATTCGAACTTTTGAGATTTTTCGCGATGAATCCTAATATCGTGTTTTCGAAAGAGCAGCTTTTTGAGAAGATCTGGGGGTATGATTATGTGAGCGACAGCGCTACTGTCATGGTGCACATCAACCGCATCCGGGAAAAAATCGAAGATGACAGCAAAAATCCCAAAATTCTCGAGACCGTATGGGGTGCGGGATATCGATTAAATATTGTTTAGGACTTGTTTAGAAAATTACCTTCTGTCTGTTTAGCGCGGGTTGTTAAGATAACCTCAGAAAACGGACAGGAGGTTTTTTCTATGTTGAAAGAAGGTATCAACGGATTTTGTATGGCGCTGGCAGACAGCGTGCCGGGAGTATCCGGCGGAACGGTAGCTTTTATCATGGGCTTTTACGATAAGTTTATCGGTGCGGTCCACAATATTGCATTTGGAAAAGTGAGAGAGAAAAAAACAGCGGCCGGTTATCTGGCAAAATTGGGCGTCGGCTGGGCGGCGGGAATGATTCTGGCGGTTCTGGCCTTATCCGCGCTTTTCGAGAACCACATTTACACAGTCAGCTCGCTGTTTATCGGATTTATCGCCGGGTCCATTCCTCTGATTGTGAAAGAGGAAAAGGAGAGTCTGCGGGAAGTAAAAAAGGGAATGTTCTTTTTCATTCTGGGAACCGCGGCCGTCGTGTGGATTGTATGGCTGAACGGGCATACTGCGGCATCGGCTATGGATTTAAGCCAGTTTTCCGTCGGACTGGGAATCAGACTGTTCTTTACCGGTATGATTGCCATATCCGCCATGTTTCTCCCGGGGATTTCCGGTTCGACACTTCTTCTGATCTTCGGGGCATATATGCCGGTGATCACGGCGGTTAGAGGATTTCTGGGATTCGAATTTTCTTATGTCCCGTGTTTGATGTTCTTCGGCTGCGGCGTTCTGACGGGGGCGGCCACCGTGGTCAGGGGAATTAAAGTCTGCCTTGAGAGATTTCGTCCTCAGTCGGTATATGCCATTCTCGGTATGATGCTCGGCTCTTTTTACGCCATCGTCCTGGGACCGACCACCCTGCAGGTTCCCCAGGCGGCGCTGAGTTTGGGAAATTTCAGTGTCGCCGCCTGCCTTGCGGGAGCGGGACTTGTCGTCGGGATGCAGATGCTCAGAGAAAGAGAGGAAAAGTATGGGAGTTGAAATCGGTATTTTAAACTGGATACAGAACCTGCACACGCCGGCGGCAGATGCGGCCATGTGTTTTGTCACGCGGCTGGGAGACGGCGGAATACTTTGGATTTTGCTGACTGTCCTGCTGTTTTTGATTCCAAAAACCCGAAAAAGCGGGATCATTCTGGCCGCCGCATTATGTGTGGATCTCGTCTTGTGCAACGGTGTTTTAAAACATCTGTTCTGCCGGATACGTCCCTGTGATGTCAATACCGCAGTGCAGCTTCTGATTCCGAGACCGGGGGATTTCTCTTTTCCGTCGGGACATACGGCGGCTTCTTTTGCGGCGGTAGCGGCGCTTTATTTGTCCGGAGAGAGAAGATTATGGAAATCCGCACTTGTGCTGGCGGTGTTTATCGCTTTTTCCAGGCTGTATCTGTACGTTCATTATCCTACGGATATTCTGGGCGGTATTGCCGTCGGACTGTTATCCGGATATATGGGTTACCGGATGGTGAAAAAAGTATATGAGCTGAGAGAAAAGAACATTCATATGAGGAGGCAGATATGATGTCAGTTGTGATTATTCCGGCTTATCGGCCGGACGAGACGCTGGCGCAGCTCGCCGGCAGACTCTGGCTGTACGGCTGCCGGATCGTCGTGGTTGACGACGGGAGCGGTGAAGCGTACCGGAGTATATTCAGCGAAATCGGGGAGCTCTGCACGGTCCTGCGTCACTCGGAAAACAGAGGAAAAGGCGCGGCGATCAAGACCGCGCTGTCGTATATCCGGGAGAACCTTCCGGACTGCGATGTGATCGGAATCATGGATGCGGACGGACAGCATCTTCCTGAAGATATGATGAGGCTGATAAAATGGGCCTTCGAACGAAAAAATACTCTAATGCTGGGCGTACGGGCGGTAGGGAGCCGAATGCCTCTCCGGTCCAGACTGGGGAACCGGATTACGAGAACTGTTTTCCGTCTTCTCAGCGGGGTGAAAATTTCGGATACGCAGAGCGGATTGAGAGCGTTTCGCCGGGAACTGCTGGAAAAGATTCTGGCGGTAGGAGGAGAGCGCTATGAATATGAGATGAACATGCTGATGTCTCTTGCCAAAGACGGTGTTCCCATCGAAGAGGTTTGCGTCGATACGATTTACAGAGATAGAAAAAATTCCACCTCACATTTTCGAACCGTTCGGGATTCTGTGAGGATCTACAGAGGACTTTTTAAGTTTTCGCTGTCCTCTCTTTCCAGTTTTGTGCTGGATTATCTGCTGTTTTCCGCATTTCTGTTCTTTGTACCCCGCACGGGGATTTCGGTAGTTTTGGCAAATGTGGCCGCACGGTTTATCAGTGCGTTTTATAATTACAGCATGAACTGCCGTTTTGTATTTCACACGCACAGACGTTTCCGCACGGCTGCGCATTATTTTGCTTTGGCGGGATTTCTGCTGATAGTAAATAACGCCATCCTGACGACGTTTGTGCAGAGCTTTCACATGTCTGTATATCCTGCCAAATTGCTGACAGAAGGTGTGTTGTTTCTGCTCAGCTGGATCGTTCAGAAACAGATGATTTTCCGGAAAAGAGATTTCCCCGTATAAATATCATGCCGACGCCTCCCTTTGTCTGCGGGAGGCGTTTTTTCTGGCCCGGCGGAGAGGAAGGGGATCTCCGGCAAAACACAGGAGCAGGTGTCCCGGCACATATTCTGTTCCGCCGCGGCGGGCGGGAGCTCCCGTACAGAACAATATCTTATTTTTTTGAAAAGTATAAAAGCAGTTCTCCTATCGAAGAATATTCCTAAGAGGGAGTCAGACGGATGCCGGTCATGATATTTTGAAAGCGGAACATTTAGACCGGCCGGCGACGGAATGCTTCATTCCCTGAAAGTGGAAGGGGCCCACATCCTGCGGCGGATGAAAATATAACACAGTCAGCTCTTTTTGTCTGATTCCGCCGCATTGCGTCGCAAGAAGACGGCGGCCGGTCTTTCTCCTATCTTTTACAAAATGCTAATATCTATAGGGTAGAAGAATTAACATTGTATATGTAAAATATAGCATAGTGCCGATATTCCTCATTTCCGCAGACCAGCGGGGTCCGTTTCCGGGATGATGCGAAAGCCGCAGTCTCTTTACGGGAAAAGCCCAAAGGAGCGGCGCTGTGAAAGAGACCGCGCCGCCGGAGAAAAGAGCGGCGCAGTCGTCGTGTTGTCCGGGTTCAGGAAGGAAAGGCAGGCTTATGAAATGTGCGGTAATCGATATCGGTTCTAATTCTATGCGTCTGACAGTATACGATGCACAGAAGGATTCGTTTAAAATTCTCTTTAAAGAAAAGATTATGACGGCTCTGGCCGGATATGTGGAGAAGGGAAAACTGACGCAGGAAGGCATCGACTCTGCCTGCAGCGCTCTGATGGAGTTCCGGCATCGGCTGGACGTACTGGAGATCCGGGATGTCTATGTCTTTGCCACGGCGTCCCTGCGAAACATTTCCAATACCGGGGAAGCTGTGGAAAAGATCAGAAAGGCGGCCGGATTTCCTATCGAAGTTGTCTCAGGAGAAGAGGAAGCGATGTACGGATTTATCGGCGCTGCGACGGATGTTCCTCTGAAGGAAGGCGTCTTTGTGGATATCGGAGGCGCCAGCACGGAAATTTCCGTGTTCTGCGGGGGAAAAATGCAGAAGGCATTCAGCTTTCCCATCGGTTCGCTGAAATTGTACCGGGAATGTGTCAAAGGTATCGTGCCCGGCAGAGGGGCGCTTCGCCGCATGGAAAAGCGAATCGGGGAAGAAATCGGCGATCAGGTGTTTTCCTGCAGTCCTGACGGCGGACGGATCGTCTGTATCGGAGGAACTTCGAGAGCTGTGCTGAAACTGGCCCGCAGAGTATTTTCTCTCGAAGAAGGGCAGAACCACATCCGCACCCGTCAGCTGAACGAGCTGTGCGATCTTATCTTTAAAGCGGATAAGGAAAGCTGTGATCTCATTTTGAAATCCGTTCCGGAGCGGATTCATACGCTGATTCCGGGAATGATGATTCTGCGGTATATCACGGATCGGTTTCACGCATCGGAGATTACGATCAGCGATTACAGCGTGAGGGAGGGATATCTGTGTCAAAAAATTCAGCAGAACCGGCAGACAAAGTAGAAAAATACCTTTACACACAAAACAGAGAGCTCAGCTGGCTTCGTTTTAACAATCGGGTTTTGGAAGAAGCGGCCGATGAAACGGTTCCTCTTCTGGAACGCCTGAAATTTATCTCGATTTTTTCCAGCAATCTGGACGAATTCTTTATGGTGAGAGTCGGAAGTCTCTTTGATCTCTCGCTGATTTCCCCGGAGCAGATCGATAATAAGACGGGAATGACGCCGGCGCAGCAATTGGAAAAAATCTACCGGATGGTGCCGGGGCTTATTGAAAAGAAGGACCTTTTGTATCGGCTCGTCTCCGAGAAACTGGAAAATATGGGAATCTGCGACCTCAGTGAAAAATCGCTGACGGAGAGCGAAAAAAAGTATATCGCCCGCTATTTTAAGACACAGATACAGCCTGTGCTGTCTCCTCAAATCGTGGACAGTCATCATCCGTTTCCTCATCTCGTCAGTAAATCCCTTTACATCGCTGCGCTGCTGCGCGATAAGAAAAACAATACATCTCTGGGACTGATCCCCGTCCCTTCTTTTCTGAGGCCTTTTGTTCCGATGCCGGGGGATGAGAGACGGTTTGTCCGCATCGAACGCATCATCCGAGGACGCATCGACCAGTTGTTTGGAGAGTTCAGGGCGGAAGACTGCTGTATTCTCAGCGTTACACGAAATGCGGACATCAGTTTTGACGAAGAGAAATTTGACGATTTTGACGGAGAGGATTTCCGAAGTCACATGAGCAAGCTTCTGAAAAAGCGCAGGCGGCTGTCGATTATTCGTCTGGAACTCAGCAACGAACTCAGTGAGGAATTTCTTAAATTGCTGAAAAAGCGCATTCGCGTGGAAGATTACCAGATCTGCGTCGATCGGGCACCGCTCAACATGAAATATGTCTTTGCGCTGGAGGAACTGCTTCCGAAAGAACTCCATCCGGAGCTGTGTTATACTCCTTTCCAGCCTCGCTGGCCTGAGGATCTGGATGAGAAGAGAAGTCTCATACGGCAGATTCAGGAAAAGGACCGGCTGCTCTTTTTTCCTTTCGATAAAGTAAGTCCGTTTTTGCGTCTGCTGGAAGAGGCGGCGGAAGATCCGGACGTCATTTCGGTGAAAATAACGATCTATCGTCTGGCTTCTACGTCCAAAGTCGCTCATGCGCTCTGCCGCGCCGCGGAAAACGGCAAGGAAGTGACGGTGCTCATGGAACTGCGGGCGCGTTTTGACGAGGAGAATAACATCAGCTGGTCTAAGGTCCTGGAAGATTCCGGCTGTCAGATTATTTACGGCGTGGAAGGATACAAATGCCACAGCAAAATCTGCCTGATCACCGTGAAAAAAGGAGAGACGCTCAGCTATATCACCCAGATCGGCACCGGAAATTACAATGAAAAGACAAATCGAATGTATACGGATCTGAGCATGATGACAGCCGATCCTCAGATCGGCCTGGACGGCACGGTATTTTTTCAGAATATGCTGCTGGGAAACCTGGGAGGAAACTACAAAAAACTGCTGACAGCGCCTTCCGGCATTCGTCCGAAACTCCTGGAGCTCATCGATCGGGAGATCCAGAAGGGAAGCGACGGATACATTTTCATAAAAGCAAACGCGATGACAGAGCGGAGTATCATCGATAAACTGGCGGAAGCCTCCCGGGCAGGGGTCCGGGTGGATCTGATGCTCCGCGGTATCTGCTGTCTGCTGCCGGGAATTCCAGGACATACTGAGAACGTGCACGTCACCAGTATCGTAGGACGATATCTGGAGCATGCCCGTATCTACTGGTTCGGAAAGGGCGAAGAAGCTCGGATTTTTCTTTCCTCTGCGGATATGATGTCGAGAAATCTGAAACGGAGAGTGGAGATCGCGTGCCCGGTACAGGATCCGGAACTTCGAAAAATGGTGAGAAAAATCGTCGAAACGCAGCAGAAAGATAATGTAAAAGCCAGCTTTATGCTTTCCGACGGAACTTATCAGCGCAAGGCCGGCGGCGGACTTCCGGTGGACAGTCAGACGGTCTTTATGGAAAAAAGTCTGCACACCGGTTCGCAAATCGAGGAATCGCCGGAAGATATACTGGTGCGGCGCGCCCGGCTGATGAAAGCATTTCAAAAATTATTTGTTCACAGAAAATGATATAGTTTACTATAATATATTATAGAATATATCCGGACGGAGGAAGAAGTATTTTACGGAACCTTTGGTCCGGATCTCTTTTTGTCCTCTGCGTCCGCTGTACCCCGAAAACAGAAGAATTGTTCTTTCAGCCGCTGACGGTACTCCGCTGTCTGTCATTTCTAAAATTCATAAGATGTAAAATTTATGTAAAGAAAAAGAATGACAGAGACCTCTGTTCCCTTTATAATATTTTAATGTATTTTACATGATAGGAAACGGTGCGGTGTTTTTCTGTTCCGCATGCAGAGAGAAAGAGCGGCAGCGGTCTTATCAGCTGAATTTATATTAGTTATAGGAGGAGTTTTATGAAAAAACGCAGAAAATTGTCTCTTGCGGCCCAGATTTTTATCGGACTCGGACTCGGTATTATCGCGGGGCTGCTTTTTATGGCCGGAGGTCAGACGGAATGGACGGTAAATTATATCAAACCGTTCGGTACGATTTTCCTGAACCTGATCAAATTTATCGTCGTGCCCATCGTGCTGACGTCGATTATCTCCGGCGTTATCTCTATGAGAGATATCCGGAAGGTGGGGTCTATCGGCTGGAAGACTATCGTCTTCTACATGGCGACGACGGCCTGTGCCGTAGTTATCGGTCTCATATTCGCCAATATCTTTAAAGGTTCTTTCAGTGTTCTGCAGACCAGCGGACTGGAATATGAAGCGGCGGATCCTGTCAATTTCATGGATACTCTGGTGAATATTTTCCCTTCGAATATCATTCAGCCTATGGCGGAAGCGACGATGCTGCAGGTTATTGTCATCGCTCTTTTCTTCGGCTTCGGCATCATTCTGGCCGGTGAAAAAGCTGCGCCGCTGGCCAGTGTGGTGACGAGTCTGGCGGACGTCAGCATGGTGGTTATGGAGCTCATTCTCAAATTGTCTCCGATCGGCGTATTCTGTCTGATCACGCCGGTGGTGGCAGAAAACGGCTCTGCGGTTTTAGGGTCTCTGGCGATGGTACTGCTGGCCGCTTATATCTGTTATGTCATACATATGGCGGTGGTCTATTCCCTCTCTGTCAAAACACTGGCGAAGATTAGCCCGATCGCTTTCTTTAAAGGTATGGCGCCTGCTATGGCGATGGCGTTCTCCAGCGCTTCTTCTGTGGGAACTCTTCCGCTGAATCTGGAGTGTACGGAAAAATTGGGGGCGAAGAGAGATATCGCCAGTTTCGTCCTGCCTCTGGGTGCGACGATCAATATGGACGGTACCGCGATTTACCAGGGCGTCTGTTCGGTGTTTATCGCATCCTGTTTCGGCGTGGATCTGACGGTGCCGCAGATGCTCACGATCGTTCTCACAGCTACGCTGGCATCCATCGGCACCGCGGGAGTTCCGGGCTCCGGCATGATCATGCTGGCGATGGTGCTTCAGAGCGTCGGCCTTCCGGTGGAGGGAATCGCGCTGGTAGCCGGTGTAGATCGGATCTTCGATATGGGAAGGACGACGGTAAACATTACGGGCGACGCGGCCTGTACTCTGGCGGTCAGCAGAATGGAAGAACGCAAAGAGCAGAGAAAGCGGAACAGGCAGAAAGCGGAATCCTCTCCGGAAGAAAAGTGATACCTGCTTTTATATCCTTTTCTTTCAGGCGGAGACCCGCGGCGCAGGGAGCATCTGAGCTTCTCTGAAGGCAGAAGGGGAGTGGATTGTTTCCAGTCGTCCGTTTTTTGCATAGAGAAAGAATGCTCTGCATCCAATCGTTGTAGCAGTTTGTAAAAGATGTTTTGAAAGAGAGTAAGCATTCGAGATGGAATTAGGTTTTGAAACATTTCTTCTGGTGTGTCCGCTGCTGTTTCTGGCAGGTCTGGTGGACGCTATCGGAGGCGGAGGAGGTCTGATCTCCCTTCCGGCGTATCTTCTTGCGGGGCTGCCTCCTCATACGGCGATCGCCACAAATAAAATGTCGTCTACCTGCGGTACGGCAGTGGCTGCCTTTCGTCTGATCCGAAATCGTTTTGTGGATTTTCGTCTGGCGGCGCCTTCGATTGCGGCCGGAGTTGCCGGTTCTGCGGCGGGAGCCCGGCTCTCCCTGCTCATCAGTGAGAAGATAATGATGTCGCTCATGGTGATCATTTTGCCGGTCTGTGCTTTTCTCGTTCTCAATAAGAATCTGTTTCGCGACAGACCTTCCGAAAAGGCGGTGAGCCGGCGGCGTCTGTACGCGGTTTCCATCGCGGCGGCGCTGATCATCGGCGTGTATGATGGATTTTACGGCCCGGGTACGGGAACATTTCTGATCATAGCTTTCAATATCTTTGCGGGGATGGATGTTCGAAAAGCCAACGGGCAGACGAAAATCATCAATCTGACTACAAATGTCACATCTCTCGTAATATTTCTCGTCAGCGGCCAGGTGGCCGTGTATCTAGGGCTGGCCGCCGCTGTATGCAATATGCTGGGCGGCTATATCGGGGCCGGAATGATGATGGAAAAGGGGACGAAAATCGTCCGTCCGAGCATCATTCTGGTATTGCTCCTGCTTTTGATAAAAATTATTTCCGGTCTTTTTTCTTTTGGATGAAACAAACCGGCCGGGCTGCGTGTC
>CAJLHL010000073.1 GCA_905206455.1 uncultured Eubacteriales bacterium
TACACAGATACATGGCCGGGACGCTGACGGAAAGCATATACATCTTCTTTACGGTCAATCGCGATATATTTCTTTTCCTCGATCTGCTGAGGCGCTTCTTTCGGGAAAGTCAGAGAAAGAGTTCCGTTGTTGTAAGCCGCTTTGATATCTTCTTCTTTTACGCTGTTGCCGACATAGAAGCTTCTGCTACAGCTGCCGCAGCTTCTTTCGCGGTAGACATAGCCGGATTCTTCGTCGGATTTATCCTCTGAAGTATTTCTCGTAGCGGAGATCGTGAGATATCCGTCGTTCAGCTCGGCTTTGATGTTTTCTTTTTCAAAGCCAGGAAGGTCGATATCCAGCAGATACATGCCGTCTTTTTCCTTTATGTCTGTCTTCATCGAAGGCATCTGCGTCCTGCTTCCGCGGAAGAAAGGGCTGGAAAACATATCGTCGACAAAGTCGTTAAAACTTAAAGCTCCAAAATTTGTTCTCGGTGTTAAAGATAACATAATACATACCTCCTTATTTATTTTTTCCTTTCGGGATTTTTTTATACTTTATTTCATCTGTAGGACTTTTTCCTTACGTCATATATATAGCCACTGTTTTAGCACTCTAAACATGAGAGTGCTAATTTTTTGAAAAATTTTTTTTCATTGAAATATTTTGATAAAATGAAATGAAAAACGAGCGCGAACAGATCCTGTGATGCGGATTGTTTCCGGACGGCGGCGATCTGCGCCGCCTTGAGACGTTGCTGAATCGAACAGAAGAAAGTTGCAGAGGTTGTGACATGAGACGAATTGCAAGGATTTACACTGATTTTGGAGAGAATTTCGGGATTCCGAGGCAGAGCGGTCTGGCGGAAGCCCTGAGAGGAGAGATCATATTTGAAAAAGACTTTCGGAACGATCATGCGGTGAGAGGGTTAGAGGAATTTACCCACATCTGGGTTCTCTGGAAGTTTGATCTGCCGGAGGCACCGGCGGAATCCGGCGGGGGAGGAGGCGAAGAGGCGCGCGTGTTCGATGCGCCGGGAGCTCTGAAATGGCGGCCGACCGTGCGGCCGCCTCGTCTGGGAGGGAATGTGCGGATGGGGGTTTTCGCTACTCGTTCGCCTTTTCGGCCCAATCCCATCGGTCTGTCCTGTGTGAGACTGGATTGTGTGCGTATCGATAAGGAACGGGGCCCCGTGCTTTCTGTCAGCGGCATCGATATGAGAAACGGTACGGAGATCTACGATATCAAGCCTTATCTGCCTCATATCGACGCCCGGCCGGAGGCAAGAGGCGGATTTTCAGAGACTGCGGCTGTTCACCGGCTTAGGGTTGATTTTCCTGACGGACTGCTGAGAAAACTGCCGCTGGGACTCAGAGAGGGCGCGGTCCAAATGCTTTCGCAGGATCCCCGTCCGGGATACCAGCGTTCTTCTGAACGCGTGTACGGCGTGACTTTCGGAGGCTATAACATCTGTTTTCAAGTGAAAGACGACTGTCTGACAGTGACAGATCTCGGAACACATCCGAGCGGATAGAGGCGGACGGTCTCCGCTGCCGCAGGAGACGGGAGCAGCGGAGTTGTACGGCAGCCGATTCTGACGGCACAGTCTGCGGGAAGATTGACTTGAACGGCTCTTTCGCATAAAATCAATGTGGAAAAACGGCCGGATGCGCAGTCTCTCAGAAGCAGACCGGAAGAGTGCGTGCCAGCGGCCGGAACGATATGTTTTTATCTTATTTCAATTATTTCAGGAGAAACAAATTATGAACAGTAAAGAAACGAATAAGAATCCGGCGCAGGAGGGCATTTTTGACGCGCGTCAGCTGGGCGCGCCGAAGATGCTGATACTGGGCGTTCAGCACATGTTCGCTATGTTCGGCGCGACGGTTCTTGTGCCGGCTCTGACCGGTCTCAGCGTATCCGCCACGCTTTTTTTCGCGGGAGTAGGAACGCTTTTGTTCCATCTGCTCTCGAAGGGGGTGGTTCCCGCATTTCTGGGATCCTCTTTCGCTTTTTTAGCCGGGTACTGGGCGATCGCTCCGGAAGGGGAAGCGGAGCTCCTGCCGTATGCTTGTTTCGGCGTAGCATGCGCGGGACTGCTCTATCTGATTCTGGCGGGACTGATCCGAGCGTTCGGCATCGGACGGGTTATGAGATTCTTTCCTCCTATTGTTACGGGTCCTATTATTATCGCGATAGGACTCAATCTTTCCAAATCGGCCGTGGATAATTGTTCTTCCAACTGGTGGATCGCGCTCGTGGCGATTCTCGTCGTCGTGATCGCAAATATCTGGGGAAAGGGGATGATTCGGATTATTCCGATCATTCTGGGCGTGGCAGTCTCCTATGCCGCGGCGGCGGTCACAGGCAATGTGGATTTCACAGCGGTGAAAGAGGCCGCGTGGATTGGGCTGCCTTTCCACTGGGATTCCACTGTTTTCGGCATTCTGCCAGAGGCGGATCCATCGCTTCTCATCACGGCGGCGGTCACGATCATTCCGATCGCCCTGGCGACGATGATCGAGCATATCGGTGATATGTCAGCGATTTCTTCCACCGTCGGCCGAAACTATATCGCCAATCCGGGACTTCACCGGACTCTTCTGGGGGACGGTCTGGCGACGATTCTGGCTTCTCTGTTCGGCGCTCCGGCAAACACGACCTATGGCGAAAATACGGGAGTGCTGTCTCTGACAAAAGTTTACGATCCGAGGGTGATACGGCTGGCGGCCATCTTTGCGGTGATTCTGTCTTTTTCGCCGAAGGTGGCGGCTGTGATTACCGTAATGCCGGCGGCGACCATGGGAGGTGTTTCCCTCGTTCTCTACGGTATGATTTCCGGTGTAGGCGTCCGAAATCTGATCGAAAATAAGGTGGACTTTGCGAAGAGCCGGAATATCATAATCGCGGCGCTGACGCTGGTGCTCTCCATCGGTATCAACTACAGTACGGCGGGGGCTGTTTCTTTTGGTGCGGGCTCTCTGACCATCAGCCTGTCCGGCCTGGCCGTAGGCGCGCTGACCGGTATTCTTCTCAATGCTGTACTTCCGGGCAAAGATTATGTTTTTACCGAAGATGATGCAACGGCACTTCCAAAGTAAGGGGAATTATGATATTATGTCTTCGGTATTCCAAACTGCTCGGACGCTTGCAGTCACTGGCCTGAGAGGGATTTTGCGGACAAGTATACAAAATCGGCCTGTACGAAACTGCTGCCGGCGAAAACTGCGTGAGGAATCGCAATGCAATGAAAAACTGCAATCGTAAAACTGAAAACAAGGAGAAGAAAAATGAAAGGCAAACTTGTAAAGAGAGTTGTTTCAGTCGCTCTCGCCGCTGCAATGGTCTTTTCGATGACTGCCTGCGGCGGCGGCTCCGACAGCGGTTCCGCTGATTCCGGAGAAAAGACGAAGCTGTATGTCGTCAACTGGAAGGATTACGCTTCTGATGACGAAGAACTCATGGCTGCGTTTGAAAAGGAATACAACTGTGAAATCGTCAACACCTATATGGACAGTGAGGAAGACCTTCTCACGAGGCTTAAGACGGGAGCGGAAGGCGAGATCGACGTCTGCCTGCCGAACTGCACGATTCTTCCTGCGGCTATCGAAGGAGGCTACCTCGAACAGATCGATACTTCCAAGATAGAAAACTTCGAAAAACTCTTCGACAGGTTTAAGACGCAGAAAGAGTGCCTCGACGCTGACGGAAATATGTATGCGGTTCCGTTCGTGTGGGGTTCTACAGCTATCGCGTATAATACCGATGATGTGAAAGAAGCTCCGAAGAGCATGAAAGTTCTCTTCGATGAAACTTACAGCGGTAAAATCGCGTTCCGCGACGACTACAACGATGCGATTATGGCAGCGGCCATCGTTCTCGGACAGGATCCGAACAACCCGAGCGATCTGGATGCGATCAAGGATCTTCTGATCCAGCAGAAGAAATTAAATAAAACTTATTGGCAGACGGGCGACGAATTCTCTAAGCTCTTTGCCAACAAACAGGTTTCTGTAGGTCTCATGTGGTCCGGACAGTCCGCGACAATGAAGCAGGACGGTCAGCCGATCGGATTTGTGGTTCCGGAAGACGGAGCGATCGGCTGGGTAGACAACTGGGCCATTGCAAAATCCTCTAAGAATAAAGAACTGGCGTATGCTTTCATCAACTATATGATCGGTAAGGATGTTCAATACGGCTGGGCGTCGAAGGGCGGTCCTTCTCCTGCCAATCAGGAGGCTGCGGACGCGATCGATCCGGAGTACGCGGCTTCCTGCGCGATGGATGAAGCATCCCTCAATCGTCTCGTCTTCATGGAATACAGAACACCTGAAGTCAAAAAGGCATGGAACGATGTCTGGACGGAAGTAAAGGCTTCCTAATCGTTTCACCGATGCCTGCGGCATTTTCCGCAGAAAGCACTTTGCTGCGAAACACCGGGGCAGGAGTCAGAGGGATTCCTGCCCTTTTCCTGCGTTTTGCGGCGCGAACCTGAACAAACTATACGTTATCGTTTTCGTCACAGGTGATTATCTATTATGAAATTTGATAAACGACAGGCACTGACGTGGCCTGCTATGATCACGCTGTTTCTGTTTGCTCTGGTGCCTCTGATCACGATGCTGATCACGAGTTTTCAGAGTGATGCAGGCGGCGGATTCACATTAGAAAACTACAAAGAATTTTTTTCCAGCTCGATTTATCTCAGACTGACAGGCAAGACGATCGTCATGAGTCTTATGGTCACCATCGTCAGCCTCGTTATCGCTTATCCCCTCGCTTATATCATGGCAAAAAAACTGAAGGGACTCAGAAATGTTATTCTGATACTCGTTATCATACCGTTTTTTACAAATCAGCTGGTGCGTGTGTACAGCTGGCTCATTTTTCTTCAGGACGGGGGAATTCTCAATAATTTTCTGAATATTTTCGGTCTCTGTGAAGACGGGATGGGGCTTCTCTATACCCAGGGCGCCGTTATCATAGGCCTGACCCATGCGTTTTTTCCCTATATGGTCGTCACGATTTATATGGCTCTGGAGCGGATGGATGATTCTCTGCTGGAAGCCAGCAGGAGTCTGGGGGCTTCCAGGTTTACCACTTTCCGCAGGGTCGTGTTCCCGTTATCTCTGCCGGGAGTGCTCTCTGGAGTCATGATCGTCTTCGTGCCGACACTGGGTACTTTCGTCGAGCCGAGAATCCTCGGAGGCACCGATGGAACGGTGATCGGAACGATCATCGAAGACCAGTTCTTCGAAATCGCAAACTGGAATTTCGGCGCGTCTATCGCGTTTCTGCTGCTGGCGCTGGTCATTCTCAGCATGGCGGCGCTCAATAAAGCGGGAAAGAGGTGGGAGACAGAATGAGAAAACACAATATTTTAAGCAAAATTTTCGTCCTGCTCGTCCTGCTCTATCTGTATGTTCCTATCATCGTACTCATGGTGCTGAGTCTGAACGAATCCCGTTATAATTCTCTGCCGTTTGAATTTACGACAAAATGGTATGAGGATATGATCTCCAATGAGTCGCTGCTGCTGGCCGCGAAGAATTCGCTGCTGCTGGCGCTGATAACGGGTATCATCTGTACCGTTCTGGCGACGCTTTTTACTCTCGGCCAGCGCTATCTGTCCAAAAAGGTCAGCGGGACGTTTCACAGCATCGTCATGATGCCGATGAGTATCCCATGGCTGATCATGGGTCTGTCGTTGCTGCTGATGATCCGTTCTCTCGGGTTTACAAAGAACATGGCGTTTGTACTGGCGGGACATGTGATCATTTCTCTTCCTTACGCTCTCCTGGTCTTAAGAGCCCGCATGAGTTCCCTGGACAAGTCTCTCGAGGAGATGAGCGCCTCCCTGGGCGCCGGTCCGATGACTACGTTTCGCAGAGTTACGCTTCCGGCCATCGCTCCGGCGATGGTGGCGGGAGGATTTCTCGCGTTTATGATCAGTTTCGATAACTTTGCGATCAGTTATTTCCTGATGCCGAGCGGCGTCACTACACTTCCGATCGAAATACAGACATCGATCAAATTCGGCTTCACGCCGGAAATCAACGCGATTTCGACGGTGATCATCGGTTTCTCACTGATCATTCTCTTAATCGTCGGTATCATCATGAGGTCGAACCTGAAAGATATGTTAGGAGGCGCGAAGAAATAAATGGCAAAGGTAGAATTAAAAAATCTCACGAAAATCTACGGTCAGAATACGGTGGTAGATCATATCAATCTGGAAATAGAAAACGGAACTCTCGTATCGATTCTCGGTCCTTCCGGCTGCGGAAAGACGACGACTCTGAGAATGATCGCGGGATTCGAGCATCCGGAAGACGGCGACGTGCTGTTTGACGGTCAGTCGGTGGGACAGGTCCCGGTAAATAAGCGGAATATCGGCATGGTATTTCAGAGTTATGCTCTGTTTCCTCACATGACGGTAGAGCAGAACGTAGCTTACGGCCTGGAACAGCACGGTGCGGCAAAATCGGAAATCCCCGGACGCGTCAGGGAAGCGCTGGAAATGGTCCATATGGAGGAATTTTCCAAGCGCAAGCCCAAGCAGCTCTCCGGCGGTCAGCAGCAGAGAGTGGCTCTGGCCAGAGCTCTCGTCATCCGTCCGAGGGTTCTTCTGCTGGACGAATGTCTGTCCGCCCTGGATAAGAAGCTCCGTGTGGAAATGCAGAGTGAGCTGAGAAGAATTCTGGAGGAAAGCCAGGTAACTACTTTCTTCGTAACTCACGATCAGGAGGAAGCGATGACGCTGTCCGATACCATCGTCGTCATGAGAGACGGTGTCATCGAGCAGACCGGCACGCCGTACGAAGTCTACGAACGTCCGGCCAATCGTTTTGTGGCGGGATTCTTGGGCAAAGCCAACTTTATCGAGGAGAACGGCGTGACGTATGCCGTTCGCCCGGAAAAGATAAAAATCGGTTCTGCCGATGATCCGGCGGCGAGGATGAGCGGCGTCATCGAATCTCTGGTCTATTCCGGAAATCTGACGACTTGTACGGTGAACTGCGGTCAGATAAATATCGTGGCAGAACTGGCCAACGCGGATACGGCTCAGCGTCTTTCCAGAGGTGAAAAGGTTTCGGTTCTCTGGGATGACAGCGCGCAGATTAAACTGGCGGATTAGGCGGATACCGGAAGATGAAAAAAGAATGTCTCATATTAGGCGGGCTGGTGCCCGATGTGTACTATAGTGTGAGCCGCTGGCCCGACCGCGGACAGGACGGTTTTATCTCGGACGAAAACGTGGTGGTGGGCGGCTGTGCGGTCAATATGGCGGTCACCGCGGAAAATCTGGGCCTGCGAGCTCACGTGGTCTCCTGTGTGGGAGAGGATGAGATCGGCGGCAGAATGGACGGCTACCTGAAAGAACACGGATTGTCCCGGAGACTGATCCGTCGAACGGGAGGCGTAAGCGGAAAATGTCTCGTATTTGTGGAACCCGACGGAGAACGGACGTTTCTGACTCGTAAAGGAGCAGAGGGGCTGTTTCCGGAGGAACTGGCGGAAGCGATTCTTCAGGGAGAGTATGCGGCAGCCGGAGTGACGGGCTATTATCTGCTCAACGATGATGCGGAACGGATTATGGCTGTGATCGAGGAACTCTTTCGGCGCGGCACGAAGATTTTATTCGATCCGAGCCCGCTGGCAGATGCGATCCGGCCGGATATCCTCAGGAGAATGGCGGAAGTCAGCCATATCATGACCCCAAATGTGACGGAACTGAAAGTGCTGGAAGAGAAAACGGGGAAAAGACTGATTTCAAAAGGCGGAGTGCAGAATTCTCTGAAGGATCAGATCTGTCAGAGTAAAGCTCCGGTTCTCATCGTCAAGGATGGATCTGCCGGCGGCACGGTCTATACGCCGGAACGATCTTTTCCCTACCTTGCGGAAAAGTGCACCGCGGTGGATACCACGGGCGCGGGGGACAGTTTTTCCGGAGCGCTTCTCTATTCGATGGCTGAGGATATTCCTGTCGATGCGGCCGTGAAACTGGCTGCCCGATGTGCGGCGAAGACCGTTACGATTCAGGGACCCCACGGATTCTGGAAATTGGAGGATTAAATAGATGTTGGACAGAGCGTACGGCGCTCTCGTGGGCGGCGCGATCGGCGATGCTATGGGCATGCCCGCGTCGTTTCTCACCAGAGCGCAGATCGAAAAAAGTTACGGCTATATTCACGATTTTCTCGAGCCGGAGAAAGACGTGCAGAGTTATCACGGCAATCTTCAGGCGGCGGAAATTACTGACGATACGATGGAAAGCGTGATTATCAGCGATATTCTCATCGCTGACGGCGAGTTCACAGAGATGGCGTTCAATCGCGCCATGAAAAAATGGGCGGTAGAGCAGAAAATGCTGGAGAGCACAGTGATCGGACCTTCCACCCGGAGATATCTGACGGCTCTCATCGAAGGCAGAGACCCCAAAGAAACTTCCGGACAGGGAAATACCAACGGAAGCGCTATGCGGGCGGCGCCGATCGGCGTGAAATATCACTATGATCTGGGCAAATGCATGGAAGCGGCTCTCGCCTCGTCTCTTCCGAGTCACGGCAGCAAACCGGCTGCGGCTGCGGCTTGTGCGGTAGCTGCGGCGGTGGCGGCAGGAGTGGCCGGAGGATATTCTCCGACAGAGGTGCTCGGTGCAGCGTACGATGCGGCGGTGTTCGGAGAGAAGCACGGAGCGGAAATTACCGCGCCTTCCGTCTCAAAGCGAATCCGTATGGCCGAATATATCGTCGATGCCGCAGGAGAGACCGACATCCGAAATATCATCGACGAGCTGGTTGGAATTTTCGGAGCGAGTATGTTCGCTTACGAATCGGTGCCTTTAACGTTGGGAATTTTTTATGCGGTGGACGGCAATGCGAAAGATGGTATCCTGGCCGCTGTCAATGCGGGAGACGATGCGGACACCAACGGCGCTATCTGCGGAAATATCTGCGGCGCTTATTCCGGGGCGAAAGCTCTTCCGGAGGAATGGTGCGTCCGGGTCCAGAAAACGAGCTGCCTCGATCTTCGCGGTACGGCGGCGAAACTGATCGAAAGATAACTTTCGGGAGAGCGAAGAGAAGGTGCACCGCGGTTTTTGCGGAAAAGTGCATGGAAAAAGACAGGCCTGAAAAGAGGAGCTGAAAACCGTTCTGTGTTTTCAGCTCTTTATTTTTTTATACGGATGGAGCGTGTTTTGCGGTATGCTCATTTTGAAGAGGGATGATTATGTTAAATGGAAAAAATATAAAATATTACAAAAAATAAAAATTGGACGATTCGTGTGATAGAGGTAACTTTCGTTGGGCTGGGAATTGAAGCATGTCTCGGTGTCCAAGCATTTTATAATGATTGGTTTATTTAAAAAGAAAAATTTTATAGGGAAAACGCGGGGCGGAAATATGTAAATCAAATTGCATCTGCATTTCATACTGTTGTATCTAAAATTCAATGAACGATAAAATTATGAAAATCTTCAGGAATTCATCAGCAAAAAACAAATTTTTCCTTCATATCTTCTGATAAGATAACGTTATACAAGTAATCGGTCAGAGCAGTAAAATGCAGTAAGATGCACGACAGGAACCGGAAGGCCACCGACGGAATGCGCGGTTTCTGTGACCGGTCGGTGCAGAACGCGGATTCGAGGTTCGGGAAGGCGTACGTAAGGCTGCTTTTAAGAGGGGGATTCGAATCGCGGACGACAGAAAGGGATTTGAGATGCAGAAAAAAAATATCGGGGTAATTTTCGGGGGCTGTTCCCCAGAATACGGAGTATCACTGGAATCGGCACATGCGGTAGTCAGCCACATGGACAAGACGAAATATCAGCCGGTGATGATCGGGATTTCTCAGGCGGGCGACTGGTTTTACTATACCGGTCCGACAGAAAAAATAGAAGAAGATACTTGGCTGAACGGCCGGGACTGTATCCCGGCGGCGATTTCTCCAAATCGGAGCGATTCCGGTCTTTTTATTTTTCAAGGTGATGGAGTGCGCAAGATCAGGCTGGATGCGGTTTTTCCTGTTCTTCACGGCAAAAACGGAGAGGACGGAACCGTCCAGGGCGCAGCGGAACTGGCGGGAATTCCTCTGGTGGGATGCGGCGTGCTGTCTTCGGCTCTCTGTATGGACAAGGACCGGGCGCACAGGCTGGTTCAGGCGGCGGGCGTCGATGTGGCAGCCGCGGTGGTGATCGACGGCGCGGCGGAAGAGACGGAACTGAAGAGAATGACGGACAAGCTGCGTTATCCTTTGTTCGTGAAGCCGGTGAAGGCGGGTTCCTCTTATGGAATCACAAAGGTTTCGGCGCCGGAAGATCTTTTTGACGCTGTCGTTCTCGCGTTAGAATACGACGATCAGGTGATTATCGAAGAAAATATCTGCGGATTTGAAGTGGGCTGCGCCGTACTGGGCAATCGGTTCCTGAAAGTCGGTGAAGTGGACGAAATTGAACTTTCCGACGGATTTTTCGATTTTACGGAGAAGTACACGCTGAAAACATCGGCGATCCATGTTCCTGCGCGAATCTCCCGGGCGAAGGCGGAAGAAGTGAAAGAGACGGCGCAGGTGATTTACCGGACGCTGGGCTGCCGGGGATTTGCCCGGGTGGACATGTTTCTTGCGGAAGACGGCCGGATCGTGTTTAACGAAGTGAATACGATTCCCGGATTTACCGCACACAGCCGCTATCCAAATATGATGAAAGCCTGCGGCATGTCCTTTGAGGAAATTATCTCTTCGGTCATCGAACTGGCGGTGTCGGAATGAGAGGGCGGCTGATCGATTATTCAAAGGGAGACGATCTGCACCGTTACTGGAAATTGTTTCGGCGGCGGGAGAGAACAGAAAATAAGGGGATGCGGGATTTTCTGACCTTTTGTCTCAACCGCATGGCCCATCGTCACGGCGGGTATATCGGAAACGGAGCGCAGATCCGCGGAATTCCGTCTCTGCCTCACGGTCTTCACGGTGTCTATATTTCCCGTTACGCCAGTATCGGCGAGGGCTGCAGAATTTATCAGAATGTTACCATTGGCGAGGTGGAGCACGTGGCGCCGAGCATCGGAGACGATTGCCTGATCGGGGCAGGAGCCGTGATCATCGGAGGCGTTACCGTAGGGAATCGCGTAAAGATTGGAGCGGGGGCCGTGGTTTCTTTTGATGTGCCGGATGATGCCACTGTAGTGGCGCAGCCGCCCCTGATATACCGAAAGGAGGCGACGCCGGATGATGATGTGTCATAACGCCGCGGATTTTCCGCAGGGGAGGGCGTGGATCGAGCTGGACCGGTCGGCCCTGCTTCACAATGTCAGAGTGCTTCGCACGCTGCTTCCGAAAGGATGTGAACTCATGCCCGCGGTAAAGGCCAATGCCTACGGTCACGGAGCGGCGCTGGTCGCCGGCGAGCTTCAGAGAGCAGGTATCGGATCTTTCTGCGTGGCATCCGCCGCAGAGGCGGTAGAACTTCGGAAAGCCGGCATTACGGGAGAGATTCTGATTCTGGGCTATACGCATCCGCGCCAGTTTTCTCTGCTGCGTCACTTTCATCTGACGCAGACGGTTTTAGATCATGATTATGCAGAGCTGCTCAATCGTTCCGGCAGAAAAATCGATGTTCATATAAAAATCGACACCGGGATGCACCGTCTGGGGGAACGATGCGAGCATATCGATCATCTGAAAAAAATTTTCTCCTGTGAGAACCTCAGAATTACCGGAGCTTATACGCACCTGTGCACCAGCGATAAAAGTTCGCCCAGAGAGGAGGCTTTCGTATCAGTTCAGACGCAGGCTTTCTATGAGGCGATCGCAAAGCTGAGAGAACAGGGCTGTGTCTGTCCGAAAGTTCACGTGCTGGCCAGTTATGGACTTGTAAACTATCCGGAAATCGGCGGAGATTATGCCAGAATCGGAATCGCTCTGTACGGTATGCTCAGCACGAGAGAAGACACCGAAGAGTGCGCCCGGAAAACCGGCCTTAGGCCTGTATTGTCTCTGAAGGCAAGGATTATTTCTGTGAAGGACGTCTTTGCGGAGGAATCCGCCGGCTATGGTCTTCAGTTTACCGCGCAGCGCGATGGAAAGATCGCAGTGGCGGCTGTCGGTTATGCGGACGGTCTGCCGCGCAGCCTTTCCTGCGGCGCAGGCGAAGTTCTGATCCGGGGAAAGAGAGCGCCTGTGGTGGGCCGGGTCTGTATGGATCAGACGCTCATCGACGTGACGGAAATTCCCGACGCTGAGGCCGGCGATATCGCGGTATTTATCGGAAAATCCGGGGAAGAAGAGATTACAGCCTGTGATCTTGCAGAAGAGGCGGATACGATTTCCAACGAAATATTGAGCAGATTGGGCGCACGGCTGAAGCGGATTATGATATAGAAAAGAGAAGCGGAAAACGGCTGAAAAGATAAAAAATA
>CAJLHL010000074.1 GCA_905206455.1 uncultured Eubacteriales bacterium
AACAACAGCGGAATTTATTGAAGCGATAAAAGAATTATAAGTACTGGAATTAAACGAACTGGTTAAGGCTTGTGAAGAAGAATTCGGCGTATCCGCGGCAGCAGGCGTAGTTGTTGCGGCAGGAGCAGACGCAGGCGCGGCTGGCGGAGCGGACGAACAGAGCGAATTCAACGTAGTTCTGGCTGAAGTAGGCGGCGAAAAGATCAAGGTTATCAAGGCTGTAAGAGAAATCACAGGCCTGGGTCTGAAGGAAGCGAAGGAAGTCGTAGACGGAGCTCCTTCCAACCTCAAGGAAAATGTTGAGAAGGCTGAAGCTGACGATATCAAGGCTAAGCTGGAAGCTGTCGGCGCTGTTGTCGAAGTTAAATAGTTTAACCGGTAATCTGAATTTTCAAAAGGCACTGCACAGGCAGTGCCTTTTTTCTTTTTATTCCGCTTTGAGCCGCATCTTTGGCGGAGTTCTTTCTTCGTTTCTTTTTCGCGGCGCCGTAGCCGATGGTATGTGTTTTTGTGTAAAAGGAATGAAGTATACAAAATATAGTTTTTTTGGAAAGTAAGATTGACTAACTATTAAAAATATGGTATCATACAATACTGCTACGCCACTACACTTATGTATTTGTTTGCATGCAAGGAGTGATGAATATGCCACAGCCTGTCAAAATAGGCAAAAAGACGAGAATGAGCTATGCCAAGATCAAAGAAGTAGCTCAGATGCCACATCTTCTGGAAATCCAGAATAATTCCTATAAGTGGTTTATCGAAGAAGGACTGAAAGAAGTATTTGAAGATATCTCTCCGATCAATGATTACGCGGGTAATCTGGTATTGGAATTTATCGATTATTCGCTCAGCGATTCTCCAAAGTATGGCCAGGAGGAGTGTAAGGAACGCGATGTGACTTATGCTGCGCCTCTTCGCGTAAAGGCACGTCTTGTGAATAAAGAGACGGGAGAAGTGAAAGAACAGGAAGTGTTCATGGGAGATTTTCCTCTCATGACCGAAAAGGGCACGTTTATTTATAACGGTGCGGAGAGAGTTGTCGTCACACAGCTGGTCAGATCTCCGGGACCGTATTATGCGGTCGCGATCGATAAATCGAACAATAGTCTCTACTCCACAACCATCATTCCGAACAGAGGTGCGTGGCTCGAATATGAAACGGACTCCAACGAGATTATTTCAGTAAGAGTGGACCGTACCCGTAAACAGCCGGTTACGACGCTTCTTCGAGCATTCGGTTTCGGTACGGATGAAGAAATCATCGAACTTTTCGGAGAAGACGATCGTCTTCTGAAAACTCTCGAAAGAGATACTACAAATAATTATGAAGAAGGTCTGAAAGAAATCTATAAGAAGCTGCGTCCAGGTGAGCCTCCTACGGTGGAGAGCGCCAAGTCGCTGCTGGATTCGTTATTTTTTGACCCGAAAAGATATGACCTTGCAAAGGTAGGCAGATATAAATATAACAAGAAGCTGGGACTTTCCAACAGGATCACCGGATGCAGAGCGGTTGAGGATATCGTAGATCCGAACACAGGGGAACTTCTGGTGGAAGCTGATCAGATCATTTCCAGAGATACTGCGGTCCAGATCGAAAATGCCGGCATCGTTTTCGTATGGGTATACGATATGCACGACACTGGGAAAAAAGTCAAGGTTATCGGAAATAATTTCGTAGACATCGGCGCATATGTGGAATATGACTTGTCCGACACAAAAGTGGCGAACAAGGTGTTTTACCCTGCCCTGATGAAACTCCTCAGAGAAAACGAAGGAGTCAGCGAATCGGAACTCAAGAGAATTCTCCATGAAAAACGTCATGAGCTTTCTCCAAAACATATATTAATTGAAGATATTATCGCTTCGGTGAGCTATATCCTCAATCTCAATCACAATATCGGCACTGTGGATGATATCGACCACCTGGGCAACCGCCGCCTGAGAACCGTAGGAGAACTCCTGCAGAATCAGTTCCGTATCGGCCTTGCCAGGATGGAAAGAGTCGTCAAGGAGAGAATGACGATTCAGGATGTGGAAGCGGCAACTCCGCAGGCTCTGATGAATATCCGGCCAGTCACGGCGGCTATCAAAGAATTTTTCGGCAGCTCGCAGCTCTCTCAGTTCATGGACCAGAACAATCCGCTGAGCGAACTGACTCACAAGAGAAGATTGTCGGCTCTCGGTCCGGGCGGTCTTTCCAGAGAGAGAGCGGGTTTTGAGGTGCGGGATGTACATCATTCCCATTATGGAAGAATGTGTCCGATCGAGACTCCGGAAGGTCCGAATATCGGTCTGATCGGTTCTCTCACCACATACGGCCGTGTGAACGAGTACGGTTTTATCGAAACGCCGTATCGTCTTGTCGATAAGGAGACAGGCATCGTCACAGATACGATCCATTATCTGACGGCAGATGAAGAAGAACCTATGATTATCGCTCAGGCGAATGAGCCTTTGGATGAGGATCACAGATTTGTCAATGCGAAAGTAGCGTCGAGAGGTGTCGGCGGCGAGATCGACCTGGTTCCGAGAGAAAAGATCGACTATATGGACGTTTCTCCGAAGCAGGTAGTTTCTCTGGCGACAGCGCTCATTCCGTTCCTCGAGCACGATGATGCGAACCGTGCGCTGATGGGAGCAAACATGCAGAGACAGGCGGTTCCGCTTCTCATCGCGGACGCTCCGATCGTCGGTACCGGGATGGAAGCGATCGCCGCACACGATTCCCGTGTCGTCGTCATCGCTGAAAATGCAGGAACCGTAGAATACGTAGATGCAAAAAAGATTATCATCCGCCGTGACAGCGACGGTGGCAAGGATGTATATAACCTGCTGAAGTTCAAAAGATCCAACCAGGGCACCTGTCTCAATCAGACGCCGATCGTAAGCAAAAATGAACGCATTGAAGAAGGTGAGATTATCGCAGACGGTCCGTCCACGGACAATGGTGATCTGGCCCTCGGCAGAAATATGCTGGTAGGCTTCATGACATGGGAAGGCTATAATTACGAAGACGCGATCATTTTAAACGAAAGACTTCTCATGGACGACGCCCTGACGTCGATTCATATCGAAGAGTACGAATCCGAGTCCAGAGATACGAAGCTGGGACCGGAAGAGATCACGAGAGATATTCCGAACGTAGGCGAGGACGCGCTGAGAGATCTGGATGAAGAAGGTATCATCCGTATCGGTGCGGAGGTAAACGCTTCCGATATTCTGGTGGGTAAGGTCACTCCTAAGGGGGAGACTGAACTGACCGCGGAGGAACGCCTTCTCCGGGCGATTTTCGGTGAAAAAGCCAGAGAAGTGAGAGACACTTCTCTCCGGCTGCCTCACGGCGAAACGGGAATCGTTGTGGACGTGAAGATTTTCTCGAGAGAAAACGGCGACGAACTGCCGCCGGGTGTAAATAAATTAGTAAGATGCTATGTCGCTACGAAGAGAAAGATCAATGTGGGCGACAAGATGGCGGGACGTCACGGAAATAAGGGCGTTATCTCCCGTATCCTTCCGCAGGAGGATATGCCTTTTACAGAAGACGGCACAACCCTCGAGGTCATGCTGAATCCGCTGGGCGTACCTTCGCGAATGAATGTCGGACAGGTGCTGGAGACGCACATCGGTCTGGCGGCGAGACGAAAGGGATGGTTCATCGCTACGCCGGTATTCGACGGTGCGATGGAAGAGGACATCCAGGATCTCTTCAAAGAAGCGGATATTCCTCCGACAGGAAAACTCTGGATGCGAGACGGCAGGACCGGCGAATATTTCGATAATCCGGTAACCGTAGGTATCATGTATATGCTGAAGCTTCACCACCTCGTAGATGATAAGATTCACGCGAGAAGTACTGGTCCGTATTCCATGGTTACACAGCAGCCTTTGGGCGGAAAAGCTCAGTTCGGCGGCCAGCGTTTCGGAGAGATGGAAGTATGGGCTTTGGAGGCTTACGGTGCAGCGTACACGCTGCAGGAAATCCTGACGGTAAAGTCAGACGATGTCGTAGGTCGTGTGAAGACGTACGAAGCTATCGTTAAAGGTGAGAATATACCGGAACCGGGTATTCCTGAATCTTTCAAGGTGCTCATCAAGGAAATGCAGAGTCTGGCCCTCGATGTAAAGATGTTCAACGACAGAGGAGAGGAAGTGGAACTGAAAGATTCCTACGATACAGAACTGCTTCCTGAATTGGAAAAGATCATCGCCAGCGACGTCGACAAAACGACAGCCGCTGAAGAATATTTCGAAGAAGGCTCGGGCTTTTCGGAAAAGAATCCGGAAGAGGATGAAAACGAAGAGGTTTTCACGGAAGCGGAGGAAGAAGAACCGGATACTTTCGAGGAAGACTTCGAAGAATTTTCAGGCGAAGAGTAAAGATTCTCCGGAACATCGGCCAAAACTCCGCAGGATACTTTCCGCGGAGTCCGGTGACCGCATCGGGGAATAAAAAACGTAACCACTATTTTGATGAGAACAGAAAAGGGGGGACACTCCTTGCACGAACTGAATAATTTTGAAGCATTACAGATAAGTCTCGCATCTACCGAAAAGATCAGGAGCTGGTCGAGAGGCGAGGTTACGAAACCGGAAACGATCAATTACAGAACCTTAAAGCCTGAAAAAGACGGCCTTTATTGTGAAAGGATTTTCGGACCGCAGAAAGACTGGGAATGTCACTGCGGAAAATATAAAAGAATCAGATACAAGGGTATCGTCTGCGACCGGTGCGGCGTAGAAATCACAAAATCTAAAGTCAGACGTGAGCGTATGGGGCACATCGAACTCGCGGCGCCTGTATCTCACATTTGGTATTTTAAGGGGATCCCGAGCAGAATGGGCCTCATTCTCGACATTTCTCCGAGGAATCTGGAAAGGGTGCTGTATTTCGCGGCATATATCGTCACAGATCCGGGAAAAGGCACCAATCTGGCGTACAAAGAAATTCTGACGGAAACTCAGTACAGAGAAGCGCGGGACATGTACGGCGATTCCTTTAAAGCAGGCATGGGCGCGGAAGCGGTTCGCGAACTCCTGACGCAGATCGATCTGGATGATCTCTCCACGGATCTGAGAGAGAAGCTGAAGGACGCCAGCGGTCAGAAAAAGATCAGAATCGTCAGACGTCTCGAAGTCATCGAGGCTCTGAGAATTTCCGGAAACAAGCCGGAGTGGATGATCCTGGAAGTCATTCCGGTCATTCCGCCGGATCTGAGACCTATGGTACAGTTAGACGGCGGCAGATTTGCCACTTCCGATTTAAACGATCTGTACAGAAGAGTCATCAACAGAAACAACAGATTAAAGCGATTGCTGGATCTGGGTGCGCCTGACATCATCGTCAGAAATGAAAAGCGCATGCTTCAGGAAGCGGTAGACGCTCTGATCGACAACGGCAGAAGAGGACGTCCTGTAACGGGGCCGGGCGGAAGACCGCTGAAGTCTCTTTCCGATATGCTCAAGGGCAAGCAGGGACGTTTCCGTCAGAATCTGCTGGGCAAGAGAGTGGACTATTCCGGCCGTTCAGTAATCGTCGTAGGTCCGGAACTCAAATTCTATCAGTGCGGCCTGCCTAAGAAAATGGCTTTGGAGCTCTTTAAGCCGTTTATCATGAAGAAACTGGTGGAAAATGATATCGCTCATAACATCAAGAGCGCTAAGCGCATGGTGGAAAAGGTAAAGCCGGAAGTATGGGATGTGCTCGATGAAGTCATTAAAGAACATCCTGTACTGCTCAACCGTGCTCCGACCCTTCACCGTCTGGGTATTCAGGCATTTGAGCCGGTGCTGGTGGAAGGCAAGGCGATCAAACTGCATCCGCTGGTATGTACGGCGTACAATGCGGACTTTGACGGGGATCAGATGGCAGTGCATCTCCCTCTCTCAGTGGAAGCTCAGGCGGAAGCCAGATATCTGATGCTCTCCGTAAACAATATCCTCGCGCCGAAGGACGGTTCTCCGATTACAACGCCGACACAGGATATGATCCTGGGAAGTTATTATCTGACGCACCCGGGTTCTGAAAACAGAGATACCTATGCGGAGCGGGGCGATGGTAAAATTTTCGCCGATTTCGACGAACTGATCATGGCTTACAGCACACATGTGGTGGGTATTCATGCCCGCGTAAAGGTCCGGATCAAAGGATCGGAAGACGATCCGGGCAGACTGGTGGAATCCACGGTTGGCAGATTTATTTTCAACCAGAACATTCCTCAGGATCTGGGATTTGTGGACAGAACTCAGGATCCGTACAGCCTGGAAGTCGATTTCCTGTGCGATAAGAAAAAGCTGGGGCAGATCATCGACAAGTGTTACAAAGCTCACGGCAACACCGGAACGGCGGAGATGCTGGATCACATCAAGTCTATGGGTTACCATTATTCCACTATCGCTGCGGTGACGATCAGCGTATCCGATATGGAGATTCCGGATTCTAAGCCGGAGATTATCGCTAAGGCGAATGAAGTCGTCGATAAATATCAGACAGCTTACAGACGCGGTCTGATGTCAGATGAAGAAAGATACGAAAAAGTTATCCAGACGTGGAATACTACCACAGAGAAGATCGCAGACGAACTGATGGATTCCCTCGGTTCCCTGAACAACCTGTTCATCATGGCTCACTCGGGAGCCCGGGGAAGCAAGAACCAGATCAAGCAGGTCGGCGGTATGCGAGGTCTCATGGCTAACGCTTCCGGTAAGACGATCGAGATTCCGATCACGGCGAATTTCCGCGAAGGTCTTTCTATTCTGGACTACTTCATCTCCTCCAACGGCGCCCGGAAGGGGCTGTCAGATACGGCTCTGAGAACAGCCGATTCCGGATACCTGACGAGACGTCTCGTAGATGTCAGCCACAATGTGATCGTAAGGGAGATCGACTGCGGCACAGATGAGGGGATTGAAGTGCGGGCATTCGCCGACGGCAAAGAGGTTATCGAATCTCTGAAGCTGAGAATCGCGGGAAGAACAGCCAGCGAAGACATTTATCATCCGAAGACAGGAAAGCTTCTGGTGGCGAAAAACGAAGAGATTACGGATGCACAGGCAGAAACGGTGGAAAAATCGGGAATCGAATCAGTCAAGATTCGTTCGGTACTCACCTGCAAGAGTACCATCGGCGTCTGCGCTAAATGTTATGGAAGATGTCTGGCTACCGGGGAGACTGTCAATATCGGCGAGGCGGTCGGTATCATGGCGGCACAGTCCATCGGAGAACCGGGCACACAGCTCACCATGCGTACGTTCCATACGGGCGGTGTAGCCGGCGGGGATATTACCCAGGGTCTTCCGAGAGTAGAAGAACTTTTCGAGGCGAGAAAGCCGAAGGGTCTCGCAGAAATCTGCGAAGCTGACGGTACGGTGGTGTCCATCGAATCGAGAAAAGACAATAAAACAGAAGTCAAAATTATGGGCGACGAGGAGATGGTCTATGTCATCCCTTACGGCGCGCGTCTGAAGGTAAAAGAAGGAGACTTTATCCAGGCTGGAAACGGTATCACTCAGGGTCCTCTCAATCCTCATGATATTCTGAGAATTAACGGTGTGGAAGGCGTATACCAGTATCTCATCAAAGAAGTTCAGCGTGTATATAAGATGCAGGGCGTAGATATCAACGATAAGCATATCGAAGTAATCGTAAGCCAGATGCTGGGCAAGGTGAAAATCGATGAGCCGGGAGATACGAAGCTTCTTCCCGGAGCCCTGTATACGCAGCGCGAATTCGATGAGACGAACGCAGCTATGGAAGAAGAAGGTCTTCAGCCTGCGACCGGAAAAGTCTCGCTTCTCGGTATCACAAAGGCATCCCTGGCGACGGATTCCTTCCTGTCGGCGGCATCTTTCCAGGAGACGACAAGGGTTCTCACCGATGCTGCGATCAAGGGGAAGGTCGATCATCTGAGAGGTCTGAAAGAAAATGTCATCATCGGCAAGCTGATTCCTGCGGGTACCGGCATGAAGATCTACAAAGATATCGATCTGGATTACGGCGAAAACCTCGGAGTGATGGAAGAATACAAGCGCAGAAAGCGCGAAGAAGCGGAAGCCGCGCAGATGGGAGAAGAGTCCATATCGATGATTCAGGAGGCGTCGGAGGAAAGCGTCATTGACGACGAGCCTGCTGCTGAGACGGCGGAAAACGAAGAAAATATGCTTTTCTTCGAGGAAACAGAAGAAATTTCCGAAATTCAGGAATAAAAATTTAACAAAAAGCCGATGAAATATATGATTGACATTGTCAGTATGAGAATGATATACTGAAGTTCGGTCTGCGGCAAACGATCGGTGGCTGTGTGCGCAGCCACCGTTTTAGTTGTATTTTGATTCATACAGGTAAAGTAAGACCGGAAAGATTATGAGGTGAACCATGTCTGAAGAGCGGATTACGGGCGATATCGTCGTCGGTGTAAAGCAGACATTCCGAATGATCGAGCAGAGGAAAGTCTCTGTGGTCTATATCGCAGAAGATGCTGATTCCTTCGTGACGAAGGGCGTAGAACAGGCGGCTCTGAAAAACGGGACGGAAGTCATACGCGTAGCGTCGAAGCGTCAGCTGGGAATGCGCTGCGGCATCGAAATCGGCGCCGCTGTTGCAGGCGTGCTGATCCGCTGAGTACGGCGGAGGGCATGTTTCCAGCACCGGCGGAGATCCGCTGTCCTTATGATTTAAGCCAAAATGGTTTAGATATATTATCATTATCATTATGCGTTTGCGTCGAATCCGGCACAATCTGCAGGAAAGGAGAAAAGAATGCCTACTATTAATCAGTTAGTAAGAGAAGGTCGTAAAAAGACGGTAAGAAAATCTACGGCACCGGCACTCTTAAGAGGTATGAATTCCCTTAAGAGAGTTCCTACAGACACGAAGTCTCCACAGAAGAGAGGCGTGTGCACATCTGTTAAGACAGTAACACCTAAGAAGCCGAACTCTGCTCTTAGAAAGGTTGCCAGAGTCCGTCTGACAAACGGCATGGAAGTTACTGCGTATATTCCTGGTATCGGCCACAACCTCCAGGAACACAGCGTGGTACTCATCAGAGGCGGAAGAGTTAAGGACCTCCCGGGTGTAAGATATCACATCGTCAGAGGTACCCTCGATACTGCAGGCGTATCGGGCAGAATGCAGGCTCGTTCCAAGTATGGTGCAAAAGCGCCTAAGAAATAAGCCCGCATCAAAGAAGTAAGTTATTTTTGCGCCCTCACCGCGTAAATGCTGATCTCGTTTCGTACAGACTGCGGAGGATTTCATGCGATGCATGATGAGGAATGATATATATCTAATCAGAATTATATCTGCGCACCACGGCAGCTTCAGGCTGTCGAGTACCTGTGCTCTGGCATGTGGCCAAAGCAGGTAGTCCGCTGAGGCGGATTATAACAGACAAGGAGGGAAGAGAAGTGCCTAGAAAAGGAAGCGTTCCTAAGAGAGAAGTACTTCCTGATCCAGTTTACGGAAGTGTTGTAGTGACCAAATTGGTAAACAACATCATGCTGGACGGTAAAAAGGGAGTAGCACAGAGCATCGTATATGATGCTTTCGATATGATTAAAGAAGCAACCGGCGAAGAACCTCTTGAAGTCTTCGAAAAGGCGATGAACAACATTATGCCTGTAGTAGAAGTCAAGGCGAGACGTGTCGGCGGTGCAAACTATCAGGTTCCTATCGAAGTAAGACCTGACAGAAGACAGACGCTCGGTCTCAGATGGCTTACAAAGTATACGAGACTCAGAGGCGAAAAGTATATGTATGAGAGACTTGCGAAGGAACTTATGGATGCGGCAAACAACACCGGCGCATCTGTAAAGAAGAAGGAAGATACCCACAAGATGGCAGAAGCCAACAAGGCGTTTGCACATTACAGATGGTAATCTGATCTTCGGATTACTCCACAATTTTAAAATATAATCTTGAGACTTCTGAAGAAGTCCGGAAAGGAGGAGCGAATATGGCTAGACAATTTCCGTTAGAAAAGACCAGAAATATTGGTATCATGGCTCATATCGATGCCGGCAAGACCACTACGACAGAACGTATCCTGTTCTATACCGGCAGAACACATAAAATCGGTGAAACTCATGACGGCGCTGCTCAGATGGACTGGATGGCGCAGGAGCAGGAACGAGGCATCACAATCACTTCCGCTGCGACGACAGCTCAGTGGAAGGGCAATAGAATCAACATCATCGATACACCGGGACACGTTGACTTTACTGTAGAAGTAGAGAGATCTCTCCGTGTACTGGACGGTGCAGTTACTGTTCTCTGTGCAAAGGGAGGTGTGGAACCTCAGTCCGAAACCGTTTGGAGACAGGCAGAGAGATACGGCGTTCCGAGGATGATCTTCGTAAACAAGATGGATATCATGGGCGCTGACTTCTTCCACGTTGTAGATATGGTAAAGGACAGACTCAAGGCAAATGCCGTTCCTGTTCAGCTCCCTATCGGCAAGGAAGAGACTTTCACAGGCATCATCGACCTCATCAAGATGAAGGCTGAGATCTATAAGGATGATCTGGGCAAAGAGATCGAAGAAACAGAGATTCCTGAAGACATGAAAGAACTTGCAGATGAATGGAGACACGCTCTCCTGGAATCTGTAGCAGAAACAGATGAAGAACTCATGATGCAGTATCTCGAAGAGGATACGTTATCTGAGAAGGATATTAAGAAAGCGATCAGAAAGTCGACGATCGCCGGTGAGATGATCCCGATGCTCTGCGGATCTGCATATAAGAACAAGGGAGTACAGCTTATGCTGGACGCCGTTATCGATTATATGCCTTCTCCGCTGGACATCCCTGCGATCAAGGGCGTTCGTCCGGGAACAGAAGAAGAAGCGGAAAGTCCTACAGATGACAACGCTCCGTTTGCGGCACTGGCATTTAAGATCATGGCCGATCCGTTCGTCGGTAAGCTGGCATTCTTCAGAGTGTACTCCGGTACTCTCGAATCCGGTTCCTACGTATATAATTCCGTAAAAGGAAAGAAAGAAAGAATCGGCCGTATTCTGCAGATGCACGCCAATAAGAGAGAGGAAATCGAGAAGGTATACGCAGGCGATATCGCTGCTGCCGTAGGTCTGAAGGATACTACGACGGGAGATACGCTCTGTGACGAGAAGCATCAGATTATTCTCGAATCCATGGATTTCCCTGATCCTGTTATCGAGATCGCTATCGAGCCTAAGACCAAGGCCGGTCAGGAAAAGATGGGCGTTGCACTGGCGAAGTTAGCGGAAGAAGACCCTACCTTCAAGACTTATACAAATCACGATACCGGTCAGACCATCATCGCAGGTATGGGAGAGCTCCATCTCGACATCATCGTTGACCGTCTGCTCAGAGAGTTTAAGGTCGAAGCAAATGTGGGCAAGCCTCAGGTTTCCTACAAGGAAACTCTCACGGAACCGGCGGATGTGGATTACAAATACGCAAAGCAGTCCGGCGGACGCGGTCAGTACGGTCACGTCAAGATCAGAGTATATCCGAGAGAAGCCGGCTCCGGTTATGAATTCAAGAATTCCGTTGTCGGCGGGGCGATTCCTAAGGAATATATCTCCAAGATCGACGAAGGTATTCAGGAAGCGATGCAGACAGGTATTCTGGCGGGATATCAGGTTGTCGATGTGGGCGTAGAACTCTACGACGGTTCTTACCATGAAGTCGACTCCTCCGAAATGGCATTCAAGATCGCCGCATCCATGGCGTTTAAGGAAGCTTCCAGAAAGGCGAAGCCTGTACTCCTCGAACCGATCTTCAAGGTAGAAGTAACCGTTCCGGAAGACTATATGGGCGATATTATCGGCGATATTTCTTCCAGAAGAGGCCGTATCGAAGGTTCTGACATGAGAAACGGTACCGTTGCTGTCAGAGGATTTGTTCCGCTTTCCGAAATGTTCGGTTATGCGACAGACCTGAGATCCAAGACACAGGGCCGCGGTGTCTATGTCATGCAGATGGATCACTTCGAACAGCTTCCTGCGAACCTGCTGGAAAAGGTTACGAAATAAATCAGAAAATACTGAAAGTTCAGATAATTATTCGGCGCTTTCCGTCGAAAAGTATGTGTCATGCGGACAGCCGCAGATCGGAATCAGGCGGAAAGTGCATAACCCGTATTAGGAGGTAATTATAATGGCTAAGGAAAAATTTGAGAGAAATAAACCGCATATTAACATCGGAACGATC
>CAJLHL010000075.1 GCA_905206455.1 uncultured Eubacteriales bacterium
CAGTGAAAATGACAAAGCCGGCGTTTTGGAAGTCTCAAAAAATGACGAGGTTCTCGCGGAATATCCGCTGACCGCATCCTCCGACGTAGGTGCCGCAGGTCTGAAACTGCTCATGATAAGAAGCGCCGAAATGATGCTGAAATAACAGGAAAGAACGGGTTTTATCCCGGCCCAAACGTGAAAATGATACAGAAATATTTTTGAAAGGATGAATCGCTATGCCGCACACACTCATTTCTCTGCCAACTTACACGACAGCCGCCATGGCGCACGATCTTCTCGCAGCCCGGCAAATCCGTTCTGAAATCACCAGAACCTTTGCCGGCAGAAACAGCAGCTGCGGATACAGTATAAAAATAGACAGCAGATATATGCCGGAAGCGCAATACCTGCTGTCAGAATCCGAATTTCCGATTTTGAAGATTTCACAGACAAATCTCTGATCTTCGAAACGAGGATGGTTGATAAGCAGTTCCCCCTGCTGTATAGCAGGGGGAACTTTCATATTGGAGAAGACATCATATCATTTTGCGGATGTCGTATACCAGAACCTTTTTCAGCGCCGGCATACACTGTAAAAACGGTCATCTCCCTTTGCTCTCTGAAATCCGGCCTCCAAAATGATTTTCTCAGACGAAGCATCCCGGTTCCAAAACCGGAGCCGAAACGCTTCAATAGGACAGATCTCAGAGATTTCTTGCTATTTCATAGGCGGCATTGACCTGACTTGCTATACTGCCGATACCGTTTGCGGCTCTAATCTCATATACCTCGCTGTCGATGCCGTACAGAGATTCACGCATCGACTTTCTTCCGCGAAATCCCACAGCGATGATTACATCGTCAGCCTCGATCTCGACAGTCTCCCCTTCGCTGTTTTCGAGGAGGCAGCCTTTGTCATTTATTTCCTTGAGCCGGTGACTCATATACTTTTTTACACCGTTTAATTCGAGCAGCTCGTTCAGCATCCAGCGCGTCTGAAACGGCACGCCTTCCGGATCGTTCGAAAGAATATCATTCAGACCGTCAATCAGCACGACTTCCCGTTTTTCCTCCTTTGCCATGTCGTATGCCATCTCTGCGCCTACGAGACCGGCCCCTACAATTGCGACTTTATGCCCCACTTTTCTAATTCCGTCGATTACATCCGTGCATGAAACAGCCTTTTCGCTGTCGATGCCCGGGATACTGCCCGGCATGACGGCGTCGGCTCCGGTGCAGCAAATCACAGCGTCGGCTCCGAATTCCTTTATACTCTCAGGCGTCATTTCCATCCCCGTCCTCACATCGACGCCGAGATCTCTCAGCTCCTGCTCATACCAGGCGGTCAGTGCGCGGATATCCTGTTTAAATGCGTGGCGTCCGGCGTCATAAAGTCTGCCTCCGAGTTTATCGGACCGCTCCGTCAGAGTGACGCTGTGGCCGCGCACAGCGGCTGTCCGAGCAGCCTCCATACCGCCTGCTCCGCCTCCTACTACGAGGACTCTCTTTTTTCTGACCGCGGCGGTCAGAGGATACTGACCCGGACGCATCCCTACAGGGTTTACGGCACATGTGGCGGAAACCTTTGAAAATGACGACGACATACAATTGCCGCACGCGATACACGGGTGAATCTTATCAGGACGCCCCCGCATCAGCATCTGCGGATACGCACTCTCGGCGAGACCTGCCCTGCCCAGCGCTACACCGTCAATTTTTCCGTCGCGTATCGCTGCTTCACACAGATCCGGATCATTCATCTTGCCCGCTACAAACACGGGAATGCTGACGTTTTTCTTTATTTCCTCAGCGAGCTTTATATTATATCCTTTTTCCATATATGCGGGAGCCACGGCGTAGTAAAACGAATCATAAATCCCGGAGTTGCAGTCGAGCATATCGTAGCCGTAAGATTCGAGAAGCTTCGCAATCTCGCACGCTTCCTCTATCGTCCTTCCTGCCTCTTCATCGCCGAAAAGCGACGGTCTGTGAAAACCTTTTATATAAGATTTCATTCCCATGCGGATAGCGACAGGAAAATCACTGCCGCACTCCGCCTTGATCCCTTCCACGATTTCTCTGTGGACACGCAGACGATTCTCAAGGGAGCCGCCATACGCGTCCTCCCGGAAGTTGCAGATCTCCATAGCGAACTGATCGAGGAGATAGCCCCAGTGCATGGCGTGCACCTCTACCCCGTCAAATCCCGCGTCTTTTGCCATTTTCGCAGTCTTTATCATGTAAGCGGTCTTTGTCTTTATTTCCTCCACGGTGATCTGCTCGCATATTTCATCGGGATCCGCATACCGCGGAATAGGGGACGGCGCCTTCTGTCCCGGTTTCTGCCGTCCATGACCGAATCCGATCTGCATAAACACTTTGGTTCCGTAAGCGTGAATGCGTTCCGTCAGACGGCAGGCTGCTTCTCTCCAGACCATGGGAGCATACGACGGCGGAATCGGACCATTTACCAGATCCGGCTTCTGCGCCTCCATATCCACGATTATGCTGCCCATCACGATGAGACCAAAACCGCCTCTCGCTCTCTCAAGATAATATTCAATGGTATTATCTGTATATTCCCCTCTTGAACCGTTCATACTGCCGGTACCTATAGGCGCCAGCGCATAGCGGTTTTTGATTTCCACATTACCGATTTTAACCGGGCTCAGGGAATGTTTATATCTGTTTTCCATAAAGTTCCTCTTCTTATATTTTTTTCTGCTGTGTGCTATTTTTTGATGTATTTCGCCAGAGCTCTGCCGTAAATCGTGCAGATATCCTCTCTCGTAAGGGGCTCCGGATTGGATTCGATTCGCCAGACCTGCTGCTCCATAAACTGATCCGACCACTGCTGGATCTCCGAATCAGTCACTTCCAGATTCACGTCCCTGTTCGTAAGCGCGCGCACATAGTCCGCAAATTCATCCGAGTTCTCAAATCCGCAGTCTTGTATCACATCCTGTATCAGCGTCTGATCCTTGAAATTTTTGAGCCATTCTCCGAGAAAAATACCGCAGGATAAGCCGTGACATATATCGTAGTAATGTGATAACGGATATCCCATTCCGTGGGGGATGCAGGTGCAGGACTGCATAAACGCCACTCCCTGAATCATAGACGCCAGCGCGATCTTGTCGTAATCCTCCGCCGTCAGAGTGTCGGCGAGCAGATGATCCTTGAACTCCGCAAACAGCTGAAATGCTATTCTGGATATTCCCCGGTTCATCACGTTTGCCGCGGCATACAGATGATCCTTCTGGCGTATATAGCTCTCTACCCCATGAGCCAGCGCGTCTATCACGCCTGTATCCAGCAGAAAAAGCGGAGATTCCTCGATATATCGCGGGTCCACAAAGGAAACCACCGGGTACAGCCACTGATTCATGGCGATTTTTGTATGAATATCGTTGCGTGTCAGCACCGCTCCCCCCGTCACCTCTGAGCCTGTCCCCGCGGTAGTCGGCAGAGTGATGACAGGTATGTCGCACATATTTCTGTAATTGTCATAGGGCTTGCCGTTTCCGAAGAAAATATCGAGCTCAGACTTTTCCGGCGTCTTCCGTTTTCCGTCGGTCAGCTGAGCCAGAGCTTTCGCTGCGTCCAGCGCCGAACCGCCTCCGATCCCTACGATGAAATCTGACTGAAAATCCTTTGTATCTTCGTACATTTCCTTGATATTTTCTACCGGCGGATTTGTCATCGTGTAATCTATGATTTTATATTCTATGCCCTTTTCTTCGAATATCTCACTGACGTCGCGAAGACCTGTGTTTTCACATCCTTCAGCAAATTTACTCGTGACGATCACCGCTTTTTTTCCAAAATCGTCAAACACCTCCTGATGTTCCTTTACCGCATATCTGCCGAAATAAAGACACGTCTGTACGTCAAATCTGAAACCTTCCATTTTTTAATTCCTCCTTATTATTTCTGTCTCACTGTCTCCGATAAAATAGGTTCCGGCAGTCTACCATGCCAGCATCAGGAAGTCGAGCAGTTCCTGTTTATCGGAAAGCGGCCTAAACCAGGTACTCGCATCGACTCTTCCCCATATCTCATCCGCGCATCTTGCCAAGAGTTCCTCCGATACGGCAAGCTCAGACTGACTGAGGCGTGAAGGTACGCCGAGTTCGTTTATAAATGCTTCGTACCGGCGGATTCCTTCCTCTGCCGCCGCCATATCGCTCATTGCAGGATCCGCATCCCATACATTTTTCGCCCATCTTGCAAAGCGGTGCGCCGTCCGGTCACCCAACGCATACTTAAACCACGCCAGCGATATGATCGCGATCCCCGCTCCGTGGGGAAATCCGAAATAATTGCTGAGCACACGCTCAACGGCGTGAATATTTCCTACGAAAGTTCGTCCCTGATCCGCCACATGAGCGATGGAAAGCTGAGCGGCCCATAAAAGTTCAGCGCGGGAATCATAGTCGCTGGGTACCTGCATGACCTTTCTTCCCCGTTCCACACAAGTGCGCTGTATCGTCTCCGATATACCATCCTGCATGATTCCGGCACTTGTGCTGAAATACCCTTCGTACGCGTGAGACATGATGTCCAGGATTCCGCATGCCGTCTGAAAGGGCGGGACAGTATATGTGTATGTGGGATCGGTAAATACCGCAGCCGGACGCAGCGCATCCGAACGGTAGTCGAGTTTCATGTTCTTTTCGTGATTCGCGATGACGGCGACATTTGATACTTCGGAGCCGCTGGCCGCGATGGTGGGAATCGTAATGAGCGGAAGGACGCCTTCTTCCTTTTTTCCCTGCGTCGAAAGGGATTCCAGTCTGGCAGCCGCCTCAAATTTTTCCCAGCAGCTTCCTTCATACGAACTCGTCAGACATACCGCTTTTGCCGAGTCGATCGTGCTGCCGCCGCCCAGCGCAACTACCACATCCGCGCCTTTCTCTCTGAGCAGAGCTCTCGCCCGGTCGATCGTCTTATGGCTCGGATTCGGCTCGATTCCCGTAAAATCGGTAACCTCAATCCCGTTTTCGCCGCAGACCTTATGTATCAGCTCATAAGCGCCGCTCATCTTCGCCGGTATTTCATCGTAAATGAAAAATACTTTTCTGCCGTAGTTTAATATCTCCTCTGCAATATCCGCCGCAGCGCCTTTGCCATAGTAAAATTTCGTATTCAGATGAAAATAGAAATCGTTCATTTTGTTCTCCTTTTTTCTCTTTTGTCTCATGCTGAATGCAGTTTCAAAAAGACCTGCCCGTATTCTGTCGAATGCGTCATTCCTGATGCTTTTTTCTGTCAGGGTTAAATATGACGAAAATGACGATCGCCGCGGCCATACACGCAAACAGAATGATCGAACCTGCCGAGAGCTGAGTCCTCATACCGCCGCCCACGGTTCCTGAAATCGCTGCCAGCACATACGTCGCAAAGAACGCTCCCGCATTGGAGAGACCCCACACCACGGTAGATGATATGGGAGCAAAATTTTCAGGTACATAATTGAGGGCTCTCGCATGTATCGTGCTGTGCGCTATGCTCGTACCGAATGCCACGAAGAATGCCGCCGCATACACGCCCCAGATCGAAGGAATCTTGAGCATACATATCATAGCGATCGCTCCCAGAAGATATCCGCACGGAATCATCCAGCTCCGGAGAACTTTTGACCAGAACGGATACAGGAAGGTCATCACGATCAATGTAAAACGCACCAGAGAAGTTGCATTTCCCGCCTGGGCCGCATCTCCAAGCGCATTCTCACTGATCCAGGTGGAGACGTTTGTGTAATATGCGTTCAGCCCTATATAAAATACGCAGTGCAGAATGCCGATGGCCGCTACGATACCGATGATCTTCTTCGGAATCTGCGAAAACTTCACATCAGGTTTCTCACTTTCCATATTTTCAGCCGCACGCCGGGCCTTTGCCTCACGGTCGTCCCTGTAGCCGGATTTTTTAATCATCACATAAAATACAGCGGTGGTGATAAAACAGTAAAATCCCAGCAGATAAGCGTAAGGCCAGTTTTCTCCGCCTCCCGTAGCTGCGATTCTGCCGCTTATGAAAAGAATGAAAAATGCTCCGAGATTATTTGTGACGTTGTACGACGCGATTCTTCCCGCTCTCTCGCTCTCGGAAAAATTTTTCCCGATGATGAGATTCATCAGCGGCGCGAAACTTCCCATCGCAAATCCGCCGAAGACGACGGCCACATAATAGATTTCAAAAGGCCCGTGCAGGATGCCGTTTGCAAAGAAAATCAGGGAAAATATCCCCATGCTGCACATGACTAAAACCAGCAGCTTCGTCTTGTCAAATTTCAGCGCGACAGGTCCCATCGCAAATGTGGCGATCAGTCCGAAAAGTGTCGGCAGTGTAGTCAGCGATTTGACCGCATAGTCTGCCACATCGGGATAACTGACCATGATATTTGCCACGACATTTTGCGTGATCATGTACATGAGTATGGATGTGACGTAAAAATTGAGCGTATACGATATCTGTCTCTGACGCTTTGTCATTTGAGTTCCCATATAAACTCCTTCCTCTCCTCAAAAGTTAAATTCGGTTTTTCAATAAGAACTCAGTGTCGCGATCACCCGTCCGCATTGACAAAACCTTAAGAATTATTTCTGAATCTATTGTATTAAGGGGGTCATTCTTTGTCTAATTCAAAGGATTCATGACCGGTATCGAAAATAATTGTCACGCTTACAAATAGCTGCGCACTCGCTGACGGCACAAAAAAAGAGGGCGCAAGCCCTCTTGATTTGTTATACGTTTTTATCGTCAGAATACGAGTTCTCCACCCTTTCTCTGCGCCAGCTGAAGATAATAATCTCTCACGTACAGAGCCGCGCCCGACATTTTCCATTTACTGGCCCACGAAAGATAAAGGGGCATGACAGCAAGCGGATGATCCACCTGCACCTTGCGCAGAAACCGTCCGTCAAGGGTAACGTCACACGAGAGCGCCAGTCCCCTGCCGCTCATGACAGCAAGCTGCTGGGCGGTCCAGTCCATTTCATACTTTATATCGAGAGAAACGCCCTCCTCCTTTGCCATTTCTTTGATACGCATATCCATATTGCTGTTTGCGTCGATCTGGATAAGACGCACATCTCTCAGTTCTCGCAACGATACGCTGTCCCGCTCCGCATACGGATGATCCGCAGGAACGATCAGAAAGATATGGTGTTCCGCGACTTTGACACTCTCACAGCCGTTTCCGAGATTCCCTGCGGAAAGAACGAGATCACATTTGCCGTCGAGCAGCAGCTGCCTGAAATCAGTCCAGTTGTGAAATACCATCGTCTGAAATTCTATTTCATTTCCCGGATTATCCTCTCTGAAATATGACATAAGCGCCGGAACGGCAGAAAATACAATACTGTGAAAAAATGCCAGTCTTACGCTGCCGTGCAGCGGACTTTTCATACTTGAAACGCGGTTCTTACCTTCCTCGATCAGCCGGATTCCCTCTGCAATATACGGATACAGCGTCTCTCCGTACATCGTCAGCTCGATTCTTTTATTCGGACGACGCACGAACAGCAGCGCGTCCAATTCATCCTCAAGAGCGTGAATCGCATAACTGATATTCGACTGTGATATATAGAGATTGCTGGCCGCCTCGGTAAAATTTTTCGTTTTGGCGATTTCTATGAAATAAGTAAGCTGCGCCAGTGTCATAACTATTCCTCCCGTCATTACCCGATGATCCGCTCCGATCCGGCCGTGCGGATTTTACTTTTTACGCTTCGGAACGTCGAGGCAGAAAAGCCGCTCGCCTCTGAGATATAAATTGATAAGTCCGTCAAACGAGAGCAGGATTCCCGCTCTGTATACCGCCGGCAGCATGTACTCGCTCACCGCGTTATGGATGGATACTGAGAACGGCTGTCCGATGACAAGAGCTGCGGTATAGACGAGCGCGGCGGCAAAGCATATGAGAAGCAGAAGCGCCATTCCACAGGAAAATATCATTTCTGTCACCTTTACAAATTTTTCCTTCATAAAAAATTATCCTCCCTACTCTATCATGCCAAACATCGGTACAAATCCATATAAAATCAAAACTGTCAGCAGAAACTGGCCGGCGCACCACACTGCAGACAATTTCACCGTCTTTTTAAAATCCGAATCTGCGATTCCCATACACACATAAAAACAGAGCGCAAACGGCGGCGTCATATGTCCTAAGGCGCACGTCATCGGATTTACCATCATAGCGGCAAGCATAGGATCGATTCCCGCCGCAGCCGCTATCACGATATACGTAGGACCCAGCAGGACGAAAAGCGAGGTCACCTCCATAAACATCCCCAGAATCGCAAAGATAAGCGGGCATACGATGGCAGCAAACCACATAGAAATTTTTTTCCCTGCAAGAAAGCTGGAAATACTTTCAGCTACGCCGATGTCATTGAAAAGTTCCGTGATACAAAAACCGCAGTACGCCATGATAATTACCGGAGCTACACTGGATATCCCGTCGCCCAACCAGCCAGCCATCTTTTTTAACGTAAGACGATTACCGTTTATACGGCACAGCACGACGACCAGAGCAATTCCCACGCTGGGTATTATCGTGAGCAGCACGCTTGCCGAATCTGAGGCCGCCTCCCCCATTCTCGCTTCCACAAGACTTTCGTGAAATACCGCATCTATAAAAAACGGAATGATAATTACCACGGGCAGAATCAAAGTTTTATACCCGTTCTTAAGCGCATCCCTCAGAGTTATTCTGTCCTCTTTTGGAACAGGCTTCACATGATATTTTTTTATCAGGAAAAAGAGCGTCACCAGACGATGCAGAATAAACCAGAATGAAATGACCCATGCAAAGAGCCAGAATTGTGAAAAAGTGTAGGTGTCCGGCGAAAAAGCATCGAGCGCACCGAAGAGAACGATTATGGCCCCCGAAGGAGGAATGACTGGTCCTAACGAACTTGCCGCCATTTCCACTGTTGCAGCGAGTTCCGCAGAGTATCCGCTCTTTTTCATCGTCGGAATCGTAATCACACCCACAGCAGCTGCATTGCCGGGTCCTGTTCCCGACAGCGCGCCCATCGCCGCACTCGCCGCAAGCGCTACATAGCCCGCGCCTCCGGAAAAGCGCCCGACGGCCGCCATGATAATATTGATCAGATCCCGTATGACGCCAGTCTTCTCAAATATCACCGAAAAGCAGATGAATGCCGCTATCGTATAGAGCAGATAGGTGTTCGCAGCCGCAGATATGTATCTGAAAATATGCGGCAGACTGCCGGTTACAATCGTGAGTAGGAGAAAGGCCGCCGGTATCACCTCATACATGGGACGCCTGAATACAGTAAATCCAATCATCACGATCAATATCAAAATCCCAAAATAGAAGAACGCCGTCATCCTGTGCACCACCCATCGATCTCAAATAGTTCATCCACTCTTATATCTATTGCAAACAAATTATATACTTTGCAATAAATCGTGTCAAATATATAAATTCGATTACGGGCATCGAAATATGAGTAATGCAGGCGTACTTTTGTATTCCTCTCTGAGAACCCATGCCAAAGACAGCTGTCTCACAGGACATACCCGTTTTCCGGTTTTCTTAACAATTCGCCTATATTAACAGATACTCCTGGCGCTCTCCCGGTTTAATTTGCTGCCGCAATTCTGATTTTCGTCTCCTCGATAGAAAAAAGCGCCCTCAGCGCAGTCTCGAATTTTTCATCTTTTCGAGTATCTGCTCTGAGAAGCGCATGGCAGTCCCCTTCCCGGACTCTTTTTCATTTATCGCAATTCAATGCTGGAAAGCATCTCGTTCAGATCCGCTTCATAAACATTCTTTCCATTTTCCGTATAATACTGCATCTCGATGAGCAGACCGCCCCCGTCATTCAGACGGCAGAGATATGTTCTGCTGTAGATATCACCTTCACTCCAGGTGTCTTTCAGCTCGTTCATCTCCCCGGAGACTTCATCTTTGCCGAGGGTCACAGAGGAAGCATCTTCCCCCATCAGAGATGCGCGAATGTCATCGAAATACTCCGCGCCGACAGCGGACACACACAGATAGACCGAAGGTTTATCTCCTTCATATTTTTTCAGAGAGTAATCGTCGTATCCTTCCACCCTCCGGTATTCATACCGGTCGGCGTCATATCTCATAGCGTAACCGTAATCGCTAACTTTCACCGTAATCCCCTGTGCGGATTCCGCATCGACGTTTTCCCCTTCATCGTCCGGAGCCGGATCCTCTGCGCCGTCAGGGCGATCCGATCCTCCTTCTGCGGACAGCTGCGATTCCTCCGCTGAAGACAGTTGTGCCGGACTGTCTGTACCCGGGGGATTCTGGGCACCGTCCTCTCCGCATCCCGTAATAAGGACTGTCATGACCAGGAGCGCCGCCGCGGCACTGATGATTTTTTTCATAAAAACTCCTTTCCGGGACGCGATCGTACCCGGTTCTTCCGATCCTCAGCCCTTTCTATTTCAGATTTTCAGGATTGAGGCCTTTCAGTTCCGGCAGGACGAAAATACCGTCTTTGCGGATGAGCACATCGTCGAACCAGATCTCTCCGCCGCCGTAATCCTCCCGCTGAATGAGCACAAGATCCCAATGCACCGCGGACTTATTTCCGTTCGGCGCATCTTCATAAGAAGCGCCCGGCGTAAAATGAATACTTCCGCAGATTTTTTCATCGAAAAGCGTATCTTTCATCGGATGGAGCACATAAGGATTGACACCGATAGCAAATTCACCGAAATATCTGGCTCCTTCATCGGTGTCCAGCAGTGCATTGATCCTGACATCGTCGTTGGAGTGTGCCTCTACGATCTTCCCGTCCTCGATGCGGAAGACGATATTGTCATAGGTGAAGCCCTGCTCCAGGGAAACGGTGTTATAGGAAATTACGCCGTTGACCGAATTTTTTACCGGTGCGGTGTAGACCTCTCCGTCGGGGATATTGCACTCTCCCGCGCATTTGATCGCAGGAATTCCCTTGATAGAGAATGTCAGATCGGTTCCCGGAGATACGATGCGCACTTTATCCGTACGGTTCATCAGATCCACCAGAGGATCCATCGCTTCCGACATCTTCGCATAATCCAGCGTACACACGTCATAGTAAAAGTTTTCGAACGCTTCCAGACTCATATTTGACAGCTGCGCCATGGAATTGTTCGGGTAACGCATGATCACCCACTTCGTATGATCGACCCGTTCGTCGATAACCGGGCGCAGCATCTTGCTGTAAAGATTCAGCTTGTCCGACGGCACGTCGGAGAGCTCCGACGTATTGTCCGAGGCTCTTACCGCGATATAAGCGTCCATTCCTTTCATCTGATACATTTCGTACTCTCGCTGGAACTTCAGCTGTTCTTCGCTGCAGTTCATGATGATTTCCCGGTTCAGCGAGGCGTCGCTCAGCCCCAGATAAGGATATCCCCCGGCCTTGTACACCGCACGGATCAGTTCTCTGATCAGGGGCTTCGCCGAAGTTCCGATCTCTTCGATGAGAACTCGTTCGCCTTTCTGTACCCTGCAGGAATAATTGACAATCATGTCCGCAAACTTTTTATTTCTGTTATCCATTTTTCCACCTCTGTAGGGAGAATCGGGAAGAAAACAGGACTCTGCAAAATTCCCCTCTCTGCTCCGCGAATTCTCCATTTTTTCTCTTACCCCGAATACGGCTCCTGGTCCCTTTTCAGGTGTCTTATCCAGACCCGCGAAAGCAGGAAAGACGGCATCTTAAAGATATTTTACCATGTTGAGCGCCG
>CAJLHL010000076.1 GCA_905206455.1 uncultured Eubacteriales bacterium
GAGAGGTTTTTCATCTCCGCCATCAACTCTGTCGTATCCTCGCCGGCTTTTTTCATTTTCGGAATCTGTTTGGAATCCCGGTGCTGCTTCGCTTTGAGAGCCTCTACTTCGCTCAGGAGATCTCTTCTTCTGTCATCGAGTTCGATGGCGTGTCCGATGTTGTAATCGCCTTTTCCTCTGGACTCCACCGCCTTTTTTACGTTGTCAAAATCCTCGCGAATTCGTTTGATGTCTAACATTTTCTATCAATCCTCCAGTAAATTTATTTCCGAAACAAAAGCCGCAGGCGCGGATTCGGCTGAATCCGCGCCGTGGTTTATTCGGAAAACAGTATCTATGCGGCCATCTGGTCCAGATAGCCGTTGAGCTCTTCGAGATATTTTCCATAGGTAGCCCAATCGCCTTCGCGCTGCGCCGCCACAGCGTTATCATACGCCTCTGAAGCTAATCCTGCAAGTTCTGTCAGGGACAATGGCGTATCAGAAGACGGACTGTCTCCCTGGTCTGGTTCGCTCTGTCCGTCGCCTTCCTGTGTTTCCGGAGGCGTACCGTTCGGTGTATAGTTTTCATCCAGTGAGAAGAGCTTGATCAGCGCTTCAGCCAGCGTCGGTTCATAGGCGATACGGTCGCCGTATGCCACGATGACACGTTTTACCTCCGGCAGACTGGTATCGGTAGACGATTCCAGATAGACCGGTTCTACGTAGAGAATCGAATCGTTGATCGGGATGACAAACATGTCGCCTCTCGTATATTTGGAACCGGAAGAGTTCCAGAGAGAGAATTCCTTGGATATTTCCGTATTCTGATCGATTTGGGATTCGATCTGCATCGGTCCGTAGACAACTTTGTCTTTCGGAAGACGGTACAGTACCAGCTCTCCGTATTTATCTCCGTCGCTGCGGGCGATAAGAAGACCGGTCATATTCTTCTTGCTGTTTGGAGTAAACGGAATCGAAGAGATGAATTCTTCCGATTCTTCGCCAGGAAGTTTCATGATGTAATAGTTCGGTTCCATCTGTTTCTCTTCCTGTCCGTAGATTTCCGTAGCGATACTCCACTTGTCTTCGTTCTGATAGAAGACATTTACATCGTCCATGTGATAGCGCTGGTAAATATTCGCCTGAATCGCAAACAGTGTGTTCGGATAGCGGATATGTTTCGCCAGATCCTCCGGCATTTCGGAGATATCTTTGATCAGTCCCGGATAGATTTTTCCGATAGTATCGGCAATCGGTTCATCGGAAACCTGATAAAAGTCCACGGATCCGTTGTACGCATCTACTACCACTTTGATCGGGTTGCGGATATAGTTGACAGATGTGGTCTCATCCAGCTGATAAGATTTGGAGTACGGGTAGTAACTGCTGGTGGTGTAGGCGTCGATGATCCAATAGAGTTTACCGCTGTCGGATACCACGATGTACGGATCGGCATCGTAATACAGGAACGGCGCCAGCTTTGTTACACGGTCCATGATGTTTCTCTCGTACAGAATTTTGGAATTGCTGTCGATATTTGTGGATACGAGAATTTTAATATTCTGTTCTTTAATCGCGTAGAATATGCGTTTCAGCAGAGACAGTTCGATGCCGTTTTCGCCTTCATATGTAGTATAGACATTGGAAGTGCCGCTCGGATAGTCGAATTCCTGCTCGCTGGTATTTGTGATAATATAGTCGTCCGTGGATTCTCCGAAATAGATTTCGGGACGTTTCACCTGGATATCCTGCGTATCGGACTCAGGAGGAATATTGTCGATAATCATCTTTGGCTGTCCGGTGGCTGTGATGGCGTCAACTCTGGAGAGGGTGATGCCGTAACCGTGGGTATATTTCAGATGCTTTGACAGCCAGGACACGTCTTCTCCGAGGTTATCGTAGTTGATTTCTCTGGCGGAGAGGAAAGTCTGCGTATATTCTCCGTCGATCATATAGCGGTCTACGTCCACATCAAAGAAACTGTAATAGGCGCGGATACTCTGTGTCTGATTATAGAATTGTTCAGACGGCGAAAAATCGTTGATTCTCACGTTGGAGAGGGTCGCGGAATTCTCGAGAATGCCTTCTGCAGTGAGGTTTTCACTGGCAGGGAAGTCGATTTCATTCACACTGTCCAAGTCGTAGGCTTTCTGTGTGAATTCGATGTTGCTTTTGAGATATTTAGATTCTTTATTGAGCTCATCCGGCGATACATAGAGAGATTGCATCGCGGTACCTGCCAGTGTCGCCGCAACGGAAACGCAGATGGTGACGACAGGAAGAATGAGCATCTTTTTGTAGCTGTTTTTCCTCGCGAATATCAGCACTCCCACGGCGGACAGCACCGCCAGTACCGCTTCGATCCGATAAGCCCAGAGTGTGATATGGATGTCGGTAAATCCTGCACCGGTAACATTTCCCGTACCGGAGTACAAAAGTGTATACTGTTTCAGGAACAGAGCTCCGGCTACCGCAAGAAGGAACAGGACCGCCAGAATGACCACCTGGCGTTTCGCGATACTGAACATGACGCCGAAATTACTCTTGTCAAAAGATACGGAAGGCGTCCGCTTTCTGGCGGTTCTGTGTCCGCCGCCAAACAGCTGTTCCCACGGATTCTGCTGTACATTTCCGTCGTCATCCAAAACCTCCGCCTCTTCCACATCTTCATAAGCTTCATGGCGGTCGAGAATCGACGGGCGTCTCACACTGATCATGTATGCATAATAGATGAGCGTAACCGCGAAAAATCCCACGATAACGGAAATCGCCATGCTGCTGATGGAATTCAGCAGGGCCAGACGGAATACATAAAACGACACGTCGTTGTTGAAAATCGGATCCGCGACATTGAAGTCTGTGCTGTTCATCGCGTACAGAATTTGCTGCCACAGTGTGGTAGTGACCATCCATGTCAGCACCAGAGAAAATACGGCGCTGATAATGTGGGTCATCCGGCTGATGGATTTGTCAGAGGCGCGGCCCGGTACGGTTTCCAACTTTCTGAGATATTCTTTTTTCAGAAGTCTCAGATACACTTCCGAAAGGGCGAATATGATGACAAAGGCCGGGATGCCGATTTTCAGCTCTGTGAAGAGCTTTTTAAAGAAGACCTGCGTGTATCCCAGGTCTTTAAACCACCAGTAATCCGTGACAAAGGTAATGATCGTACCGAAGCACAGAACCAGAATGATAAGAAGAAGAATTACGGCCGAAAGACCGATTTTCTTCCCGCTGCTGCTTTTGTTTTTTTGCTTTTCTGTTTTTCCTTTACTTTTTCCTTTTAGCATTTTTTAACTCCTAACTCCTGAATTTATAAATACCGGCCGCTTATATACCGGTTTGCGGCTTATTTATATCTCCGTCCGCTGCCGGAGCGGCGCTCTGGATTCCTTCAGAACTGCCGAAAGCCGATATCTTGCTGTCGTCCGCTGCGAAAATGCCTGTAACCTGTGTCTCAATGCGGTGTATCAGGGTGGCCGCTCCCGAATCAGGGGCGAATAATTTGATTCCGATGATGGCAAATTCGATGACCAGCAATACCGAAAGGAGGATGATCAATGTTTTCGCAACAGTTCCCAGACTTTCGTTTTCCTCTGAATCCGGATCAGAAGATGCTTTTGACTCTTCCCGCGCAGTTTTCTTTTCCGCTCTGCGCTGGCTGCGTTCCGCGCGGAGACGTTCCTTTTCCGCTTTTTTCTCGGCTTTTTCTCTCTGTTTGCGTTCCGCCTCCTTTATGGAATCGATGGCGTCGAGAGCTTCCATCATTTCTGTCTGCCGCTGCTGGGAGATCGTATCTGTGGTAATGCCCCGATGATCTGTTTCAGGGTCTATCGATGGAATATAGATCGATTCTGTCTGTGAGCGGGATGCGGCGATATCCTCCGGCCGGATGCTGAGGATATCCGGATTTTCTGTCGCTTCGCCGCTGTTCGGCTTTGTCTCCGAATCCGATTCTGTCCTGCATCCGTCGGAAATCGGAGCGCCGGCCGCTTTCGGCTGTCCGGTTTCCTGTATCTCAGGGATAGGGGAATCGGGCTCTTTCCCGTTTTCCGACATGATTTGACGGGCTTCAGGACCGAAAATATCTGTGATCGTCATTTTTGAAATACCGGACGGTTTTTCCCAGAATTCCATATCGGAATCCTGCGGCATATCCCCGCTGTTCTGCATCGTCTGCCGGATTTCCTGAGCCGCTTTTCTCTCTTCGAGAGCCGCCGCCAGCGCCGCCGCTTCAAGAGCCGGAATCTGCATCGTCTGCTGTGCTGCTTCAGAAGATGCGGACCCGTCTGCGATCTTGTCCGGCTTCAGATCACGCCCGGCCGGACGGTTCTCCACGGAATCCTGCGGGGTTTCGTCAGAAACGTCTGCTGCAGAGATATCATCCGTGATCTTAGCCGTCTCTTCAGTGCTGCAAGGATTTTCGTCACCGGAAACCTGCGCATCACTGTCCGGAAGGAGTTTCTCATCCAGATCGCCGGCGAAAAAGTCATCGTCGGCATCCGTCTGGAAATCTTCGCCGATAACCGCGGCTTCTGCGGTATCTTCTTCACTTTTCGAAATGGCTTGGCTATTGTGGACTTCCGGTTCGATACCGGCTGTTTTTCTCTCCGCCGATGTTTCGTCGAATTGTGCGTAATCCGTCCTGTCCTCGCCGTCGACGTAGACGTGGCCGGAATCAGATGTATCTACGGTTTTTACGACGGTAGCGCCGTCGTGTCTTCTGGTCACTTCTACGGAAGCGTTTCCCTGAGCGGCATTTATTTCCACGGAAACCTGAACATTTTTCGGAGGCTGTTTTACCGCGTCGAGACGGACCTCGCGGGTCTGGACTTTCTTATCGTCGTTTAACGATGCAAGACTGATTTCCTGGGTTTTCACAGTCACCTTTGTGCCGGAAGGCTCATTGATGCTGATCTGAACGCTTTTGTCTTCTTCCGGCGCCTGACGCGGTGCGCCGTTTTCTCTTCGGAAAGCTTCGTACTCGTCTTCGATGGTACGAAAAGAAATGGTGGGAACAAAGCGGAGTTTCTGGCTTTTTGTCTCCGCTTTCTGCGCTTCTTCATATTCGGCAGGTGTGAGATAAGTGACCTTTTCCATATCATCTTTAAAGCGTTTTTCCGCCTCGATCAGCCGATGAAATCCTGAAAATTCATCGGATTCACCGGTATCTTTCTTTTGCACTGTCTCATCGCTGCCCGGCGGAATTTCAGCTTCTTCGGATCCCGGCGTTATTTCCGGGCTGCCTGAAATAACGGTCTCATTATCTTTTTTTTCTTCCGTCTCTGTCCCCGCGGAAGCCGAAACGGCGTCAGCGGTCTTTAGAAACTCCGCCGTCTCTGCTCCTCTGTCTTTTACTGCAGCGGGTTTATCGGAAATTTTTCCATAGATGTCGCCGGAAATATTATGCAGCGCTTTGACGAAGTCGTCTGTGAAAGTATCAGGCGCCGCCGTTTTTTCTTCCGCGGTCTTTTCTCTGTCATGTGAGTTGCCGGAATTGGAAGAAAATTGAAATGTAAAATGATCCTCTGAGGAACCTTCCTTTGCAGAACGGTTTTCGGAGGAGGTTTTCGGAGGATGAGAGATTGTATTTCTGGAGAGTTCCGCTGTCTGCGAATGCTCCGCTTCTATGTCGGATGAGAGAGCATCGCCAAGCAGGCCGGAGATGAGACTGCGCTGCGCATCGGACATGTCTGCGGAATTATGCAGATTCATAGATGCGGGCAGATGAAATACGTCATTTTTCTGTACATCGTCTGACGGCGCTGCAGTACGGCTGTCTTCTGAGTATTTTCGGCCGGAGACCTCGGATCCTTTAAAGATGCGGTCCATCTCCCGGTCCAGTGTCTGCTGGCGTTTTTCGTTTTTCGTATCAAAAGTAAACAGATCTCTGATTTCCTCAGGCTCCGCCCAACCGTTCAGAGACTGGTCGTAAATCTTTCCGGAATTTTCATCGACAATCCGGCCGGATTTCCAGTCGATAGAAATGTCCTGTTGTTTCTTTGGCTTCGGATAGTCCTGTACGTTCCATTTGAATTCACTTCCGAATGTTTTTTTCTCGTCGGGAATGACTGCCCCGCAGTGCGGGCATTGACGGGATCCCGATATCAGTTCGTTATTGCATACTTTACATCTCATAATCTTATCTATCTCCCAAATGCGGCAAATCGTGCTCATTTAATTAATAATTATATAATAAAGAAAGATCCTAATCAACGAAAAACAAAAAGGGAACGTCTTTCCTCTTTATAAAGAAGAACGTTCCCTTTTTTGCGGGCCGGTAAAATATCCATTCGGGGCTTTCAGTCCGTAAATAACGATGGTCGGCCGGTCAGTCCGCGGCTTTCGCCGAATATCACCGCCGTTCCCCGTATTCCTCCGATCGCTTCCGAACGCATATTTTCACAGAGTAGTAATCCGTGCATCTTTCTGCCGGACATCAGCCCGAAATGGTGCGAGAGATTTTTCCGCCGGCTGTACTCTGACCCAGAAACTTATCTGCAGTCAGTAGCGCTGCCGCTTTTTTTGTTCTCTGCTCTCTTGGAATCTGTACAGTCTGTATTCTGGCTGTACGTGCTGGACATACCGGAAGTTTTTCCGGAAGTGGAAGGATCTCCGTACTTAGAAGATGCGGAATTCTGTGTCTTGCTGGACATAGAATTGCTTGCCTTGGAGCTCATTTTGCTCTGTGCCTTAGAAGAAGCTTTCTGCGAAGGGGAATTGCCGCCGCAGTCTGTCATCTTCTGATCGGCGGAATAAGTGAAACCGCCTTCTCTGAGTGTTGGAATTTCCTTACCCTTTGTCGTGTAACTGTCTTTATCTTTTCTCATTTCTGCCTCCTTGTAGCTCTCGTCGGCTACAGTTTTATTTTGTTCTGTGTCAGCTTTTCTATGAGCGGAAAAATCTGAAAATTGAAAAGATCGAATTTTTTTTAATTTTTAAAATAATATGTTGACAGGTTCTTTGATTATTGGTATTATAGTCAAGGTCGTTGATAAGAGACGAGGACATGCACCATTAGCTCAGTTGGTAGAGCACCTGACTCTTAATCAGGGTGTCCACAGTTCGAGCCTGTGATGGTGTACCAATCGAAACCGCTGTAGATTTTTCTGCAGCGGTTTTTTATATTTTAAACGAAGAGATATAATATTATGTACCATATTATATTGCGTTTGGGGCGGAATGATAACACCGTGCCGAGGAACATTGTCTCTGCAGACAGTACTTGAAGTTTTTTGTTCCACTTTCCAAGTGCTGAAAAAACAGCGGTATCAATCACAACTTTTCGTATTTAGAGGGAAAAACAGAAAAGAATTGCGCTTTTAGAAAGGAGCGGTATCTGTGAAGATTACGATCAAAAACAGCGATATTCAGCATTATAACGATAGTTCGGTTCCCGATTTTCCAAAGTACACGTCACAGCTGATGAACTGGGCGAACCAAAATGCTCAGGGGACTCGGCCGAGAGTGGTAGGGCAGCTCTCGGAACTCTTTCCGCAGTACCGCAAAGAGTGCGGCGACGGTGAGGAAATTTCCATCGGGGGATGGGAACGGTGGTATTCGGAAAGATATCCGGATTCCATCGACGAGGCGGCAGATAAGATTTTTCATCAGATGGAACACCTGAAGGAAGCGATTCAGCTCATAGATCTCGATATGATCCGGCGCTGGGTCTATGATCTGGTCATAACGAAGACGTACAACGGTCTTTACATACAGAAGGCCATTCTGGCCAGACTGGCGGAAGAAAAAGGGACAGACTACCGTCTGGCCTGCCCGGAGGAAGAATCTCAGGGAATCGACGGATATGTGGGAGAGACGGCTTATTCTATCAAGCCGGATACTTATCGTGCGAAAAATTTTCTGCCCGAAACGATCGGCGCGAAGATGATCTATTATGCGAAAACCAAAACCGGTCTCACTGTCGAGGTGGAGGAGTGATTTCGAACCGGAGAAACCGGTTTTTCAGTGCAGTGGCATACCTGAGGCGCCTCCCGCAGGGAAGCGCCTTATTTTTTTTTCGCGGCTTTCGCGGGAACGGATTCATAGCTGCACAGAATACATCCGTCCTGGAAGTCGAAATCTCTGCATTTCCTGATGCACAGCTGTATTTCCTGCCGGGTTTTCACCGGAAAATGATGTTTTTCGTTTATATAACATTTTTTCCTTTTATCATTACTCAGGCTGGAAATAAATGATATATGACGGTCGATGCGCTTGTCGATGATCTCGTTGACAGCATCAGTCTCTTTTCTCAGATTTGCTACGGCATTTTTGCAGATCGCTTCGTCAATATCGACACCGATGCTGTTTCTCTCGGAAGCCATGCAGGCCAGATTTGTCGTACCGAGACCGCAGAAAGGATCTAAGACGGTATCTCCTTTGATAGAATACATATTGATCAGCCGGTAGGGTATTTCGAAAGGGAAGGAAGCGTTTCTCAGCCGGGAGGAGGATTTGCCTATTTTCTGGTTTGTTCCTTTGATTTCCCACAGATCGGAGAACCACTCGTTGCGTTCTTCCCAGAAATACGCGCTCTCTCTTCTGAGCTGCGCGGCTTGAGCGTCGAATTTCCGTTTTCCTCCTTTTCGGAAAATCAGAATATATTCATGTTCGTATGTGACATAGGCACCGGCGGGATACATGCCGGATCCCATGAATTTATTGGGTGCGTTGGTGGGTTTTCTCCAATGGATGTCGGGCAGCGCACAGCATCCCTTTTTCAGGAAGAAATCGATAATGGCGGCGTGGTTCGGAAACAGGCGGAACTCTTTGCCCAAGGTTCTTGTGGCGTCGCCGATGTTGATGCAGACAAAGCCGTTGTCCGACAGAACTCGGTGACATTCCTCCCAGGCGCGGTTCAGAATGTCGTGCATTTTACGATAAGCTGCGGTATAGTCTTCTCTTTGGAAATCTTCCCTGATTTCGGGATTCTGGGCAAAAAAGATTTCGTCCCACATCTCAATCATAGGATAGGGCGGCGAGGTGACGATGAGCTGCACGGATCCGTCGGGAATAAAGGACAGATCCGCCGAAGAAGAATTTATGATTTTGTGAAAACACTTCATTATTGAGATCTCCCTTCCGTTTTCCGTGCTTTTTGTCATATCTGCGGGCGGTCTGTTTTGTCTCTCTGCTGCATTGAAGCCGGCAGTCAGGATCCTCTTCGGATTCCGGCAAAACGTACCGGTATCTTTTGTTCTCTGCTCTGCCGCGGGAGAAAGAGTATCCTGCGGCAGGGCAAAGAAGGATTTCCGCCTGTACGGGCGGCAGACTTCGGCGTTAAACTATAATATCATATCATAATAAGATGAAAAAGTCTAGTGGAGGCGGCTGAAAAGTGGAAATGAAAAAGGAGAGCGTTGTAATTTTTTCGGTTGACACAGATGGAGACCGTAATATATAATCCTATTAATTCAGCGTTGCGATACGCTGAATGTTACAGATTAAGAGAGAAGTGAAATGCGAAGACGGAGATATTGATTTATTCTCCTGTGTCACAGAGAGCCGGCGGCAGCTGAAAGTCCGGTACACAGTATAGATCAGTCTCACTCCCGAGCAGCGTTCCGGAAAGCAGAACAGAGATTTTTCCGCGGCAGAAGCGGCGGGATTCGGTGAAAGGAGTATGGAACGACGGCCGGCCCCGTTATCTTGGTCTCGGGTTTGTCAGAACCTTAGAGCGATTGCGTATCGATGCAGTAAGCAGGGTGGTACCGCGGTAATCAAAGATAATTATCGTCCCTGGAGTCACAGAAAGTGGCTTCAGGGACTTTTTTATTGTCCTCTCTCTTTCTATTCTGTCAGCGATGAGAAAACGATATCGTAAGAAAAAATGGAATTATAAATATTATGTCAGGCGGATCGACAGGAGGAAAAAAGATGAAACAGATTAAAATTTTTGACACGACTCTTCGTGACGGCGAGCAGTCCCCGGGCTGCAGCATGAACCTGAAAGAAAAAATCGAGATGGCGAAGCAGCTGGAACGTCTCAATGTGGATGTCATCGAAGCCGGCTTCGCGGCTTCTTCTCCGGGAGATTTCCTCTCCGTAAAAACGATTGCGGAGACTCTCAAAAACTGTACGGTGGCGAGTCTGGCCCGGGCGCTTCCGGCGGATATCGACAGAGCGTATGAAGCGGTAAAAGAAGCGGTTTCTCCGAGAATTCACACCTTTATCGCCACATCGCCGATCCATATGGAATACAAGCTTCTCATGAAGCCGGAGGCAGTTCTGGAGAGCGCGGAAGCTATGGTAAAACATGCGAAAAAGTATGTGTCCGACATCGAGTTTTCCGCGGAAGACGCGACGCGAAGCGACACGGATTTCCTGGCGAAGATCTTCGACCGGGTGATCAAAGCGGGCGCGACGACGATCAATATTCCTGATACCGTAGGATATACCACTCCGGAGGAATATTTCGCTTTCCTGACAGAGATCAGAGAAAAATGCCCTGCGCTGGATACCGTGGATATTTCCGTACACTGCCACAACGACCTGGGTCTGGCGGTGGCAAATTCTCTGGCCGCGGTGAAAGCGGGGGCTACTCAGCTGGAATGCACTATCAACGGAATCGGCGAACGCGCCGGCAATGCTTCTCTCGAAGAAATCGCCATGGCTATGAAGACGAGAAAAGATCTGTACCAGGCGGATACGAGAATCGTCACACAGGAAATTATGCGTTCTTCTAAGATGCTGTCCCGTATCACCGGTGTAAAAGTTCAGCCGAACAAAGCCATCGTCGGCGAAAACGCTTTCGCTCATGAAGCGGGAATTCACCAGGACGGCGTATTGAAGAACAAGCAGACATACGAGATCATGACGCCGGAATCTATCGGCATTACGGAGAAGAATCTGGTGCTGGGCAAGCATTCCGGAAAACACGCACTCCAGGCGCGCATCAAAGAACTGGGCTACGAAATTACAGAAGAAGATCTCAATACAGCTTTCATCAAGTTCAAGGAACTGGCGGATAAAAAGAAGCAGATCTACGACAGCGATATCGAGGCTATCGTGACAAAAGAGACCGTTAAGATTCCTAAGGTCTACGCTCTCGACCGTTTTGCGGTCAACAGCGGAAACACCATTACCAATACGGCGGTAGTGCGTCTGAGCAAAGACGATAAGCTGGTGGAAAAAATCGGAAGCGGAGACGGTCCTCTGGACGCTGCCTTCAACAGCATCGAAAAGATCGTGGGAAAGAAACTCCATCTGGAAAACTTCCGCATTCTCTCAAATACTGAGGGAAAAGACGCGCTGGGCGACGCCACGGTTCTCATCAAGGATGAGGAGAGCGGCCGCACGTCTCAGGGCAGAGGCATCAGCACCGACGTTCTCGAGGCCAGCCTGATGGCATACGTCAACGCGGTCAATAAGATGATCTACGAGGAGAGACATACTGCTGAAGAGAAATAACAGGGAACAGAAAAAAATACATCGGTGAAGCCGAGCTATTCCGCGTTTGTGTGATAAAATAGCGGAGGAGGTCCTCCGTCCTTTTGGAGGGCCAAAGCGGCTTTCGGAAGGAAAGCCCGCAGAGAAAAAGAAGAAAACGAAAAGAGCGAAAAGAGCGAAGAAAAATGGAATGTTCCGGCTTGTGGG
>CAJLHL010000077.1 GCA_905206455.1 uncultured Eubacteriales bacterium
ATTTTCCTATCAAGGCTCATAAAGCAACCTCCTACCAACTTCCAATTCTACGATGATAGAAACAGAGAAGAAAAAAGCAATGAGACGAATGATTTTTTAGGATGGGAACATGAGATTTATGAAAAGGAATAAAAGGAAGACAGAGACTGTTTTTTGCAGCGGAAAAGACGCGGCAGCCGGGGTAAACGGGGATTTCAACGAGAAGGAGACTATGATCCGGGAGGCGGACCGCCTTTATGAAGCTTGTGAGAATTACAGACTCGCGCCGATGGTCGTCAAGAAGTATTATCTTTCGCTTTACTATAGTCTGTTGAGAAAATACGGCGATGAACTGGCAAACAGAGGATTGCTTGATCAGACGAGTTCAGAATATCGTCATATCAGTCTTTATCAGGATGCCGGAAGGAGTTTCGCACAATTGTATCACAGTCTGAGGATGCTCGCCTGCAGGAAAGCAGATGAGAAGAAAAAGATGTAAGCTTACAAATTCAGTCAATCTCTGCATTTTTTTTGTGAAATCATGCAGACTATGATTGATATCCATTTCTTTGTCATATATATATCAGAATTTATTTGCGTAAATTAAAAAAAGAAGGGTATTATTATTAGAATCGTGGGCAGGCTGCGGTATCTAAATTTTTATTACTAATTTAATTCATAAAAAGAAGAGGTTAATATGAGCAAGATGAATGGAATCAAATCATTTGCAATCGATCGAGCCTATGATTACATCGAACATAATCCCGAGCAGAATGCGGTAAAACTGCTGGATATGGTGGACTGGTTTGCCGGCGACGGAGAAAACAGCTTTCCGAAGCAGAGAGAGGCTTTTCGTAAGGCGCTGACCGATAAGGAGTCGAACTGGTATCAGCTCATCATGCATGTGTTGAAAGATATGGATTCCGGCGTTGTAAAGAAATTCTTTTCTAACTTTATTCTCAATGCGAATCTCGTCGGCTGGAAACGGCAGGAGGAAATTCGTCAAAAGTACAACTGTAATGCGCCGTGGGCGATTCTTTTGGATCCGACCTCTGCCTGCAATCTTCACTGTACCGGATGCTGGGCGGGAGAATACGGCCATCAGCTGAATCTGTCCTTCGATGAGATCGACAGCATTATCACACAGGGAAAAGATTTGGGCACTTATTTTTACATTTATACCGGCGGAGAACCGCTGATCCGCAAAAAAGATATCATACGCCTGTGTGAAAAACATTCGGATTGTATCTTCCTTTCCTTTACAAACGCGACGCTTATCGATGAGGACTTTGCGGATGAGATGCTCCGCGTGAAAAATTTCATCCCCGCCATCTCTGTGGAAGGAGACCGCAAGTCTCACGACAGCAGACGGGGAGAGGGATCTTTTGATAAGGTGGTGGCGGCCATGAATCTTCTGAAAGAGAAGAGGCTGCCTTTCGGTATCTCCTGCTGCTATACCAGTCAGAATCTCGATGCGATCAGCAGCGAAGCGTATTTCGATCAGATGGTGGATTGGGGCGCGCTGTTCGTCTGGTATTTCCACTACATGCCGGTGGGCAACGACGCTTCCACCGAGCTTCTTCCGAGTCCAGAACAGCGGGAGTTCATGTATCATCAGATCCGAAAATTCCGCAGAGAAAAGGCTATCTTCGCTATGGATTTTCAGAATGACGGCCAGTATGTAGGAGGGTGTATCGCCGGCGGAAGACGGTATTTTCATATCAACGCCAACGGCGATGTGGATCCCTGCGTGTTCATTCATTATTCGGATTCCAATATCAGAGAAAAGACATTGCTGGAATGTCTGACCTCCGGCCTGTTCCGCGCTTATCACGACGGACAGCCGTTTAACGAAAATCATCTGAGACCTTGCCCGATGCTGGAGAATCCTGATAAGCTCAGGGAGATGGCCAGCGGCGCGGGCGTCCACTCTACCGATCTGATGAGTCCGGAATCCGCGGAACATCTCTGTGCGAAATGCGATCATTACGCGAAGAATTGGACGCCGACGGCGGAAAAGCTCTGGAACGCTCAAAAATAGACAGACAGAAAATCCAAATATATCTCTATTGATTCAGTGAAAAGGGAGATGCGGCAGAAAATTTCGTCTGCTGTGTCTTCTTTTTCGCTTTTTGCTGTACGGCGGATCTTGTGCGTTATACTCATACGGCGGATGTTATGTTTATCATTTTTCTTCGAAGAAACTGCGGGAATCTTCCCATGGTTGTTGTACAATTCTCTGCGATAGGATATAATGTCTGCACTCCTCGGCCGGCGGTCAGAAGAGCGGCGCGGAGAAGAGGCGCGCTCCGCAGAGAAAACAGACGGGGAGGGAGCGGCAATCAATATGGTGCGATAATATCGATCGGTCTGGTTTGTAATATTTTTGACATTGTACAGCATTTGAGAATGTATTATAATGTAGAGCAAGGAGTATGCAAATGAGAATCATAGCCGGAGAATTAAAAGGACGGCGTCTGAAGACGCCGGAGGATAATAGAGTGCGGCCTACAGCGGATAAGGTAAAAGAAGCGGTATTCAGCATGATTTCACCGTGGATTTATGACAGTACGGCGGTGGATTTATTTGCCGGAACCGGAAACCTCGGTCTGGAAGCGATCAGCCGCGGTGCGTCGCATGTCATTTTTGTAGACAAAGACAGGCGGAGTATCGCTCTGATCCGAGAAAATGCAGCTTATTGCAGGGTGGAGGATCGGTGCGACATCATCTGGTCCGATTACCGCAATGCTGCCGCCAAAATCAGCGGGAAGGCGGATATCGTGTTTCTGGATCCCCCTTACGGCAGAGGGCTTTTGACCGACGCGCTGCAGATGGTTGCGGAAACAGGGCTTCTCTGTGAAGGCGGCATCGCTGTGGCGGAGCATGCCATCGACGAAAAAATGCCGGAATCCTTCGGCAGACTGACGCTGATTAAAAGTAAGCGATACGGCAAAATCGGCATTTCAGTATATGAAAATACCGCAGAACTGGAGGAAGAATGACGCAGAACCGGAATTTCTGCGGAAATTTATAATCTTTCGTCGAAACGGGAGGGGCAGGCGCTCCCCAACACTGCGCTGAAATCGTTTGTACGCTCTGATCAGGCGAACTTGTTAGAGCTCTGTTCCGATTGGAACGCTGTTCAATAGTTGGTATATATTTGGAGGCTATCAGAAAGAAGATGAAAAAGTTCCTTTATCCGGGATCGTTCGATCCTCTCACAACCGGACATCTTGATATTATCAGAAGGGCGGCGAAGCTCTGTGATACGCTCGTGGTGGGTATCGTGACAAATTCCAGTAAAAAACCGCTCTTTACCGTGGAGGAGAGAAAAAAACTGATCCGCGAAGCGACGGAGGGTATCGATGATCTGAATCTCGAAATTGTGGATTTTTCAGGCCTTCTCGCAGATTATGTGAGGGAAAACGAGATCACATGTATCGTCAGAGGTCTGAGAGACGTACCGGATTTTATCTCCGAGATGCCGAGAGTCTATACGAACAAATATTTATACGAAGGTTTTGAGACGGTATTTTTGCTGACGGATATCAATCATTCTTATATAAGTTCCAGCGCGATAAAAGAAATCCTATACTTCAACGGCGACATCGAAGGTCTCGTGCCTGAAAATGTGCTGACATACATCAAAGAAAACGGCATTGGGGGTCAACTGAAATGAAAGTAATCGATTTAATCCAGGACATCGAAGACATCCTCGAAACTGCGGGCGGTTTTCCGCTGACCGGCAAAGTTATGGTAGATCCGGGGGAGATCAGAGATATTCTCAAGGAAATCAAGCAGGAACTGCCGGAGGAGATTCAGCAGGCGCAGTGGATCAAGAGCGAACGCCAGCGTATTCTCGACGACGCAAAAGCGGAGTACGACCGGGTCATCAGCGTAGCCAATGAAAAGGCGGACCAGCTGGTGGAAAACGACGCTATCACGCTTCGCGCCAAAAAGAGAGCGGATGAGATCATGCGTGTCACAGAAGAGAATGTGCGGGAACTGAAAATGGGTACGTTTGAATACATCGACAATGTTCTTTCCACTTTCCAGGACAAGATTACATCGATGAACGATACCTATATCCAGCGTATGATCGCGGACATCAATGATTTGTTTGAAAAGATGAATTCCACCATCGATGCCAACAGAGATGAGATCAAAACTCTGTCCTACCGGACCGAAGCAGAGATGGAATAAGAAAGATAAATACAGAAGATTCAAATCTCCGGGGGATTTCCATACACCGGAGATTTTTTCTGTCTCTTCGCTATTTTCAGTTTCAGCGATTTTGATGAAATAGTTCTCCGGCATGGATTTCCTGCATAAATTTTTTAGTAGTCAGAAGGGAGGCATCGCGCGGAATATGAGAACACGAAGATACAGAGGAGGCCGCCGCTGCAGCGGAGGAAACGGCGGTGAAAGATGGAAAGATCGCGGTACGCTGTTGTCCCAGCAGAAGATTACGGCTCTGATCGCTGTCGGCGGCACCCTTCTAATGATGATTTCTCCGCAGAGCTCTTTGGCCTCTGCGAGAAAGGCTGTAGTTTTATGGCTTTTTACCGTTCTTCCTTCTATGCTGCCCTTCTTTATCTGTACAGATCTCCTGATGAGAAGCGGAATGCATATCCGGCTGGGGAATTTGTTTGAGCGGCCGTTTCGGAAACTTTTCGGCGTCCCCGGAGTGGCCGGGTTTGCATATATTTCCAGTATTCTTTCGGGTTATCCGACAGGCGCAAAAATTCTGGGAGAACTCTGCGAGAAGGGACAGATCCGAAGACAGGATGTGAGGGACATTCTGACTTTCTGTTCGACTTCCGGCCCGCTGTTTATCCTGGGCGCTGTGGGCAGCGGTATGCTACAGTCGGCGGGAGCCGGGTATATCATGCTCGCAGCTCATTATGCCGGTTCGCTTCTGACAGGGCTGTTTCTGATACGGCGTTCGGCTCTTCGCCGGGCAATGTCGGCGGCGACGGGAGGCGGGATCCGTTCGGATGCCTCCGGCGGGGGATCCTTTCTTTTCTCCGGCAGCACTGCAGATGCGACGGCGAAAAAAAGAACGGAAAAAAAATCGGTGCCGGAGCTTCTGTCGGAGTCCATCGTCTCTTCTTTTCAGTCTCTGATCGTCATCGGCGGATATATCGTTCTGTTTATGATTCTCACCGATGCCGCCAAAAATCTGTTTGCGCAGATTTCCGGACAGAATGGATTTGCGGGAGATCTTTTGACCGGCTGCCTCGAAATGACAGTAGGATGCAGCGGAGTTTCCGGATCTGCAGTACCTTTCGCATGGAAAATAGCGGCCTGTACCTTTCTCATTTCCTTTGGAGGTCTTTCCATCGCAGCTCAGTCGATGAGCGTGCTGCGAAATTCCGGTGTGAGCCTTGCATTTTTCCTGCGGTTTAAACTGATTCACGGCTTGCTTTCTTCGGTCTGTGCCTGTACAATAATGAAAATATTGTCGGACTGCAGAGGGACGGCAGTTTCCGTATTTGAATCTGCGGATCTGTCTGCCAAAACGGCTCCGCTGTTCCATCTGTTTACCGAGGATCCGGGTGCGGCTTACTCCCTGTTTTTTTCTTCCTCGGCGGCGGCTTTGGCGATGGCGGTTTTTTATCTTGCAGTCGTTTTGTTTGCCAAACGAGGTTACAGCGATGAGAGTAGTGGGAATCATAGCGGAATATGATCCGTTTCACAACGGTCATGCATACCATTTGAAAAAAGCCGTAGAGATGACCGGCGCACAGGCGGCGGTAGCCGTGATCAGCGGCAGCTTTACGCAGAGGGGAAGCGCAGCCTTTTACGATAAGGGAGCCCGGACGGCGGCGGCTCTGGCCGCGGGGGCGGATCTGGTGCTGGAACTTCCGCATATCTATGCCTGCAATGCGGGGGCCGAATTCGCTTATGGAGCGATGGCTGTGCTGGAAGGTACCGGCGTGGTGACGGATCTGATCTTCGGCAGCGAGTGCGGAGATATCTCGCTTTTGAAGGAGGCGGCCGAAATCAGCGCCGCCGGACGGAGCGAAGAGTACGGCGTCAGCGATACCGGACGGGAGATAGGGCGCGGAGACGGCGGCGCCGGACAAGGAACGGGACGTGAAGCCGGCGGTGGTATATTGGAGAAAGAAGAAGGTACGGAAACGGAGAACAGAGGAGAAGGCAAAGACCAAGAGGGACGAAAGTTTCTCTTATCCCGGGAGATTCAGAAGAGAATCCGCGCGGGATTGTCCTATCCCGCCGCTTTCGGACAAGCTGTCTCCGAAGTATGGGGCAGCGCAGCGGGAAACGTTTTTCAGAATCCCAATGATGTGCTGGGGATCGGTTATCTCAGCGCCCTGAAAAATCTCGGCTCCAAGATAGAGCCTCACTGTATTGCGCGCACCGGGGCGGGACACAGGGAACGCCGTACGGGAGATGCTGACATACAGACAAAGTTTGCCGGCAGCGGCTCTATCGCTTCCGGTACGGCGCTGCGGAAGCTGATCCGGGAAAAGGGGATCGGTGCGGCGGCGGATTATCTGCCGGAAGAAGTTCTGAGGATTTTTCAAGGCTCATCTCCTTTCCCTGGGGATGAGAATCTCTATCCCTTTTTGAGATACCGGCTGCTGACCGCGGAAGAAAGCCGGCTCAGAGAGATCTACTCGGTCACCGAGGGAATCGAGAACCGGATGAAAGCGGCGGCTCTTGTATCCGATTCTTATCCGGAATATATGAGAGCGGTTAAGACGAGACGCTACACCTGGGCTCAGATTCAGCGGATGAATCTTCATGTGCTCATGGATTTCACGCAGGAGCAGTATCGCCGTCTGAGAGGAGTTTCGTATGCCAGGGTTCTCGGATTTTCCGCGGAAGGTTCCAAGCTGCTTCGCCGGATGCGTAAAGAAGGCAGCGCCGAGATCATCAGCAATCTCAGCGGGATATCGAATCTGAAGCCGCGCACGGAAGAAGCCCTCCGGATCGAGATGAAGGCGTCGAATCTGCGGAACCTCTTCCTGAAAAGATCTCTGTCCGAGTTTTCCGAGCGTAAATTTGTGCCGTTGAAGGGCCTCCAATGACAGAGAAAGGATTTATTTCGGATAATTTGTTGACGAGTCAGAATTCGTTCATTATAATATTCACGTATTGTTTCTTATTTAATATTAAAACTCATCTTATATATTTTTGGAGGAAAAAATGAACGTACTCGTAATCAACTGTGGTAGTTCTTCGATTAAATATCAGGTAATGGATCCTGACAGGAACGAACTTTTATGCAAGGGTCTCGTGGAACTGTCAGGAGATACTTCCACATTCGCTTATACGAAGACCGGTTCCGAAAAGACGACGGTAAATCTGTCCCTTGCAGATCATACGGCTGGCGTCGAGAAGATCATCGCTACGATCACCGATCCTGAGGTCGGCTGTATCAAGGATCTCAGTGAAATCGGCGCAGTGGGCCACAGAATGGTACACGGCGGCGAGGATTTCGCTTCTTCTGTTCTCGTAAGCGACGAAGTAATCGCGGCATGTGAAGCAAACGCTGAACTGGCTCCGATTCATAATCCTGCCAATATCGCAGGCGTAGAAGCGTGCAGAAAGGTAATGCCGGAAGTCCCGATGGTTCTGGTATTCGATACCGCATTCCATCAGACGATGGCTCCGGAAGCATATTTATATGCGATTCCTTATGAATATTATACAGACTACAAGATCAGAAAGTACGGTTTCCACGGAACGAGCCATCTGTTCGTTTCTCAGGAAGCGGCAAAAGTTCTGGGCAAGACTCCGGAAGAAGTCAAAATCATCACCTGCCACATCGGAAACGGCGGCAGCTGTGCGGCAGTAGAATACGGAAAGTGCATCGACACTTCCATGGGTCTGACGCCGATCGACGGTCTCGTAATGGGTACGCGCTGCGGCGATATCGATCCTTCCGTGGTAACCTATCTGATGTCCAAGTTAAACGTATCTGCTGATGAAGTTCTGAATATTTTAAATAAGAAATCCGGTCTCCTCGGCATCAGCGGCGTGAGCAACGACTGCAGATTAGTGGAAGGCGCTGCTGCAGAAGGCAACGAGAGAGCAGATCTGGCGATGAAGATGTTCGTAAGAAGAGTAAAGGGCTACGTCGGTAATTATCTGGCTCAGCTCAACGGTGCGGACGCTCTCGTATTCACTGCCGGCATCGGTGAAAATGACCCGACGGTGAGAGCGGATATCTGCGAAGGTCTGACCAATCTGGGCTTTAAGATCGATCCGGAAAAGAACAAGGCGAGAGAGACGGTAATCTCTGCGGACGATTCCCCGATCAAGATTCTTCTCATCCCTACCAATGAAGAATTAGTCATCGCGAGAGATACGGCAAGAATCGTTTCCGAAACGAAATAGATTCAGAGAAATCGGTTTCGCTTCCAAATATCGGGATTCTCTGCAGAAACTTGTAAAACTGCCGGGATACTTTGAAAAAAAGGTTGACAACAGTGGACGTAGTATATATAATTTTACTGTTAGTTTAAAAGGCAAGGAGGTGTTCTAATGGCAGTCCCAAAGAGGAAAACTTCGAAATCTAAGAGAGATATGAGAAAATCGCAGAACATGAAGAAGGTTGCACCGGGAGTTTCTATTTGCCCTCAGTGCCACGAACCTAAGTTACCGCATAGAGTATGCCCGAACTGCAATTACTATGACGGCAAGAACGTGTTAGAAGCGTAATAAATCTGATATCACAGCGGACTGGCTTTATGTCAGTCCGCTTTTGTTTACCGGCGATTGTCCGCAGAGGAGGAAATCATTATGCCTGAAATCGGTTCCGGATTTCTTTTTATCATAGCGATTATTTTTCTGATTATTTTCGTTTCGATTCAGTTTACTCTGAATATGATTTTACGGGAGCTGAAGGAGATTCGGAAATATCTTTCTTTTGTGAGGAACGACAGAGATGAACGATAAAGCAGACTGGAAAGAGCGGCCGGAACTCGGATGCGCTGCGGGAGAGAACGGTTTTGAAAAAAAGACAGATATTGACAGAGTATCGGGCAGGAACGGCAGCGCCGTAAAAGAGACAGGCTTTGAAAGACAGGCAGAGAGAAGCGGTATGCCCGGCAAGGCGGGCAGCGCTGCAAAAACGGCTGTGATCACCGGAGGAACCCGGGGGATCGGAAGAGCGTGCGTTCGGGCTTTCGCAGAAGCGGGATACCGCATCGCCGTCATTTACCGCAGCAGTGCGACGGAGGCGGAAAAACTGAGACAGGAGCTGAGAGACGGGGGGACGGACTGCGAGGTCTATCGCTGCGATGTGGCTTCCCGTCAGGAGACAGAGGCTGTGTGCGCTTCGATTCAGCGGCGTTTCGGACGCGCCGACGTGCTGGTCAACAACGCGGGAATCGCGGAGATCAAGCTGTTTACCGATATTTCAGAAGCCGACTGGGACCGCATGTTTGACGTGAATGTCAAGGGCGCCTTTCATTTCTGCAGTTGTCTGGCGCCGGACATGATCTCCCGAAAGTCGGGAAGCATCATTAATATCTCATCGATGTGGGGAATCACCGGCGCTTCCTGCGAAGTTCATTATTCCGCGTCGAAAGCCGCTCTCATCGGCTTTACGAAAGCCCTGGCAAAGGAGCTGGGTCTTTCCGGCATCCGGGTAAATTGCGTGGCTCCCGGCGTCATCGATACCGATATGAACCGGGGACTGGACGAGGAGACAAAATCCTGCCTGCGAGAGGAGATTCCTCTGGCACGCATCGGCAGAGCGGAGGAAGTGGCGCGCACGGTACTCTTTCTGGCGGGAGAGGGCGCGTCCTATATCACGGGTCAGGTGATCAGCGCCGACGGCGGAATGGTGATCTGATGTACTTTTTGAGCGACCTGTCAGTCGTTTCAGCGGGGGATCTTCAGGTTTTCACCGCGTGACGGGCGAAGGTGAGTGTGCTGCAGGAGAATATGTTGAAGACGAAAAGAGGCGGAGAAAGCGTCGGCAGATGAAATACGATGTACTGCCGGCGAAGTGCTCGGAGGAGTAAAGGATCTCATCAATGTAAGATAAAAATATGATGTAAATTTTCTTCCGTTATTTGGGAAAGATTTATGCAAAACCGTTATCTGTACTGCAGAGTATCTGAAAAATCCAGAGGAGACCAATGATCTGATTGATGATGCCAAGCAGGGCTGATCCGGCCAGTCCTGCTTGTTCTGAAACTGTTTCTGATCCGGTTCGGTACATCTTTTTCTGCTGTAAATTCCAAAACCGCGTCATCTATTTTGTGCCGACTATTCCCGATCCTCTTTCGTTTTATCCGTGATACAGCAAATCTTCTCTTCTGGCAGCAGAAATTTCTCTTTCGTCAAACAGCATCCCAGATTCTGTTCAAAGAGACTGCAGATTGGAATCTTCAAAACATCGGTAAAATATTTCAATTCATAATCTGTAATCAGTCGTTTGCCGTTTTCGATTTTACTGATCGTCTTCTGTGTCAGATCCAATCCGTTCAACTGCAGTTTTGCAGCGAGCGCTTCTTGAGATAAGCTGCGATTCTTTCTCATTTTCTTCAGCCTTTCACCGCAGATGTTATGTTTCTCGTCAATCTTAATCTTTTTCAAAATAATACCTCATGTCCTTTTATAAAAATAACGAATCAATTTTAAATATAATGTAAAATAAGTATAAAAATTTTTGATGGTTCAAAATATTTAATAATCTCCTGTTGTATGAACCGGTCAGAGTACCGCAGACGTCTATGGAGTAGAACTCGAAGCAGATTATTTATTTTCAGGCTTCTCAAAGAATAATTGTAAACGCTCAACAGCCTGACGACTTTCATTAAAAAAGTTTAAATGAGATAATTTATCGTTGATAACGATGAAAAGTATACAGATCGCAGATCAGATTGCTGATTGCAGAAGTATGGAATTTTTGCAGATATATCATCTCCTGTCTGCCGAAGATTCGTTTTTCTGCAGCGAGTTGAAAGCTCCGAAAATCATGGTCGCGAAGCAGCAGGTAAGCGGAGGGAAGGCATTTCAAGATCGGTAAATAAAATGGAAAGGAAAGAAAAATCTGAAAAAAACGAAAATTAATGTATCAAAATCGGAAGTTCCGCGTCTTGTAAAAGACGGTTTTGTGATAGAAGCAAATCAAAGGAGAAAGGATTTTGAAAAAGATGCATGATTATATTTTCAGCAGGTTTCTTTCCACGGACACGGAGACGGGCGACGATCATCCCGGTATTCTTTTCGGCGGAAAAGACAGCATACTGCCGCCGAAAAGAGAAGAAGAAAAGAAAAAATAAAGACAAAAGCCAGATATTAAG
>CAJLHL010000078.1 GCA_905206455.1 uncultured Eubacteriales bacterium
TTGCTTGCTTGCTTGCTTGCTTGCTTGCTTGCTTGCTTGCTTGCTAAAAGCATATCCTACAGCTTCGTACATGTCAACTCTCCTTCCATTTCTTAAAATTACAATTTAATTTTATCAAATGGCTATATTTTTGCAAATACATTTTACTAAATTTATATTATTCTTTTTTGCTGCTCGATGCAGCATCACCGCAGGCCTTCTGCCTGATGACAAAAATTGATGCTTTTCACCGTCATCTGAGTCGCTTGGAATAGTTCCAGTCCATCCTATTTTTTATATGCTTTTGCTGTCCGCAGATATTTCTTAATCCAACAAACGATGATACCTAAAAACAATTCCTGACCGAATCCAAATTCATCCACGCATTTAGAAAAAATTGTTTCATTATGAGGTACCCGGGAAAGGAGTCAGGGCAGATACGAAAAAGACCTGATATTGACGGCGAGACAAGCTGAAAAACGGTGTAAAACAGCATATCTACTATCATATCCGGGATCTACGGCACGCCTATTCGCAGATAAAATTTAAAATGCAAGAATCAAAATAGATGAGTTTAACGATATTATATCTCAAAAAATACATAATAGCTTGTAAGTATATTAAAAAAATCTGGAAAAATTACCAGTAAATAAAAAAGGGGATATCACACCAGGTGTCACACTATTGAGGTAAATTAAGGACAATTTAAGCACTTTTGAGAATCCAGAAAAACACGAAAAAAGCACCGATAACCATTGAAATTCCAAGGTCCTCGATGCTATTCCTGTTCCTGCTCCTGTCATGGTGGAGACAGCTGGACTCGAACCAGCGACCCCTTGCTTGTCGAGCAAGTACTCTAACCAGCTGAGCTATGCCTCCATACATAGAACGGGACTATAGTATCATAAGATGTTATAGATGTCAAACAGAAATACTTACATTTATTAGAAAATCTCAGCCTGCGGCCTCTTCTGAACGGGATCTGTCCCTTTCGAAAAGCGCACGGTCTATTTCACCGCCAGCCGATAACTTTCATCGATTCTTCGAAAAAGTTCCCTGCGCTCTACCGAACCGTCCAGTATCATCGTATACCAGTGTTTTTTATTCATATGCCAGCCGGGAAAATAGACTTTTCTGTCGATCAGGGATTCCATCCTTTCCGGCGGAAGACGCAGATCGATAATTTCAACGATGTCATCCGATTCGATTCCCAGTTTCCGCTTGGAAATTTTCAGCAAAACTCCATACCATTTCCGGCTGTCCCGCCTTCTCCAGACCGCGTTGTCGGGAAACTTCTTCCACAGATACTCCGGCTCGTCACCGAATACGCTGCGTACATAGGCGATGGCTTCTCTTGTCTGCTCCGCCCTGAATATATCAGGCTGAAAGCATTTTTCCGATATGTCCCGGAGCGTTCTCTCGTATTCTTCTTTGACGCCGCCCACAAAACTTCCTCCCGCACCTCCGGTCAGATGAAGCGTGTAAGGTTCGTCAAAAGCGGGATCTACGATCTCCGCGGCTACCGCTCCCTCTTCTGAAACAGTTACATTCATGACAAAACCGCTGCCGGACAGCACAGTATGATAAGTATAGAAGCCCTTTTCATCTCTACAATATCCATAGTTTTCTAATTTTTGATAATTGACGGCTTTATGTGCAAAAATGCGATCTGCAGTGTCCATCTTTCCATTCCTCCCGCGTACTGCTTATTCTCGTCTCGCTCAAACGAAAGAGACAAAGGCGCAATTCCCCGGCAGCTCGCTTTTCTCCGCCTCCATTCGTTTTTCACAGAAAACGATTCTCCTGTACTTTTATGAGCGGCAGTCCATATTTCACCGGTGCGGACCGCTCCGGCTTACCACTCTCTCATCGCTGCTCGCACCGCTCTCCATTCCGGCAGGAAATGATCCATAAAATGATAAAATCGCTGATTATGGCCGGGTTCCAACAGATGAGTCAATTCGTGGATGATGACATATTCCAGACATTCCGGAGGCATCTGAACCAGCCGGAGATTCAGCCAAATGCGGGATTGAACGGTATTGCATGTTCCCCATCGCGTCCTCATATCCCGGATGCGCCATTCTTTTGCCCGGACGCCTACGAGTGCCTCGCATTCTGCGAGAACCGGCGGAATCGCTTCTCTCATTTGGCCGCGACACCATTCTTTCAGGATTTTTTCCCTCTGCGCCTGCGTGCTGTTTTCGTCGGCGTACAGCACGATTCTGCGCTCCTTAAATTCTCCCGCCCCGCCGTTTTTTCCCGGCCTGTCCTGCTGTTCCGCTCCGCTGCTTTGTGCCCGCCCGTTTTGAAACTCCAGCCGGCAGGGCGTTCCCCAAAGCCACATCGCCGTCCCCGTCTCATACCGCTCCGGCCACCCGGAGCGACGATCGACTGCCCGTTTTTTCTGCGCCGCAATCCAGGTGAGACGCGACTGTGCGAAATCACGAATCTGCCCGTCTCCCGCCTGAAGCGGCGCCGTTATCTGTACCCGGCCGTCCGGTGGAAGAACACGCAGATACATATTTTTTATTTTCTTTCTGAGGACGGTGATTTCGATCCCGCTCACTGTGATCCGTTTTTCCGGCATTCCGTTCTGATCTCCTCCGCTTTCTATCTCATACAGCTGCGGCCGCCGGAAGCAGATGCCCCCTGGAGACGTCCGTACTGCAGACCCGTTCTTCTGTCACATCAACAGCTATACTGCATCTTCAGAAATATCCGACAGATATTTCTTTGCATATTCCAAAAATGCCGTAACCGCAGCCGAATAAGGCTGGGACTTCTTCCATACGAGAACGGTGCCGGAAACGAGAGACGGAAAAAGAGGAATAAATCGTGTTCCGTCATATTTGCAATTCAGATTCAGATTGATAAAAGTCCCGGCACCGCTTTGAACCAGAGAGGCCATATTGTAGGTGAGATTTCCGGTAGCCGCGATTTCAAGCTGATCCGCATATTTCCCGAACCAGTTTTTCAGTTCATTTTGAACGCGTTCACGGCGGGTTAATATCAGCGGTTCGCCTGCCAGATCCTCCGCACATACCGCTTCCTTCTTCGCCAAATCCGACTCCTCTCGGACCAGAACGCCCCATTCTTCCTTCACCGGAAACCTGATAAAATCATATTTTTCGATATCCACAGGCTCCAGAAGCAGCCCGATATCCAGGCTTCCCCTTTCGATCTGATCTTTGATATTATCTGAATTTCCGCTGTAAATATCAAACTGAATGAGAGGATATTTCCGGCGAAACAGCTCGATCATCTCAGTCAGCAGCTTCGTACACCTGTATTCTCCGCTGCCGATGGAAATTTCACCGCTCAGCACACTTTCCATCCGAAACTCTCTCTTTGTCTTTTCCGCCAGAGAAATCAGTTCCTGCGCCCTTCGTTTCAGCAAAATCCCCGCATCCGTCAGAACGATGCTGTGATTGCTTCTGTGGAACAGTTTGACGCCCAGTTCTTCCTCCAGCTGCATCAGCTGCCGGGAAAGCGTAGGCTGCGTAATGTGCAAAAGCCGCGCGGCTTTTGTGATATTTTCTTCCCTGGCCACCATCAGGAAATAGTTCAGAACTCGCAGCTCCATATTCCAATTCCTCCTACAAATCCGGGATAATTACAGCACAGCGTTTACCTCTTCCCCGCCGATACAGGCGGCAGGCTTCGCTTCTTCCCCCTCTACGAAAAAATGCGTACGCGAAGCTATAAAAAAACGGGCTGTCTCACCACAATTCCAGCCGCTGCGCTTCCTCCTTCAGCTGCTGCCGGAAATCCGGATGCGCAACGGCGATGAGATTCTGCACTCTGTCCCGTATGCTTCTGCCCGACAGCGGCGCGGCTCCGTATTCCGTCACCACGTAATCCACATTCTGGCGCTGAATCGTTACTACGCCGCCTCCTGCAATCCACGGCTGAATCGCAGAAACCGTCCCCTTCTTCTTCGTGGACGGCAGGGCGATGATAGACTTTCCTCCGTTGGAACGATGCGCCCCGGTGGCGAAATCATTGGCGCCTCCCGTTCCGCTGTACTGGCGGGCTCCGATGGTCTCCGAAAAAATCTGCCCGGTCAGGTCTACTTCTATCGCTGCATTGATGGCCACCATCCTGTCATTTTTCATAATCACATAAGGATCGTTGACATAGCTGCCTCTCAGAATCTTTACCGCGGGATTGTGATCGACGAATTCAAAGACTTCCGGACGGGAGGTCAGAAGAGTGCAGACCATCTGTTTTTTGTCGATATTTTTTCTGGCTCCTGTAATGACGCCCGCCTCATACAGCATCGCCATGCTCGGCGTAAACATTTCCGAATGTACGCCCAGATCTCTCTTGTGAATCAGCTGCTTCGCCGCCGCGTCAGGAATCCCTCCGATCCCCAGCTGAATCGTGGATCCGTCTTCGATGAGATCCGCGATATTCTGGCCGATGACTTTTTGTATTTCCGTAGATTCATAGACAGGATCCATCGGAATCTCCCGGCGGGATTCCACGATAAAATCCACGTCACTGATATGAACCGAAGCATCGCCGTACACCACGGGAACATTGGGATTGACTTCTAATACGACGATATCCGCATCTTCCAGAGCATCCTGTTCGTGGGAAATACACAGACCCATATTCATAAACCCGTGTTTATCCATGGGAGAAGCCACTCCGATAAAAACATCGGGTCTGCGGTACGCAGCTCTGTCCCGGTACAGTGTGCTGATGCTACTGGGTACGAGAGATACGTTTCCCGTACCGTGTGCTCTTCTGGTAAACGGTCCGTAAAAAAACGGCTCCGTTCGGATATTCCCTCTGAGATCGTGCAGGTGAGGATAATCCTCCGGCCCCAGCACGGTGCAGATCGTTACATCTTTTACCCGGTCTGCAATCGTGTCCAGTTCCTTCAGAATCGTCACAGGCTCCGCTACATCCACGCCGACATAGATATTCATTCCCGATTCGATCCGTTCCAGCACCTGCTCTACGCCGACTTTTTTATCTGCATACTCCTGCGTATAATCCTTCATTCCGCCGCTCCTTTCTCTTCTGACAGTTCTCTCTGGCTCGGCCCGCGCCGCCTCCCGCCGCAAACGTTTCCGTCCGCACGCCGGCTTTTCGCGCGGCCCGTTTCCTCCGTTACTTTCCCCGGTATACCGGCTTTCTCTTCTCCAGAAACGCTCTGACCGCCTCCCTGGAATCCTCCGTTTCCTGAAGATCCAGAATGAATAAATCGGTAATATGTTCGATATTGAGAAAATCCAGGCGGTCGATGTACTGATAGGACTTTTTCCAGGCCTGAAGAGCCAGCGGAGGACACTGCATAATTTCCTCCGCTACGCGCTCTGCTTCGGCCATCAGCCGATCTTTCGGCACGACGGAATGCACCGATCCGTAATTTTCCAGCTTTTCCGCCGGAACGAGATTTCCTGTCAGCGTCATATATTTTCCCAGTTTCTGCGGAACCATCCCCGGCAAAAAAGCCAAACCTCCCAAAACGCCCACCTTCATCTCAGTCAGGCCGAAACGGGCTCCTTCTGCCGCCACCAGCACGTCGCAGACCGACGCAATACAGAAGCCTGCGCCCACGGCGGCGCCGTTAATCGCTCCGATGACAGGCACCGGACAGGTGTAGATATTCGTAAGGCAGGAAGCGAAATAGCCCGACTGCGTATTCATATCTGATTTTGCCGTGCCGGTGAACTCGTTCAGATCATTTCCCGCGATAAACTGCTTGCCTCTGCCGGTGAGAATCACCACAAAGACGTCGTCCAGATCGTCATAGACAGAATTAAACGCTTCCGTCAATTCAGAATATGCCTGCCGGTTGAGCGCATTTACCGGCGGGCGGTCGATGGTGATATAAGCGATATGATTTCTTATTTCCTTTGTGACAAATTCCATATTTTCTTTTCCTCCGCTTTTCTTATGGGGTGGCTGCGCTCCCGCGCCGCAGAATTACGCTGTCTCTTCATCCGCACCGGTTAAAATGCGCTTCCGCTCCTCATAATCCATCCTGCCTCCTCGAATGTTATACGCAAAGTAAACGATCACCGCAATCACTGCGATTACCGCTACCCCTGCCCATTCGATCGGCAGAAGACCCGACGGCCCCCATGGTGTATAAAGGTAGAGATATGCGATACAAAATACCACGGATACCCATCCGACAGCTTTTCCGCACGGAACCGTATACGGTCTTCTGATATCCGGCATAGTTTTTCTCAGCTTGATAAAGGTCAGAGATACGAACAGCCACGTAATGACAAGTCCGAAAGAAGCGATATTCATCAGCCCCACGTAGATCGTATCTTTCGTACCTGCAAATGGCGCCAGCGTTCCGATGATAAACATGAGAATGATCGCATTCTTCGGCGTACCGTACTTCGGATGAAGTACCGCCAGACCCTCCGGCAGAAATTTCGCTCTGGCCAGGCCGTACATAAAACGGCTGCCGGCGATATATGCCGCATTCCATGTGGTGAGCATTCCCAGCAAAGAGGCAAATGTCACGAAGCCCGCCGCAATTTTCGAACCGCCGAAGAGCTGACTCACCGCCTGAACCACCACAAGGCCGTCTCCCGCCCGGTCGGATTCCGGCATAGCGAAAGCCAGACCTACGATGATGAGAATATAAAACAGTGCGGAGCCCCACACGGTGTACAGAACCATTCTTCCCACGGTCTTGGGCGAAACATTTGTCTCCTCCACCGCCTGGGGAATCGCGTTAAAACCGCTTAAAAATCCCGGCACCATCAGCATAATCGTCGTCAGACCCGCGGCGTCGGTAAAGAGAGGCTGTGCGTTGGAGCTGTCGCCCATAGCGATCCCCGATCCGCAGAAAAACAGCGCGGCCAAAGTCAGAACAGCCACCGCCGCTGTCTGCACCCAGCCGGACAATTTTACGCCCCGGTAATTGATCAGAGCGAAGAACGCATTAAAAAGAACGGCTACCAGAACATTGGACAGCATCACCGGCGTGCCCAGCACCGAAAACATTTCCCCGAACACCGGCACCTGAATTCCCAGATTTCCGAGAATAATCGGAAACATAATCGCCTCTACGAGGATAAAGCTCATCCACAGATACAGAACACACCAGCTGACGATAATCGAAGGTATCTGACCCAGCCCCAGAAAAGTGATGCTGACATCCACCCCGATCTTCGGAAATGCCGAGGTCAATTCCGCATAGACGAGCCCCACCAGACTGCAGAGCAGCGCAGCTACGACAAAGGCGAGAATTCCGCCCAGCGTACCCGGCGTAACGCTCCAGTACCCGGCGTAAATCACCCAGGACCAGCCGATTACCGCTCCGATACCGATAGACAGCAAATTCCATTTTGACAGCGATTTTACCATCCCCGAACTTCTTTTTTCCTTCATATCTCTCTCCTTTTCTGCCCTGCCCGCTGAGACACGGCGTTTTTTTACAGGCTTCGGCTGCATCCGCAGCTTCGATTTCACGGCGGCGCGTTCTTTGTTTTTCCCATATCTCCGGTACGGGAGAGGATTCGGCGCAGCGGGGTCTTTACTGCGTCAGTGCCGCAAAGTCAATCTTCGACATCATTATAACGTGCGCGCGAATAGTATGTAAAGAATTATATTGTCACGATAAATATTTGCTTTCAATGTATTTACAGAGACAAACAGGTGGTTTTTCAGGCAAAGAAATCTCGTATCTATTGTTGTAAGAATCTCCGAAATTTGATAATCTAATTTCATCCGAATCGAAGTTAGACTCTGGCGAATTCACCTGATCAGAGTGTGCGGACGATTTCAGAACAGCGCCGGAGAATATCTGCTCCTCCGGGTTTTCGGAGAGAGCAGCATTCTCTTAACAAAAATCCGGAAATGAATCCCTCTCTCCCGATAAAGTCAGATTCACCGGCGCCATATTTATATTTTACGCCATAGCCGCAGCAATATAGTCGGAGGAATGATCATGAACTTTTTAGAGGAACGAATTCAAAAGGACGGCGTCATCAAAGAAGGAAATGTGTTGAAAGTGGATACTTTTCTGAACCATCAGATGGATATTCATCTCTTTGATCAGATGGGTGCTGAATTTAAACGCCGCTTTGCGGACAGGCCCGTCAGCAAAATTCTCACCATCGAAGCGTCGGGAATCGGTATCGCCTGTCTGGCGGCTGTGCATTTTGACGTCCCGGTTGTTTTCGCAAAAAAATCCAGGAGCGTAAATATCGACGGTGACGTACTCACCGCTGAGGTGGAATCCTTTACTCATAAAACAAAAAATAATATCATCGTATCCAAGCGTCTTCTCACCCCGTCGGACCACGTTCTCATCATCGACGATTTTCTGGCCAACGGCTGCGCGCTGCAGGGGCTGATCTCCATTGTCGGCCAGGCCGGCGCGGCGCTGGAAGGCATCGGCATCGCCGTGGAAAAAGGTTTCCAGCCCGGCGGTCAGATCATCCGCAATCTCGGATATCAGTTAGAATCTCTGACCATCATTGACGAGATGAATGCGGAAACACAAACGATCACATTCAGAGAACAGAAATGAGAGGACCTGTCCGCATGAAAACAAAGAGCGCAGATATCAGCAATATTTACCGTCTGGACGGCCGGGTTCCCGCGGCAAAGGCGATCCCTTTCGGTCTTCAGCACATCCTGGCCATGTTTGTGGCAAATATCGCTCCGATACTCATCGTAGCCGGAGTCAGCGGCCTGAGCAGCGACCAGAGCGGGAAGCTAATCCAAAGCGCGATGATTATCGCAGGCATCGGTACACTGGTCCAGCTGTTCCCTCTGTGGCGCATCGGCTCCGGACTGCCGATCGTCATGGGCATCAGCTTTACCTTTGTCTCGGTCTGCTACTATATCGGGCCCGCTTACGGCTACAGCGCGATCATGGGCGCAGTCATCGTCGGCGGCTTAATCGAAGGTTTTCTGGGACTTTTCGCCAAATACTGGACAAAGATCATCGCTCCTATTGTCGCGGCCAGCGTCGTCACCGCCATCGGCTTCTCCCTGCTCTCCGTGGGCGCGGCATCCTTCGGCGGCGGCAGCGGCAGCGCGACGTTCGGCTCCCCTCAGAACCTGATCCTCGGAACCGTGACATTGCTGTGCTGCATCCTGTTCAACATCTTTGCGAAGTCTTACTGGAAGCAGCTCTCCGTCCTTTTCGGACTGATCGTCGGTTATATTTTGGCTATTTTTATGGGGATGGTTGACTTTTCCGCGCTGAAGGAAACTTCTGTCATAGCGTTTCCGTCCCTTATGCCATTTACGCCGGAATTCAATCTCAACGCGATCGTCTCTGTCACATTGATTTTTCTGGTATCCGCCACAGAAACTATCGGCGACACCTCCGCGCTGGCGGCTACCGCTCTGGGGAGAAATGCCGAACAGAAAGAGATTTCCGGATCTATCGCCTGCGATGGATTCATCAGCGCGCTGTCTTCCGTCTTCGGATGTATGCCGATCACCTCTTTCAGCCAAAACGTGGGACTGGTAGCGATGACAAAAGTCGTAAACCGCTTTACCATCGCTACCGGCGCAGCGATTATGATTCTCGCCGGCTTCTTTCCGATCTTCGGCACAGTGCTGGCAACCCTGCCGGAGGCTGTACTGGGCGGCTGTACGATCATGATGTTCGGCACCATCGTCGTCAGCGGTCTTCAGATGGTCAGCCGATGCGGTTTCAGTCAGCGCAACATCACTATCGCCGCGCTCTCTTTGAGTATCGGTATCGGTTTTACTCAGGTTCCTGAGATCTTCGCAGTCTTTCCGCAGATCGTGCAGACAGTCTTCGCAGAAAACTGTGTCGCCGTGATATTCCTGGTCTCAATCCTCTTAAATCTGATCCTTCCGAAGGATATGGAAGCGGCCCCCGCCGCTGCAGATGATAAAATGAAAAACGGCAAAGAAAACGAAAAACGATAAGGCCATAAAAAAGGGACTTCAGAAAAAGACGCATTTTGCGCGGTCTTCTCTGAAGTCCCCTTTTCTATTTTGTCTCAATCACATATCGTTTTTTACTCTGACTTACGAGCGATCCCTCAGCGCACAGAGGACTGTGCGGTTCCACCGCTTTGAATCATCTTCTCGGCCTCCTCCTGCCGCTCCGTCTGCTTCGTACGCTTGAGATAATTTTTCACCGAATGATTCCATACGGCATACTCCGGTTCGGAACGCCGGTCCTTGAGCTGGAAATTCTCAGACAGATAGTCGCCCAGATAATCGGTGACCTTTCTGGCGCCGGTAAAACTGAGATGATCGCCCCGGTCTGTAGTATCCGCTGTCCAGTCGATCCCCAGTTCTTCTACCGACAAATTCAGATCCAGATAAGTCACATCATTCTCTCTGGCATAATTCTCTACCGCATTGTGCTTCTGATAACTCCAGTTATCCGGTGACGGCACGCTGATCAAAATCAGCTCCGCGCCGTTCTCCCTGCACAGTTTTGTCATCTTTTTCAGATAGTACATGGCGATGCCTTCTATTTCCTTTACTTCCTTCGTCTTTTTCATATACTCGCCCCCGGTGTAAGGTTTTACCTGAGGACGGTAATGAAATCCTTTCATCACATCGGAAGAGGCAGTAGTCTTTTCAAACGGCTTAAATGCCTGAATCTCGCGGAAACTGATCCGTTTCCAGCCGTTGTGATACTGGAGCAGAGGAAAATATTTCGCCGCCAGATTTTCCGCCGCGGATTCCAGCTCCGTAGCGCCTCCCGCTCTGCGGAAGAGTTCGTTGGTCTCCAGGATCACTACCTGGGGATCCTGTTTCTGAAGCACCTCTTCCAGAAGATAATATGTATACTGCGCCTGCTGCCCCACCACACCGCAGTTATATCCCGCAAATCCGTGTTTGATCCATATCTCCATCGGAGAGATGCTGGAATAGCTTTCGCTGTCGCCGATGACGAGATAATCGATGGAATTTTCCGGCTGTTTCATGACAGACAGCGCATTTTTATTGCCGTTTCCTCTGGTGATAAAAAAATAGGAAAGCCCCTGCAGAAGAAGAAGCAGAACAATAATAAATACCGCCGGGCGAATCCCTTTTTTCAGATACGTCGACATCTTTTTCCCCCCTTAAAATTCTGTTATCTTCTTAAAATCCCGCATAAATCAGATCTACCGGCCGATATCCCGGTCCGTAAGCGCCGAGGATAATCACCAGAAGAATCGCTCCGTAGTAGATACTCCAACGCGGCGCCAGACGAAATCCCGCCACTTTGTCACGGATCGAAATTCCCTTTTCGTGAATCACGCCTACCGCCAGAACTACTAGAAATCCGAAAAATACCGCTCCG
>CAJLHL010000079.1 GCA_905206455.1 uncultured Eubacteriales bacterium
TGCGCGCGCCGCGCGCAAGGGCGGCGCTGCAAGCGTGACCGTCGTCGCCGGAGCCGTATAGGTAGATGGTAAAACCCCGGATACGTTTGAATAAGATGCAGATCCAAGTGGTGCTGATTGCAGTGTGATTTTGGAAGTGATTGATGATGCTAATCCAATACTATGCAAATATACATCGGCATCTCCTCTCACGCTGTTCGCAGCTTTAAAGGAGATTACATAACTACCTATAGTCATCGGTGCAATCGAATCATCTCCGTCACTCTCCGCATATGCCACGCTGCCAAAGGCTGGGATCAGGAGAGTGACGATCATCAGGAGGATGAGGATTTTAGAAGTTTTTTTGTTTTTCATTTTTTGTTCCTTTCTTGAAAATAAAGTGTGAATGTTACAACGTACACAGAATTGACATGCCGCATGATAAAATTGTTTCAATGATTTTTTGGGGGAAATTGTTTTTTCTTTGATATACAAAAGATATGCATCATTTTTTTTGACAAGATCAAAATTATGTTGCAGAATATGGGAGTACCGTTTGTTAAATTATGATTTTTTCTGTCGAAGCATCGATGATGCAGTCATTTCCGGCATAGGGTCCATTGTTCCTTTCGGGCTGTGCTGAAGTCATTTGAGCGTTCTGACCAGGCTGATACCGCAGAGCTCTGCTCCGATTTGAAAAATTTTAGAATGGCCAGAGAAGTATTTTGAGGTGAGCTATGAAAAGACATCGCGATGAAGAATTTTTCAAAAAGAATATTGCGGCTCTCTATGGTGATGTCTATCGGTTTGCACGCGCTATGACGGATGATGCGCTGTCGGCTCAGGATATCACGCAGAATACGATGGAGACTGCATGGCGTAATCTGCACAAACTGCGAAGCCGGCGGCAGATCAGATCGTGGGTGTTTCATATTGCAAAAGAAGAGACGGACAAATGTCTGAGCGGGAAGAGACGTGCGGATCTTTCCTTTGAAGAAGTCGAGGCGGAGCTGAATCCGGAACTGCTGATCGAAGAATCAGCCGATATACTGAAGACACTTTTGGAAAGGGAGCAGTCGGATCAGATCATCGCGGCGCTCAATCTGCTTTCGCCGAGATACCAGAGCGTGGTGAAATTATGGGCGATGGGCAGTCTCAGCCAGAGGGAGATCGCGAAAGTGATGGGAATGAACCGCAGCACCACGCGGATTTGTCTGCGCAGAGGACTGAAAGCATTCCGCAAAGCGTATGCGTCTTTAAATTACGAATCGGCTGAAAGTGTGAAGCCGCAGGTTCAAAAGAGGGAAATCCGGCGAAAAGACGAAGAACAAAAGGCTGAGGAGCAGCCGGAAATACCGTGTTGACAGTGCGATGCCGGAAGGACGATGACGGCATCGTTTCTTTTTTTATGGGAATTTTCACACTATTTTCACATTTCTGCCGGAAAATCATATCGTTTCATCACATGACAGGAGTAAAATAGTGACTCGTAGCATGAATTTATACATAATTATTAGATCGAAGGGAAGGTGTACTTGATGATCGAGGTGAGTCATCTCACAAAAAAGTACGGAAGTACCGCAGCGGTCAGCGATCTGAGCTTCAAGGTGGAGAAAGGTGAAATTTACGGATTTCTCGGACCAAACGGAGCAGGAAAGTCGACGACCATGAACATTATCACGGGTTATATCGCTGCCACGGAGGGGGAAGTTCTCATCAATGGCTGCGATATTCTGCGGGACGCCGGAAAAGCGAAGTCGATGATCGGCTATCTGCCGGAAATACCGCCGCTGTATACCGATATGACCGTCAGGGAGTATCTGATGTTTGCGGCCGAACTGAAAGGCATCGCCCGTCCAAAGCGGCAGGAGGCCGTGGAGCTGGCGGAAAAGACAGTGCGAATCGATGATGTTTCGCCGAGGCTGATCAAAAATCTCTCCAAAGGATATCGCCAGCGGGTGGGCTTTGCTCAGGCGATTCTGGGGCTTCCGGAAGTTCTTATTTTAGACGAACCTACGGCGGGGCTGGATCCGAAGCAGATTATCGAAGTCAGAGATCTGATTCGGGAGCTGGGAGAGAATCATACGATTATTCTGAGTTCTCATATTCTCTCGGAAGTGAGCGCGATCTGCGATAAGATTATGATCATTTCCCGCGGAAAGCTAATCGCCTGCGATACGCCGGAAAACCTCATGGAACTCATGCATCCGATAGTTAAACTGAAGATACGGGTGAAAGGAGACGAGGAGACAGTAAACGGCGTTCTTTCCGGTCTTTCGGGAATCAGCGGTTACGGTCTGCGGGAGTCCGGCGAAGAGGGCGTTCTGCTGGCGGAAATCGAGTATGAGCACGGAAAAGATATCCGCGATGCGGCGGCGATGGCATTTGCGCAGGCCAAGTGTCTCGTGGTGGGCCTCAGCGAAGAGAGCGCTTCTCTGGAAGATGTCTTCCTGGAACTGACGGAATCGGAAGAGGTGGAACATCCTCAGGAGGAGACCGGGGAAGAATCGGCTTTGGCGGACCTCTGCGAAGAAGATACGGAATCAGAGTCAGAGTCAGAGACTTCCTTATCTGATACAGATGACGGCGGGGATTTTTCCGTAGCAGAAGAAAGAGAGGAGGATGAGAATGAAAGCCATATTTAAAAGGGAATTCAAATCTTTCTTTCACAATATGACAGGTCCGATCTTTATGGCAGCAATTTTCGTATTTATGGGTATTTATTTCGTCGCGTACAACGTGATTCAGGGTTATCCCTATCTCACGGCGGCGCTGTCGGGCATGTCGTTTATTCTCCTGCTAACCGTACCGATTCTGACGATGCACAGTTTTGCCGAGGAGAGGAAAACGAAGACGGATCAGCTTTTGCTGACGTCTCCGGTGTCGGTGACACAGATCGTCCTGGGCAAATATGCCGCGATGGTGTCCGTTCTCGGAATCTGTATGCTGATATCCTGCATTCTGCCTGTCGTGATTCATTTTTACGGCGGCGGATCGCTGATTGCGGATTATTCCGCCATCGTGGGATTTTTTCTGCTGGGCGCGGCGTATATCGCCATCGGCATGTTTGTCTCGTCGCTGACGGAAAGCCAGATCATCTCAGCGGTGGGAACTTTCTGTATACTGCTGATTCTTCAGCTGACTGACGGGATCGCATCGATTCTTCCCTCCGGAGCAGCGGGGTCTTACGTATGTTTCTTTCTGCTGATACTCGCGGCAGCGGCGCTTCTTTATGCGATGACAAAGAATATCACGATCGCCGGAGGGTTCGGTGTGATATGTGAGATTATTCTGACGATTCTGTTCTTTGTGAAGAAAAGTGTGTTCGGCGGAGTATTCGGCGATTTTATCACATCGCTGTCTCTGATCGTCCGATTTGACAGCCTGCTGAATCTGACCATGGATTTTACGGTATTTCTGTATTATCTTTCTGTGGCGGCAGTCTTCTGCTTCCTGACGGTTCAGATGATTCAGAAGCGCAGATGGAGTTAGGAGGTGGCGGAACATGAAGAAAATCAATCTGAAAGAAACCGGTTCCGGCCTGAAAAAATCCTTCCGCACGAAAAGCGTCAGGTTCGGTTCTTACAGCTCTGCGCTGATCGCGGTGGTCATCGCCGTAGCTGTAGCATTCAATCTGGTAATCAGCCAGATCCCGGAAAAGTATATGTCCTTTGATCTTTCACCGGGAAAACTTTATACCATAGGAGAAAAGACCGAAAAACTGCTGTCCTCGCTGGAAGAGGATGTGACGCTGACGGTTCTGGCGGAAGAGTCCTCTGCGGACAGGACACTGTCGAAGCTTCTCGAACGCTACGAAGATGAATCGAAGCACGTACATGTGGAATATATCGATCCCGCCGTCAATCTTGAGGCCGCGCAGAAGTACAGCAGCGTAAGTCAAAACAGCATTGTCGTCAGCTGCGGAAGCAAGGAAAACGTGATCGATTATAACAATATCTATGTCAGCGATTATTCCAGCTATTATACCACCGGATCTTACAGCACTTCTTTTGACGGAGAAGGCCAGATCACCAGCGCGGTGGCAAATGTGACGTCTGACGAAATTCCGGCCGCCTATACGCTCACGGGACACGGTGAGTCCACGGTGGGAAGTTCTCTTTCCTCTCTCATGACGAAGCAGAACATTTCTCTTCAGGATCTCAATCTCATGACGAGCGGAGGAATACCGGAAGACTGTGACTGTCTGATAATCAACGCGCCTTCCTCTGACCTTGGGGCAGAAGAGGCGGATCAGATTATCAAATGGCTGGATGAGGGCGGAAAGGCCGTCATCACGGCAGGCTATACGGAAACAGAACTGACCAATTTCAACCGGGTGCTGGCGGCATACGGTATGAAGATCAACCGGGGCATCGTCATGGAAAGCGCGAACCACTATTATCAGTATCCGCTCTACGTCATTCCGAACATCGAAGACAGCGAGATTACTTCGGATCTCGTCAGTGAAAAAGCGAATATTCTGATACCTCAGACGATGAGTATTGAGAAGACTGAATCCGAAGATGTGGTCGTCACCGATCTTCTCACTTCCTCCGACGGCGCCTATGCGAAAACCGTGGTGGATGGAAAGATCACCTCTTATGAAAAGGAAAGCGGCGATACCGACGGTCCGTTTGCTTTCGCGTGTCTGGCACAGAAGAACGGTGCTGATGCCGGCGCCGATGAAAGTACGGACGCTGCCACCGGTGAAGATTCACCGGCGGAAGGAGACAGCGCTGCGGACGAATCCGGAGATACCGCCGGGCAAGAGGAATCCGCCGGAGGTCAGATGATTCTGATTTCAGCGGGGACCATTACGGACGAGAGTCTTTCCAACAGCCTTCCGGTGGCGAATTTAGATTTCTATATGAATTGTCTCGGAAGTCTCTCAGGGGGCGATGACAGCGCGGGGAATATCTCTATCGATGCGAAGTCAGTGGATGCGGAATATCTGACGATCCCTGCGATGCATGCGAACATCTGGCTTGTCGTGACGGTAATCCTGCTTCCGCTGGTGATACTGGCGACGGGATTCGTTATCTGGTTCAGAAGAAGAAAAAAATAAAGGAATAATCAGGAGGCCCGAAAATGAGCAGACAGGAAAAAAGAATGAGCGGCGTGTTTATCTTGCTGCTGTTGATGTTTGTCTTCGCCATTCTGATCGCTCTTTATTTTCTCATGGGATATTTTAACGAGCAGGCGGAGCAGAAGAGCGAAAACAGCAGTATGATACCTGAGTTTGCCGGTATCGATCTCGAGGCTGTAGACACGTTCAGCTATGATTATGACGGAGCGCTTCAGACTTTTCTGAAGTCGGGCGAAGACTGGATTTACGCTGAGGATGAAAGCATTACTCTGAATACGGCTATGGTGGATTCAATGCTGAAGGTTTTGGAGAATCTCAAGTATGAGAAAGTCGTCGCCGATACTCTTGTCACATCTTCCGAATATGGCTTTGACCAGCCGGAGATGACAGTGACAGTCAGCTTATCCGACGGTACGCAGAAGATTCTCTATATAGGAAGCAAAAATCCGATGGTTCAGCAGTATTATGCTGTAGCAGAAGGTGACGATAAGATTTATACTATCGATTCACAGGTTCTGCAGGCATTTCTGCCTGTATCCGATCTGACAGAAGAAGAGGATACATCCGGTGAAGATACGGACGGCAGTACAGATACTGCAGATACTTCCGGCGGCTCGAATGCAGATCAATCGCAGGATTCCGCCGGTACGGACAGCTCCGATACCGGTGGAAACAGCGGTACGGCGTCTTCGTCAGGAAATACGGATGCGGATTGAGTATTGCAGACAGAAAAAAGACCGCTTTGCCTTTGCAAAAGCGGTGAGAACGTGAAGAAAAGGGAAGCACACCTTCGAAAAAGGGGAACAGGGATGATATAAACGCCGGCGGATATTTCGCGGTCATCCGAGAGATCGGAAGAACGGGTCTGCCTGCAGATTTCGCGGGAAAACAGCGGTTAAGGTCTGAGATTCAGACTGCCGCCTGTTTTCCCGCGATTTATTTTGTTAGATTGCGACCTTTTTTCGGGAAAGGCTTTTCATGCTTATTATTCCGCAGGATAACCGAGTCCTTCAAACAGCTTTCCGGCAGTGCTCTTTACTGCGTTTCTGTCCTCCGGCGCACCGGTGACGAGAAGCAGCATGCCGTCTATCCGGAGGTAGTACCCGTAAAACGGTTCCGCGTCGGATGCGCCTTCCGGTACATTTTCTTCATAGTAATCGAAATTGACGCCGGATCGCAGTGTCGTGATATACGGGCTTGCGGAGGAATCCGGAGATTTTTCGGATTCCTCAAAGAGGATACGCCGGGCCTCGTCAGAGGATGGAGTTTTCATATAGATGATGTTGAATTTATCGTTGTCTGTTACGACTGCGGATTCATAGGTGAGCTGGCCGGTCATCTCTGAGACCGTTCCGTAAGCGGAAGCTGCGGTTTTAAAGTCGTCCAGGGACGATACTTTATAGGAGCCTTCGTTTTCGGCGCTGTTGTTTTCCTCATTTTCAGCGCTGTATACCGGGGAGGAAAGCGGTTTGCCATTTTTATCGGAATCCGATGTACAGGCCGTGAAAAGCAGCGCCGCCGTCAGGAGGAGAAACAGAGACAGCGCTTTTGAAAAAATGCGCCGGTACCGGCTTTTCTCCGCCGTTTGGCTGACTTTCGAACCGATCAATCCTGTGTGCGGACAGCTGCCGCGATAATCTGTGTGATTCATTGGAACCTCTCTTTTCTGTTCTGATGTAAAATTCTATTATATTTTACCATGTCGGCTGCGGCGCAGTCTTCGTTTTTTTGCGTACTGTATATCGCATGGAAAGGAGCGGATTCAGGAATTTTTCTTACGGCGGGTCTGGCGCTGTGCCAGCAGAAAGTTGACGACTGCCGCGGTGCAGATAATCAGGTAACCGAGAATACTGAACAGATCCGGGACCTGTGAAAATATGACGAGGCTCCACAGCGTTGCGAAGAGGATCTGCGTATAGTCGTAAATCGATATCTCACCGGCGGGGGCGTAAAAATAGGCGAAGGTGATGGTAAACTGACCTCCTGCGGCGGAAAAACCGGCCAGCAGCAGCATCGTCAGCTGATAGAGCGACATCGGGGCGTAGTCAGCTATCATAAAGGGGAGACAGAAGAGGCAGGAGAATGCGGAGAAAAAGAAAACCACGAAAGGTCCCCGTTCTCCCCGCTGCCCCAGAAATCGCACGGCAGTGTAGGCGGCTCCGGCGGCGAAACCGCCCAGCAGACCGATGAGCGACGGCAGGAGTTCCAGATTGGAAAAAGTGGGCCTGATGATAAAAAGCGCGCCGGCGAAAGCGGCGAGGACGGCGCCGATCTGGTAAGGGCGCGTTTTTTCTCTGAGGAAGAACATGCTGCACAGAATGGCGAAGAAAGGAGACATTTTATTGAGCATGCTGGCGTCGGAGAGCAGCAGATGGTCCACAGCATAGAAGTTGCACAGGATTCCCAGCGTTCCGAAGACGGAGCGTATGATCAGATAAGGGAGGTTTCGCTTTTCAAAAGAAAATCCCTTTCCGCTGCGCAGAAGAATAACCGTAGCGAAGATTGCGGCTACAAAATTTCGAAAAAAACTCTTCTGTATCGAGGGAAGATCACCGGAGAGTTTGACGAAAAGACTCATCAGGGAAAAGAAAAATGCGGAAGCGATGATCAGAATAATGCCTTTGTATTGCTGTTTCATTATGAAAATGAACCTCCTTGTATACAGTGACGGTAAATTTCCCGCTCTTGCGGGCCGTGGACTTCATTTCCGCCCTCCTGCGGCCGGCGTTATGGTCCGAGACGCAGACATCATACCACAGAGAAACGGTTTTGTGATAGAATTATAACATCTAATTTGCCCCGGATTTTATTAGAGAAATCGTTTTTAAAAATTATTTCAAAAAATATCAAAGGAGTGTTCGATGAAATTCATCCACCTGTCAGATCTGCATCTGGGAAAAAGACTGTATGAATTTTCCATGATTTGCGATCAGGAGTACATTCTGAATCAGATTCTTAAAATTATCGACGAAAACGGAGCAGAGGGCGTGCTGATCGCAGGAGACGTTTATGACAAGCCGGTGCCTCCGGCGGAGGCCGTCCTGCTGTTTGACCGTTTTCTGACCGGTCTGAGAGAGAGGAATCTGGAAGTCTTTGTCATCAGCGGCAATCACGATTCCAGAGAGCGTCTCGCTTTCGGATCGGAGATCATGCGCCGCAGCGGGATTCATCTTTCTCCTGTATTTTCCGGAGAAATATCGCCGGAGATTGTGGAGGATGAATATGGTCCGCTGTACGTCTGGATGATGCCGTTTCTTCGTCCGGCGGATGTGAGACATTTTTTTCCGGAGGAGAAGATCGAGAGTTATAACGATGCTGTGCATGCGGTCATCCGCCGCATGGAGATCGATACGGACCGGAGAAATCTGATGGTGGCGCATCAGTTTGTCACCGGAGCCTTTCGAAGCGATTCCGAGGATATCAGCGTAGGGGGACTGGACAATGTGGATCGTGCGGCGTTTGAGTCTTTCGACTATACCGCTCTGGGGCATATTCATTCGCCGCAGCAGATTCCGGGGGCTTTAGCGAGGTACTGCGGCTCGCCTTTGAAGTATTCGTTTTCCGAGGCAAATCAGCAGAAATCTGTCGTACTGATCGATATCAAAGAAAAGGGCAGTCTGGATATACGGTTGATCCCTTTAGAGCCGTGCCGCGAAATGAGAGAACTTCGCGGAAGTTATGAGGAACTCACCAGCAGAAAGAATTACGAAAACACGGACACTGACGCCTATATTCATGTTACGCTTACGGATGACGGAGACATTCACGACGCCGTAGGGCGCCTGCGCACGATTTATCCCAATATCATGCTTTTGGATTACGACAATCGGCGGACGCGGAGCGCGGAAGAGGCGGGATGGGATTCTTCCGGAAAAGAAAAATCCGAAATCGATTTCTTCGCCGAGCTCTTCGAGCTTCAGAACGGCAGAGCTATGGATGAGGAGGAACGGCGGATGATCGCCGGTGTTTTTGAACAGTTAAAGGAGGGAGAATGATATGAGACCTCTGAAACTCACGATGTCAGCTTTCGGACCTTATGCCGGCGCGGAAACCGTGGATTTTTCAAAATTCGGAGAAGGCGGGATCTATCTGATCACAGGAGATACCGGCGCGGGAAAAACGACGATCTTTGACGCCATCTCTTTTGCTCTGTACGGTGAGGCCAGCGGCGGCGCCAGAGACGCTTCGATGCTGCGGAGCAAGTATGCGCAGCCGGAGACTCCGACTTATGTGGAGCTGGTGTTTTCCTACAGAGGACGAGAATACACAGTCAAACGAAGTCCCGAATATCAGCGACCGAAGAAAAAGCGGGACGGAATCACGACACAGAAAGCCGAGGCGGAACTCCATTTCCCGGACGGACGTCCGCCGCTGACGAAGCTGAAAGAGGTCGGTGAGGAGATTGTAAAAATCACCGGAGTGAACGCCAGGCAATTTTCTCAGATCGCGATGATCGCGCAGGGCGATTTTATGAAATTGCTGCTGGCCAGGACACCGGAGCGAAGCGAAATCTTCCGGGAAATTTTCCGCACGAAAATTTATATTTCCGTTCAGGAATATTTAAAATCCCGGGCGTCCGAACTTGGAAATAAGATGGAAGATCTGAAAAACCGCATTCTGCAGGAGATTGAAGGAGTTGTCTGCGATCCTGAATCCCCGCAGGCGGAGGCTCTTGCTGAATTGAAACTTTCAGCGGGTACAGCGCTTGCCGGCGATGCGGTTTCACTGATCGCATCGTCGGAACGTACAGATCTTTTCACGTTGGAGCGATTAAAAGCGGAGATTTCCGCCGCAGAGCGGCGCCTGGCAGAGATCAGCAATCTTTTGGGGCGGATACAGGAGAGAAAAAAAGCGGAACGCGCGCTGAAATCGGAACGAGATGCTCTGGAGCAGAACCGCGCTCTGCTGGAGACGGCAGAGATTCTGTGGAAGAAACGGAGGAACGAATCGCCGGAAGAAGAGATCATCGACGCTGAAATCGCCGCGGCGGAAGAACAGGTTCAGCGTCACAGAAGAGCGGCGGAGTGGCAGGATCGTCTGGAGAAGTTCAGAAGAGAGACAGAAGAACTGTGCGGGGAACGGGAAAAAGTATCTCATCGGAAAAGAGAAATCGAAGAGAGGCTGAAGAGCGCGGAGGAGGAAGCGGGAAATTTAAAGAATGCGGATGCCCGGCTCGTTTCGGCACGAAATGCGGAGCAGCAGCTGGAGGAAAAGATCAGCGGGATGAACCGTTTTTCTGAAATGATCGAGCGGTGCTGCAGGGCGGAAGAGGAACTGAAATGCTGCAGCGAAGAATATCAGCGGGCGGCGGAGAAAAGCCGGATATCCACCCTGAAATATGCCGAAACGGAGAAAATCTTTTTTGATGAACAGGCGGGGATACTGGCTTCCCGCCTGGAAACAGGCCAGCCCTGCCCCGTCTGCGGTTCTGCGCATCATCCTGCGCCCGCCGCAAAGACCGAGGGAGCTCCATCGGAGGAGCAGCTGAAGGAAAGCAAATTGCAGGCGGAAAAGGCATCGGAAAAAATGCGCTCTCTCAGCAGCAAGACAGCGGAGAGGAGAGGAACTTACGAGGCTCTGAAGAAACAATGTCTGAAAACGGCGGCGGAGACCGATGGACTGGAGAGCTTACGGGATCCTGATTCCGGGGAATTCCCGGAGGATCTCCAGAAACTGCGGTTGCAAACGGCAGAATTGACAGAGCGTTTTCTGGAGGAGAAGCCTTTCCGTCTCCAGGATCTGCGGCAGGCGGAGCAGGCAGTAAAAAGGCGGGAGGAACTGGAAAAAATAATACCGGCTTTTCTTTCGCAGAAAGAAGAGTGCATACGGGATCTGCAGCGTATTTCGGAGGCTCTGGCGGCGTGCGGCGCTCAGATCCGGTCCGCGGAGCGGGAAATAGAGAGAATTTCCGGGGAAATGATCTTTTCCTCCGAGGCGGAAGCTTTGGACACGGTACGGAAACTGAGGGAGAAAAAGCGTCTTGCCGCCGAAGCTCTGAAAAACGCGGAGACGGACTATCTGAACCGAAAAGTCAAAGTCGAGGGAAACGAGGCCGTAATCGCAGCGCTGACAGCGCAGC
>CAJLHL010000080.1 GCA_905206455.1 uncultured Eubacteriales bacterium
GCCGCTTTCGGTGCATCGGCCCGCCGGCTCAGCTCACCGGCTCAGCTGCCGAACCGTACGAAGGATGGAAGAAAGGCGCTGTCGGCCGTTTCCGCCAATTTCTTCGGCCGTCCGTCGGATCAGATGCTGGTATTCGGCGTGACCGGGACAAACGGCAAAACGACGATTACGTACCTGATGAAGGCGATTGCGGACGAGTGGGGAAAAGAGTGCGGCGTACTGGGTACTATCGCTTATGTATACGGAGGACAGCGTTTCGAATCGATCAATACGACCCCGGAGTCCTTTGAACTGCAGCGTATGTTTGCGGAGATGCATCAGAAATATGATACGCATATCTGTGCGATGGAAGTCTCTTCTCACTCTCTGGCTCTTTCCCGCGCAGAGGATATCTCTTTCGATTACAGCGTATTTACCAATCTCACGCCGGATCATATGGATTTTCACAAGGACTTTGAAGATTATTACAATGCCAAGAAAAAACTGTTTCTGCAGACGTCAAAGTGCAGTGTCATCAATATCGACGATCCTTACGGGAAACGTCTTTTCGATGAGCTGAAAGCTGAAGGACGGCCGGTAAAGTCCTGTGCGGCGGAAGACGAAAATGCGGATTACCGGGCGCTGGTGCGGGAAAAATCCGTCAGCGGTACCAGAGCGGAGATTTTCCGTGACGGTGAAAGTCTGGGAGAACTTCGGATCAACACGCCGGGAACCTTTTCGGTGGAAAATGCGGTCGGCGCCGCAGGTGCGGCTCTGGAAGCAGGAATCCCGTGGGAAGCGGTAAAGGGCGGTATCGAAAAAACCAGGGGGGTAGCCGGACGTTTTGAAAGCGTGCCGAACAGCAAGGGGATCCCGGTGATCGTGGACTACGCTCATACGCCGGATGCTTTAAAAAATGTTCTGAAGACTGCCCGCGAATTCGCAGAAAAGAGAATCATCACCGTGTTTGGATGCGGCGGAGACAGAGATCGCACAAAGCGGCCGGTGATGGGAGAGATCGCGGGTAAGAATTCCGATTACTGTGTAGTCACCAGCGATAACCCGCGTACGGAAAGTCCTTTCGCAATTCTGGACGACATCGTTCCGGGAGTCGAGTCTACCGGCTGCGAATACATTGTCATCGAAGACCGGAGAAAGGCGATCAAAGAAGCGATAAAGGCCTATCAGCCGGGGGACGTGATCATCATCGCAGGAAAGGGTCACGAAGATTATCAGATTATCGGGACTGTAAAGCAGCATTTCGATGACAGAGAGACCGCGCAGCAGATTATCGAACAGGAGATCTGATCATGAGAGAAATCACAGCCGCGGAAGCGGCGTCATATGCGGGCGGCGTATTGTTCTGCGGTCCTGCGGACAATATTGCTGTGACAGTGGAACGGGATTCCAGACTGACAGGGGAGAGGAGCATCTTTGTCGGACTTCCGGGGCAGAAAAATGACGGGAACGATTTCGCACCCGCGGCATATGCTAACGGGTGCAGGATATTTCTGCTGTCCTCGGAGGCAATGGCGCTTCACTTGCGGGAAAATCATACTGACGCATCGGTGATTTTTGCGGAAGATACGTTGAAGGCGATGCAGATGATGGCAAAAAATTATATCGCCGGCCTGGATCTGATCCGGGTGGCGGTCACCGGAAGCGTCGGGAAAACAACCACGAAGGATATGATGTACCGGATCTTTTCTTCCAGATACCGGACCGTCTGTAACTTTGAAAATTTCAATAATCATATCGGCGTTCCTCTCACCGCATTTCGCATGGAAGAGGAGACGGAGGCGGGGATTTTTGAGATGGGGATGAACCACAGCGGGGAAATTCATCTCCTGGCGGATATCGTCCGTCCTCAGACGGCAGCGGTTACGAATATCGGAACTTCTCATATCGGAAATCTGGGAAGCCGCGAAAACATAATGAAAGCGAAAATGGAAATCACTGATTTTATGGACGGCTCGTCAGCGCTGGTCTATAATGCGGATAACGACAAACTTTCCGCATTGAAGGAAAGAAACGTTTCCTTCCGGAAAATTCCGGCGGGAAAGGATACGGACGGGAATGCGGGGATAAGGATTTCGGAAATTGTCAGCCTCGGAGAGAAAGGAATCGAATTTCATCTCTCTCATAAAGAAGAGTCCTGCCGGTTTGTCCTTCCGCTGCCCGGCATTCACAATGCTTATAACGCGGCGCTGGCGGCTGCGGCGGGTCTCGAATACGGTATCTCGCTGAAAGAGTCAGCCCGGGCTTTGGCCGGAATCGAGAGCAATGCAGTACGTCTGAATGTGACGGAAACCCATGGAATTCAGGTGATCAATGATACTTACAACGCCAGCCCGGATTCCGTCAGAGCGGCTCTGGACGTGCTGACAGAGCGAAAAGCCCGGCGAAGAGTGGCGGTTCTCGCAGACATGTTTGAGTTGGGGGATGCCTCGGATGAATATCACCGAAGTATCGGATGTTATGCGGCGGAGAGCGGCGTGGATCTTCTCGTGGCTGTGGGACAGCATGCCCGTCATATCGCCGCGGCTGCGGCGGAGAAGATGGTCGCAGACCGGGTCTTCTATTTTGAAAATTCACAGGATTTTATGAAAAGAGCACATGAGATAATCAGGAAAGGCGACGCGGTGCTCGTGAAGGGCTCCCATGGGATGGCTATGGACAGAGTGGCCGAATTCCTGACTGAGACAGGAGAGTGGAATGGATTATAGTATTTTGATTACGATCTTGGTCGCATTTGTTATTACGACGATTCTCGGTCCGGTATTCATCCCGGTGCTGAGAAGGATCAAAGCGGGACAGAGCATACGAGAGGACGGACCGAAAGCGCATCAGACGAAAGCTGGAACTCCGACGATGGGCGGGCTGATGATTATCCTGGCGGTAGTCATCACCTGTATTTCCATGACGATTCGTCAGGGTGTGGGGTCGGAAATGGGCATTCTGCTGGTATCCTTTGTACTGTGTGGTCTCATCGGGTTCTGCGATGATTTTATAAAGGTGGTAAAGAAGAGAAATCTCGGTCTGACCGCTCTTCAGAAACTGATCTTTCAGATTGTCATCGCTGTCATTCTGGCGGTATACCAGTCGAAAGTGTCCTCCTTCGGGACGAGCATTTATGTACCTGTCGTGAAGGAATATATCGATCTCGGATGGTTTTATATCCCGTTTGTGGCTTTTGTTCTGGTAGCTATGGTGAATGCCGTCAATCTTACCGACGGACTTGACGGTCTCGCCGGCGGATGCACTGCGATTACGGCGCTGTTTCTGGCGATTACCGGCGCGGGAATCGGCTATACCAGCAGCAGCATTTTCAGCGCGGCCATAGCGGGAGCGTGTTTCGGTTTTCTGTTGTTTAACCGTTATCCGGCGAAAGTCTTCATGGGAGATACCGGATCTTTGGCTCTGGGAGGAGCGTTGGCGGCCGCAGCGGTTATGATGAATATCGAATTGATTCTTCCGGTCGCGGGAGGTATTTTCGTGGCGGAGGTGGTTTCCGATATCATTCAGGTGGTCAGCTTCAAGACGCGGGGCAAACGGATTTTTCGCATGGCGCCGCTTCATCATCACTTCGAGCTGGGCGGCTGGAAAGAGACAAAAGTCGTAATCGTATTCTGGACGATCACGCTTTTACTCTGCATATTATCGACATTTATGCTGTAAAATTTAAATAGCGAAACATCGGAACACGGCAGCGGAAAAGAGGAACAAATCACATGGTCGAAAATCGAAACGAGAATACGGAAAACGGCAGAGCGCTCATCGTGGGACTCGGAAAATCCGGAATCGCAGTAGCGGAGGCGCTCAAACGGCTGAAAGCGGATATAAGCGTGTTCGACAGCCATTACAGCGACGCGAAAGCTTCCTGGGCGCAAAAAAATAAGTGGCATTGCAGTTTCGGTGAGAGGCCGGATTCTGTCGAGAATTTTGACATGGTGGTGCTGAGTCCGGGAGTGCCTGTGGATACGGATTTCGTACGGGAAGCGGAAAGAGCCGGCGCTGAGATCACCGGTGAGCTGGAGCTGGCTTATCGCTTTGGAAAAGGAAAGTATATCGCTATCACCGGTACAAACGGGAAGACCACCACGACGACTCTGGTGGGGGAAATTTTTAAAAACGCAGGAAAAAAGACAGAAGTCGTCGGCAACATCGGTGTTGCGGTCATGTCGAAAGCGCTCGACAGCGACGACGATACTTATATGGTAGCGGAATGCAGCAGCTTTCAGCTGGAGACGACAAGGAATTTCCGGCCGCTGGTATCTGCACTGCTCAATGTGACGCCGGATCATCTCGACCGGCATAAAACGATGGAAAATTACACTCTGGCCAAGGCGAAAATTTTCGCTAATCAGGGTGAGAACGAATATTTTATCTATAATGCAGATGATGAGATCTGCGCCGGCGTGGTATCTTTATGCCGTGCCGTGCCCGTGCCTTTCAGCAGAAGAAAAGAGCTGAAATTCGGGGCATTCGTAAAAGACGGAAGCATCGTCGTCGCTGACGGAAATTCCGTCGTTGAAATCTGCGGCGTCAAAGAGCTTCTGATCCCGGGACCGCATAATTTGGAGAATGCTCTGGCGGCTGCAGCGATGGCATACTTCGCCGGAATCGGCGCGGAGTCTATCGCGCGGACTCTTCGGACTTTTCGGGGCGTGGCTCACCGGATCGAACGCTGCGGTGAAAAAAACGGCGTTTTTTTCGTCAATGATTCCAAGGGAACGAATCCGGACGCTGCGGTGAAGGCGGTTCTTTCTTTTAAAAATATCATTCTCATCGCCGGAGGGTATGATAAGGGTGCGGAATACGGCGAGCTGACCGGGAATTTTGACGGCCATGTCAAAGAGCTGGTTCTGATGGGGGACACCGCGCCGAAGATCAGAGAAGCTGCTGAAAAAGTGGGATTTTCGAAGATCCATACCGTATCTGATATGCAGCAGGCTGTCCGCGTTGCCTTTGCACTTGCGGCTCCAGGGGATACGGTTCTCCTGTCTCCTGCCTGCGCCAGCTGGGACAGATACGCTAACTTTGAAGACCGGGGAGATGATTTTAAAAAATGTGTCAGAGAACTCTGACGGCAGAACAGGAGAACAGAGACAGATGAGCCGGTATCAGACCGGCGTTCGGAGGAATAGAAATGAAGCGCAGAATACTTGCGTCGGCCGGAAAGGCCGGGAAAACATCGGAAAATAACGGGACCGAACAGAAGCCGGAGCGTTTGAAGAGCAGCCGAAGAAAAAGCATCCCGCTTAAGCCGGGAGATTTTGCTCTGACTGCTCTCGTCATGATGCTGGTAATTTTCGGCGTGATCATGGTATTCAGCGCCAGCTACTACTATGCGATCAGCAAGGAAGGTACGCCGTATTACTATCTGATCCGGGATATCATATGGGCTGTGGTCGGAACTGCCGCCATGATGTTTATGGCTGTTTTTGATTATCATAAAACCCAGAAGATGGCCATTCCCGTACTGGGCGTCGTTATCGTGCTGCTGCTGCTGGTATTCACTCCTCTTGGAGTGACGATCAATAACGCTACCCGATGGATCGGTGTGGGCGGCGCTACGATCATGCCGGGGGAACTGGCGAAGCCGGCCTGTATTTTGTTTGTCGCGGCCTGGCTCAGTCACCCGCGTCATTCGATTCGGAGTTTTGTAAGAGGTGTTCTGCCGCCGCTTCTGGTAGCGGGCGTGGCGGGCGTTCTGATCGCTATGCAGCCCAGCACGACCACGGCGGCTACGCTGATCATCATCGTTTTCGGCATGATGTTTATCGCCGGTATGAGCTGGGCTTATGTAGGCGGAGCTTTCGGTCTGGCGATAGCGGCTTTCGCAGCGCTGATTGTGACGGACGACAGCGGCTATCGTATGAAGCGTATTCTGAGTTTTACCGATCCGTTTGCCGATCCGCAGGGGACGGGATATCAGGTAGTTCAGTCTCTTCTGGCTCTGGGTTCCGGCGGACTGACCGGCGTGGGCCTGGGAAAGAGCATGCAGAAGACGCTTTACCTTCCGGAACCGCAGAACGATTTTATCCTCGCCATCATCGGGGAAGAGCTGGGATTTATCGGTCTGTTAATACTTCTCATCGTTTATCTCCTTCTGATCTGGAGATGCATTCATATCGCCCTCAATGCCCCGGATATGTTCGGTACACTCCTGGCATCGGGCATTACAATTATGCTGGGCGTTCAGGTGGTGCTCAACGTGATGATCGTAACATCTCTCATGCCGCCGACGGGGATTTCACTTCCTTTCGTCAGCTGGGGAGGAAACTCACTGCTGGTATTTATGGGCAGCATGGGGGTAATGTTAAACATTTCAAGACATTCGATAAAATAATGGAGAGCGAATTATGAAAGTGATTATGACAGGCGGAGGCACGGGCGGCCATATTTATCCGGCCATCGCAATAGCAGAAGAGATAAAGAGAAGAGATACAGATGCGGAGATCATTTTTGTGGGAACGAATCACGGCATGGAAAAAGATATCGTTCCCCGGTACGGTTATGAGCTGAAGTTTATTACCGTCAGCGGACTCAACCGCAAAAAACTCTGGAAAAATGTTCAGACGGTAAGAGATCTGAAAAAAGGAACGAATGAGGCGAGAGCTGTCATCAGGGAATTTCAGCCTGATCTGGTGATCGGAACCGGCGGTTACGTATGCGGACCGATGGTCCGCACTGCGGCTTCTATGGGGATTCGGACTTATATCCATGAGCAGAACGCTTTCCCGGGTCTGACTAATAAGCTTCTGAGCAGAAAAGTAAATCGCGTATTTATCGCTTTTGAAGATGCGGCCGGTTATTTTAAGACGAAGGACAGACCTGTGGTGGTGGGAAATCCGGTCAGAAAGTCGTTTGCCGAGACGTCACGGGAGGAGGCGCGGAGACTCCTGGGGATCGATCCGGAGGATTTTGTCGTTCTGAGTTTCGGAGGAAGCCTGGGAGCAAAAAAAATAAACGATGAGATGAAAATCGCTGCGGAGGAACTGAAAGACAGAAAGGGACTGCGCATTTTTTTCGTCACAGGCAAGCGTTATTACGATGAGATCGTGGAGAATGCTGATCCCGCGGAAAGCAGGGTCACTTATCTGAAATATATCGACAATATGCCGGCATATCTCAGCGCCTGCAATCTGGCGATCACCAGATCCGGGGCGCTCACAGTATCGGAGATCGCTGCCTGCGGCAGAGCGTCCGTGATGATTCCGTCGCCTTATGTGACAAATAATCACCAGTTTTTCAATGCCAAAGTGGCGTCGGATCGTGCAGCATCGATTCTCATCGAGGAGAAGGATCTCAAGCCGGGAATGATTTCCGAGCTGATCGGGAAACTGATGAACGACAGAGCCCGGGTGGAACGTATGGAGAACAATTCGAGAAATCTCGGACGTACGGATGCGGCCGATGTCATGTGCGACATCATGGGAATCTGAATATAGGCGCACAGTGAGCACTTCTTCTGCATATACTGAAGAACAGAGGAGGTGCTGTCTTGGACACATATCATATATCAGGCGGCAGAAGGCTCAGCGGTACGGTGAATACGGCTGGCGCCAAAAATGCGGTGCTGCCGCTGCTGGCAGCTTCTATTATGGGAAGCGGCGAGACGGTTCTGCACAATTGTCCGGCTCTGTCGGACGTATACGCTATGCTGGGGATTCTCGAAGCGGCGGGCTGCCGGACGGATTTCAACGGGGGACGAGTGCGAGTCTGTCCCGGAATATCGGAAGAAGCTTTTCTTCACGAGGATCTGGTGAGAGAGCTGCGCTCTTCCGTATTTCTTCTGGGACCTATGCTGGCGCTGAAGCGTTCGGTTCATATGGGATTTCCCGGCGGCTGCGACATCGGTAAACGGCCTGTGGACATTCATCTGGAGGCTCTGCGCAGAATGGGAGCGGAGATCGAGGAAAAGGATGGAAAAATCGTCTGTACGGTCAAACAGCTCCGCGGCGCATCGGTGAGACTGCCGTTTCCAAGTGTGGGAGCGACGGAAAATATTATGATGGCGGCTGCGATGGCAGAAGGGGTTACCGTGATCCGCAATGCGGCGCGGGAACCGGAGATCATAGAACTTCAGGATTTTTTGAATGCGATGGGAGCGGAAATCAGCGGAGCGGGGACATCTGTGATTATCATCTCCGGAAAGAAACAGCTTCACGGAGCGGAATGGACTGTCATGTCAGACCGGATTGAAGCTGGGACGCTGATTCTGGCGGCGGCAGTCACGGGAGGAGAAATCTTTGTGAAAAACGCGCCGTCGGCGAGCATGGAATCCTTTCTTCAATGCATCAGACGAAGCGGCGTAAAAATCGATATTCAGCCGGATGGAATCGGGGTCAGCGCACCGCCCAGACTGTCCGCATCCGGAAAAATTGAAACGGAACCTTATCCCGGATTTCCCACCGATCTTCAGTCCCAGTTTCTGGCGGCGATGACGGCGGCTTCGGGAGTCAGCATGATAGAGGAAAATATCTTTGAAAACCGGTTTAAGGTATTGAAGCCTCTGCGCCTTATGGGCGCTGATATCACCCTTTCGGAAAACAGGGCCTGCGTCAACGGAGTGGAAAAGCTGCACGGCGCGCGGGTAAAAGCGGAAGAACTGAGAGGGGGAGCGGCTCTTGTCATCGCCGGACTTGCGGCGGAAGGCGATACTGTAATTGAAAATGTTTGCCTCATCGACAGAGGGTATGATAAATTAGAAATGACACTCAGAGATTTGGGAGCGGATATAGCACGTGTTAAAGAGGTCTGAAATGAATAACGACAGAGAAAACGACAGCTTCCGGACATCGACAGATATATACGGCGGCATGGATACCGACTACAATACACAGTATATACCCTTTGACGCGGAGGAAGATTTTGAATCCGGCGGCGGGGATGCGGAATTCGGGAATGCTCCGGAACCGAAGAAAAAAAGAAAAAAAAAGCGAAGGAAAAAACATTATATGCTGCGGCTGGCGCTCATTCTGGCCGCGGCGGCAGCTTTTGTCCTGCTGCTGCGCTCGCCTCTTTTCGATATTTCGGTAATCGAGGTGGAGGGCAATCAGCTGATGAGCGACGGTGAGATTATCGAAATGACCGGCGTAAAAGAAGGGGACAATCTCTTCAGTATCAGCAGCAGAAAAGTGAAGGCGAAGCTGAAAAAAAATGCGTATATCGCTTCGGCAGGAATCGACAGGAAGATTCCGGATACTTATGTTATAAAAATAGAAGAAAAAATTCCGACTTTAGCGGTGAAATATAAATCGAAATATGTAATCCTGGACGAGGAGGGCAGAGCCATCGATTATGCGGAGGATGTGAGGGGGGCGACCGTACTCACAGGGGTCAGCGTTTCAAAATATGAGATCGGCGAAATTCCCGCGGTAAACGACGGGTGCGATTTTACAGCGCTCCTCAATATGATAAATAAGGTGAACGAATCGGGACTGTATTTCAAGCGGATCGAGATGCTCACAGCCACTTCGGTCAAGGCGAACATTACGGACACACTGCTGTGTCAGGGAGAATGTATCAATATCGCGGAAAATACGGAGGAACTGAAAGCGGCGATCTACGACTTGGGACAGAAACAGGTGAGCCGCGGGGTGATCAATGTCAGCGGCGATGGGTATGCGTCCTTTAATCCGGTGATTCGTTAGAGCCACAAGAACGATCAGGCGGCTGTTCTGCAGTCGTTCCGCGCACTTTCGCCGTTTTTCGGCAGACAGGAAAAACAGAGGATTCATTTTTGATGGTAGTTGTTGCGATAAGTATAGTGTTATGATAAAATATTTTGTATCTAAGTAACAGGAGGTTACTACATAATGTTACAATTTGAAGTGAATGTTGAAGATAATGCCCAGATCAAGGTAGTAGGAGTCGGCGGAGGCGGCGGAAACGCCGTAAATCGCATGATCGAGGCCGGACTGAAGGGAGTTTCCTATATCGTTGTAAATACGGACAAGCAGGCGCTGAACCGATCGGTAGCCGAGACTAAGGTCCAGATCGGCGAAAAACTCACCAGGGGACTCGGTGCCGGAGCAAATCCTGAGACAGGCATGAAAGCAGCCGAAGAAAACCTCGAAGAGATTACGAAATATTTCGACGGCGTGGATATGGTTTTTATCACAGCCGGCATGGGCGGCGGCACCGGAACCGGTGCGGCTCCCGTCATCGCAAAAGCTGCCAAAGAAAGCGGCATCCTTACGGTGGGTGTTGTGACGAAGCCGTTTACCTTTGAAGGAAAGAGAAGAAGAGACCATGCAGAACTCGGAATCGAGTATCTGAAAAAATATGTGGATTCTCTCGTTGTCGTTCCCAACGACAAATTACTGCAGATTTCAGAAAAGAATACCACGATGCAGGAAGCGTTCAGCATGGCGGATGATGTTCTGAGACAGGGCGTCCAGGGCATTACCGATCTGATCGCCGAATCCGGCGTCATCAATCTGGATTTTGCGGACGTCAAGACTGTCATGAGTGACAGAGGCATCGCGCATATGGGCGTCGGCGTCGGAAAGGGCGAAAACCGCGTTATCGATGCGGTCAAGGAAGCGATCGGAAGCCCGCTTTTGGAGACTTCGATCGACGGTGCAAAGGCGATTTTGCTCAATATTATGGGCGGATACGACTTGGGAATGCTCGAGGCAAACGAGGCCGCAGATCTCATCGAGAAGGCCGCTGCCAGAGACGCGAATATCATCTTCGGTGCATCCATTAAGGAAGATCTCGAAGATGAAATACGGATCACAGTAATCGCTACAGGCTTCGACGATGACGACGCTGCAGAAGAAGCTCCGCAGGAACCGGAGACTTCCGTTCATCATGCGTCTCCGTCCGCTTCTGCGGCGAAGGTGGAGGAAGCGGCTGCCGAAACAGTCGGCGAAGCTCAGCCGGAACTGCCTGCAGACGATGACATTGAAGTTCCTGAATTTTTAAAGAACGCGATGAAAGCGGTAAACAATAAATTTTAGGGAAAGTAGAATATCAGCTTGGCTGCCGCGTCCGGCGTCATTGTGGGATAAACGTTTTCGTTTAT
>CAJLHL010000081.1 GCA_905206455.1 uncultured Eubacteriales bacterium
ATTTTTCCAAAACTCTCTTCGCTGATGACATGTTCGATTCGGCAGGCGTCTTCAGCGGCTACTTTCGGATCTACGCCGAGACGGATCAGGTACTGACTGAGCAGGACGTGTCTCTCATAGATGGCAGTGGCGATGCGCATACCCTCCGGAAGAAGTGTTATCATTCCATCGGGCGCCATTTCGATCAGTCCGCTTTCGCGGAGTTTTTTCATGGCGACGCTGACACTCGGTTTTGAAAAATTGAGTTCATTTACGATATCGATAGAGCGAACCTGTCCCTGACGCTGTTTTAAGATGAGTATGGTTTCGAGATAGTTTTCCGCTGATTCTTGTATTTTCAATGAAATTCGCCTCCTTTTCTATGAGATGCTCTGAACTTTGGCGAGCGGCTGCGATCAGGATTTCGCTTTGGCGATTCTGTTCTGATACTTCGCTCTGTCTTGGTTATTGAGAATCGATTTTCTGAGCCGGAGATTTTCCGGTGTCACTTCCAGCAGTTCATCATCGGCCAGAAATTCCAGGCATTGTTCCAGACTCATCTTTCTGACCGGTACCAGACGCAGAGATTCCTCGCTGCCCGCGGCTCTCATGTTTGTCAGGTTCTTCTTTTTGCAGACATTTACGTTAATATCGCCTGCTTTCGGCGCTACGCCGATGACCATTCCCTCGTAAACAGGGACGCCTGCTTCTACAAAGAGCGCGCCCCGGTCCTGAGCGTTGAAGAGTCCGTAAGCGTTTGTCTCTCCTGTCTCGAATGCCACCAGGCTTCCGGTGGATCTTCTTGCGACCTCTCCTTTAAAAGGCTCGTAGCGGTCGAAGACGGAGGCCATAATGCCTTCGCCCCGAGTATCGGTCAGAAATTCATTCCGATAACCGAAAAGGCCTCTGGACGGCACCAGGAATTCGATTTTCATACGGCTTCCCACCGGTGTCATCTGAACCATTTCCGCCTTTCTGACTCCCATCTTTTCCATGACAGAGCCGACGGAATTTTCCGGTACGTCGACTACGAGACGTTCGATCGGTTCGCACAGCACGCCGTCGATCTCTCTGGTGAGGATCCGAGGCGGTGAAACGGCGAATTCATAGCCTTCCCGGCGCATATTTTCCATCAGAATGGAAAGATGCATTTCTCCGCGGCCCGCTACGTTGAATGCGTCGGTAGAATCCGTTTCCGTTACTCTCAGAGAGACATCTTTCAGAGTCTCTTTTAAGAGGCGGTCCCGGAGATTTCGTGAAGTGACATATTTTCCTTCCCGGCCGGCGAAAGGCGAGTCGTTTACGACAAAAGTCATCTCCATGGTCGGTGCGGAGATCTGGACGAAAGGCAGAGGTTCGGGAGCATTGGGATCACAGATCGTATCCCCGATGGTGATGTCGCCGATGCCGGAGATTGCGATGATATTGCCGGCGTAGGCTTCTGTGATAGCTTTCTTTGTCAGACCGTCGTATTCGTAGATATTGGACGCTCTCAGTTTTTTGCTGGTGTTGTCATCATGGTAATTGCAGACGATGATGTCCTGATTCTGGGTGAGTTTGCCCCGTTCGATTCTCCCCACCGCAATCCGGCCGACGAATTCGTTGTAGTCCAATGCGGAGACCAGCATTTGAAACGGCTGATCGTAATCGGCCTCTGGAGCGGGGATGTGACTGAGAATCGTCTCAAACAGCGGACGGAGATCAGTGCCCTCTGCATTCTGGTCAGCAGATGCGATGCCCCGGCGGGCGGAACAGAATAAAATCGGAGATTCCAGCTGATCATCCGTAGCGTTGAGATCGATCAGCAGCTCGAGAATCTCGTCGATGACTTCATCGATCCGGCGGTCCGGACGGTCGATTTTGTTGATGACGATGATGACTTTGTGACCCAGTTCCAGCGCCCGGGACAGCACGAACCTCGTCTGAGGCATCGGACCTTCCGCAGCGTCGACCAAAAGGATGACGCCGTTTACCATCTTCAGGATACGCTCCACTTCTCCGCCAAAATCGGCGTGTCCCGGTGTATCTACGATATTGATTTTCACGTCGCCATAAGTGACGGCCGTATTTTTTGCTAAAATTGTAATGCCGCGTTCTCTCTCCAGGTCGTTGGAGTCCATGACTCTTTCGACGACAGACTGATTTTCACGGTAAACGCCGCTCTGCTTGAGCATTTCGTCGACGAGAGTGGTCTTGCCGTGATCGACGTGGGCGATAATTGCAACATTTCTGAGATTAGGGTTTATCAAATAAAGTGCCTCCTTAAAAGCCGTATTTTTCTTTAAAATACCAGAACCGCGGCAGGTGCGCTAAAATATTTTTCTGATATTTCAGTACTTTTTCATAACTATATATTATATTCTAATTCGTAAAATGAAGCAATATAAATAGAGAAGGCCGGACAAAAGATAAAGGAAGATGATGCCGGTATTTTTTATTTTATCAAAAAAATGGGGAAGAATGTCGAAAATCCTCGAATACATGCCGAGGAAAACTGAAGAAAATAGAACGAAAAGCGGATGTTTTTGGTAATCTCTTCGCTGGAAAAGGAATTCAACCGAAAAAAATAAAAAATATTAGTGTTAAGAATTGGTAAATCCATTGACGGGATGTTTTTTCTGTGATACACTGATTAACGTAAGCGAAATGTTATCTTGATTCACATGTTTCTGTAAGTCATTAGACATTTAATGATTTACAAAAATATGTGAATTTTTTAAATTTGAGACGAAACTGAAAAGGGAGAATTCCTTTTGAAAGCGGTTTCCTGCCGCCTGCGGCGGCAGTACGGCAAAAAATCTTTCATAATTGAATTTATGATATAGAGATTTTATTATTTTTAAGACAGGAGGTATTTTAGATGAGCAATGGTACTGTAAAATGGTTCAATGCAGAAAAGGGTTATGGTTTTATCGCTGATGATGACGGCGGAAATGATGTGTTTGTACATTTCTCCGCAATTCAGGCTGATGGATTTAAGACATTAAATGAGGGCCAGAAGGTCACTTTTTCAACGGAACCGGATCCGAAAAACAGCGATAAGCTCAGAGCTGTTGATGTTGTCGTTGTAGGTTAATTTTACCTGACGATAGATCGCGGGCAGTTATTCCGTATATACTATCGAACGACCCGAGCCGCCTAATAGCAGGCGGCTTTTTTGTATGCCGAAAATCTTTGGTGTGCGGCGTAATACGACATTTTCGCTGAAGAGATTCAGATTTTTTGAAAAGTTTCTAAAGAACTCTGACGTGACGCGATATTTATGACAATCTCGGAAAGAGACGGAGAGATATTTTAGGACAATCGAGAAATTATGATCAGTAAGGAAGTTGTAATTTTTTCCGTTTTTATATAAACTTATGACATGGAGTTAGTATAGACAAACCGAAGTTTGTCTATATTTTTTGACTTATAGTTAAATAAGACTAACTATGTACTTTGAGGAGGAAAAATGAAAAGGAAACTGATATGTCTCAGCCTGTCCGCTTTTCTTGCGGCTTCCGGAGCGATGCCGGCATTTGCGGCGACAAGTGCGGTATCGTTCCAGGATCTGCAGGGCAACTGGGCAGAAGAAGCTGCGCTGTATTGTGCGGAAAAAGGACTGATGCAGGGGTATAATGGAAACTTCCGTCCGGCAGACCACCTGAGCCGTGCCGAGATGGCTGCGGTTATCGTCAGGAGTCTCGGGTTGACGGAAGAAACGGATCTGACAGCTTATTCTGATATAGATGCGTCTTCCTGGTATTACAGCGACATGTCTAAAGTGGTAGAGGCAGGTATTTTCCAGGGGTCCGGGGATAAGCTGAATCCCGGAGCAGATATTACAAGGGAAGAAGCTTTTACCGTATTTGCCAGAGCTTATCAGCTTGAGGCGGATCTCAGCGTACTGGAACGATTTCGTGATTCGGATCAGATTTCCGCATGGGCGAGGGACAGCGTTTCGGCTATGGTCCGTAAGGGATGGATTGAAGGGTCCGACGGCGCTCTGAAGCCGAAAAGCCCGATCAGCCGCGGTGAGCTGGCACAGATTTTCTACAACGGCGGAAACGATATGACACCGTCTTCCGGTGAAAATCCGTCCTCAGAGGTGAAACCGGGAACCGGACAGGGCGGATCTTCTTCCGGCGGCAGCTCTGGAGGAGGTTCCGGCGGAACGGTGACGCCTGTCGAGGAGTCTCTGGTGAAGGAATCGCAGACAAAGATCGTAGATCTGGGATATGCTCAGTATGTATCCATCGCTTTTGAAGATGGATATTCTGCAGAGAACTGTACGGTTACAGTCGACGGCACCGATGTGACTTCTGTGCTGACGCCGGTTACGGACGACGGCTCTGTAGCGAAGTGGGAACTGACCTCGCTGAAACCGGCGAAGCTCACAGTGACCAGCGGCGACAGAACGCAGAATGTTATCCTCAGCGATAACAAAGATCCGCAGACACCTGAGGTCGTCAGCGACACCGGTGCAGATTATTTTCTAACTCACGGCGCCGTATACGTATGGGACTATTATCTTACCAATTATGATGCGGCGGGAAATGTGAGAGTAAAACCGACTAAGACTACATTCGGTACATCTTCGCAGGAACAGGAAATTCCTTTCTATTCTCCGGACGCTGTTTTAGTCCCGGATGAAGAAGCGGATAACGGATATCATGTCAGCGGAGAGGCTGTCGTCATGTTTAATTACGCCGAAGGAACCGAGGCGGAAAAGGCATGGGTGGACGGTATTTCCGATGTGGATCTGGTGGCATATGGAGAAAACAATCAGACGCTGAACGGGGAATTGGAATGGACTCTGGACAAAGAGGCGCCCCACGGCGATTCTACTGTAGCGCAGGTTTCCGTTCCGCTGGGACAGATCAACTTTTTCTCAAATGGCCGTTACCAGTTGAGAATTACTTCCGGCGAACAAAGCCGCCTTTTTCCGATACATGTGGTAAATGAAAAGATTCCGTCGATGCAGCTGTCGGATCCTTCGGTGGAGAGCGGCAAGAACGTCCACTTTAAGATAAAGGATATGACGTACGGTATTACGATGCCTATTTATCGGGTACAGCTCACACTGCCAGGCGGGGAAACTGAAGAACTGGATAAAATCGACGACTGGTATCTTTTCGGAGACAGTTTTGTCCTTTACAACGACAATGAAAATCATCTTACCGAAGCGGGAAATTATACGCTGACGATCTGGGCGGACGGATTTCAGTCTTTCTCGAAGACTTTCTCTGTAAACGGCGCCGGAGCGTTGTTTTCCGAAAATATGAAGAACGGCGCCGGAGCGGCAAAGCCTGTCTCTTTTCAGCCGGATGCGGTAACGATGGCTACTTCGGTGGGTTCCGGAGGATCGGAGGACGGTTCGGGCGGCAGCATGATGAGTGCGGATCTGGTATTCGATGCAGACCTTCTGGCAAATGCGGAGATTCTCTGTGAAATCGGTGTGGAAAACGATTATGCGAAAGCTATCGCTGACCGGTGGGAGTATGATATGAGCGGTATAGACGCCGTATATCTGCAGGGTTCCGACGTGCTCTACACCGCATCGGGGTATTTTGACGCAGTAAATGAGGCGAGAGCGAAAGACAAATATCTGACTTTTGCGCAATATATCGAAACCGAGGGAGCAGAGACGACTCAGAACCGGCCATACCGTGTAAAACAGGTGCTGGAAGATAACCTGCTGGGAGAGGCCATAGCCTTTGATGAGGCCGCGGGCAAAGAGGTTGCGGATCTGATTCTCGTCGACGGGCAGGGGGAACCGGCGGTGTCGGTGAAGGAAAATACCGATCCGGTCTTTTATTGTGAAGATCTCGCTTATCTGCAGGCAGTCGGCGGACATATCTATCTGAATAACGATTATCTCAATCCGATTTCTGAGGAAGACTGTGTGATCGATGCGGAGAAGAATACTATGACGCTGAAAGGGCTTGTGCTGACACCGGGTCTCCATACGCTGGAACTTCGGGCGCCGGGCTATCAGACGGTTCGTCTGACTTTCCAGTATGAAAAAGTACTGGAACAGAATTTATCCCTTTCGCTCAGCGATGCGTCTGTACAGCCGGGCGATACGATTACAGTAACGGTGAGTGGATCGGAAGGCGATTTCCTGAAAAATCTGAAGTCAGTCGTTCTGAACCAGCCGAACGGCAGCACCGCGTCCATCGGTCCGGAGGGATATTACGGTTATGACGAATACTATACGCTGGCGGAAGATTACAGATCTCTGACTATTGTCACAGGAGATTCGTTCCGTCTGGCAGGACAATATTCTATTCAGCTGCAGGCAGAGTATTATGCGGAGAGCCTGACGACGGAAGAGTTTACAGTAATCGCAGAGGAAAAAACCGCGCCTTCCGGGGAAATTTCCCTTGATGAAGAGCGCGGCCTGTATCAGATTTCTTTTGAGAGCGCGGGCAGTATCTATTCCTGGAAATCAGCGATTCAGTCGGTGACAGTCAACGGCGAGTCCTATACAGAAGCCGGGATACTCAGCAGTCCGCAGAGCGATTCGAAAACGTACCGATTTTCCAATTCTTACGGATACGATGTCCTTTCGCTCGGCGGAGGTTCGTTTAAAGCGGATGAAAACAACGAAATCATTATCTGCGCAGAAGGATATCAGGACTTTGTGATAGAGTACAATGAGAATTCCGGAGCAGATAATCAGGGAGCAGAACCGCCTGCAGTGGACAAAATTGAAACACCATTTTACGGAGATTATCGAAATATCATTTTTGAAGGAGGATATACTCAGAGTGAATATATGGATGCGATTACAAGTGTAATCGTTGATGGTACGGAATATCAGAAAGTAGATTATATGTCTGCGTATAAGGGGGTATATAGGGTACTGCCAAGTGACGCTCAGATTCATATCGGGATCGAAGGTCTTGCATCGGGAGAACATACCGTTACGGTCAAGGCCAGCGGTTACAAAGACTGCACGTTCACTCTGACTGTAAACTGATCAATCTGCAAATATGATACCGGTGTCCCCCGCCTCTGCAGGCGGCGGGCGCCATCTCATTTCTTTTCCATGACATCTGTCTCCACGGAGGGGGTACCTTCCCAGGGGACGGATGTCTCTCTTTTATCAGAGACGGGTTTTGTTTGGCTTTGTGAATTTACTGGTATAATGATATAATAAATAAAAATAACAATTCTATATGTCAATGTCACAAAGAACTGACGGTCCGCCGCGGTCTTCGGATCCGAAACTTGTTTCGTATAGGACACGGATGTGCGGGACGAAAGCAGATATGAGGTAAGTCAGACGGGAGGAAAAGTGATGAGCGAAAAAAATATTTACGCACAGATTCTCGATGCTATCGCAGAGGGAGAAAGCGTTTCGATGAATACGACGATTAAGGGCGAGAGCGGCAGGATCTCGGAAGGTCTCAGCAGAACGCTGGAAATTGTAGCGCAGAACAGAGCGGAGGAAGGTCTTTCCGTAGTAAAGCCGGAAACGGTAAAAAACGGCGGGGACTTTGAAATTTCCGAACCGATGCTTCCAAAAGAACGTCTGATCGTTTTGGGCGGCGGTCATATCGCGCTGCCGGTATGTGAGTTTGCATCGAAATGCGGTTTTGAAGTTTACGTGGCGGACGACAGACCCGCCTTTGCCAACGCTCCGAGATTTCCGTGGGCGGCGGGCGTGCTCTGCGATTCTTTTGAAAACAGCATCGAGCAGCTGAAAATCACGCCTTACGATTTTGTCGTCGTCATTACGAGAGGGCACCGGCATGATGCGGACTGTCTCAGAGCGATTCTTCCAGGGAAGCAGCCGGCTTATCTGGGCATGATCGGCTCTAAGAGAAGAGTTCGCGGACTCTTGGATATGCTGGTGGAAGAAGGTTACGATAAGGAAAATATCGAGCGCATCTGTACGCCGATCGGCTTAAAGATCGGAGCGGTGACTCCGGAGGAAATCGCGGTGTCGATCCTGTCGGAAATCATCGCGTACAAGCGCCTGCCGGAAAAGAATACCGGACATTCCAGATATGTCAACGGTTCAGATCTGGATCTGGAGATGATCGAATATCTGGCGGAAAATCACGAACCGAAAGCTGTCGTCACCGTAATTCAGGCAAAAGGATCTACGCCGAGAGGCGCCGGTGCAAAGATGGCCGTGGACCCGAGAGGCCAAGTGACGGGAAGTATCGGCGGCGGCTGCAGTGAAGGAGCTGTCATCCGCGATGCGGTGGATATCATAGGCACGGGGGAATATAAGACAGTGTTTATCGATATGACCGGAGAAGTGGCGGAGTCCGACGGCATGGTCTGCGGCGGCGTAATGTATGCGCTGATCGAGGACGGTACGGAAATGTGATCTTTCGGAGCGGACGCGGACGGCGGTTCTCCCGGAAGCGGGAGACGTATCAGAGTCGTTGTAAGCGCAGAGAGCGCTGGAATTGATTTTTTGTGAGACAGGAAAATCAGCGGATCTTTTTATGACAGGAGCGGCACAGAAGATGAAAGAATTTATATACGCAGATAACGCTGCGACTACGAGAATTTCACAAATGGCATTTGAGGCGATGGTACCGTATCTTACAGAGTATTACGGAAATGCATCCGCCCTTTACCGAATCGGCCGCGATTCCCATAAAGCGGTGGAGGATGCGAGGAAACAGATCGCTTCTCTGATTCATGCCGGTCCGATGGATATTTATTTCACCTCCTGCGGTACAGAGGCGGATAATTGGGCGGTAAAAGGCGTCGCTCATAAAATGAAAAAAGACGGGAAAAAACATCTCATCACCACAGTCATTGAGCATCATGCCATTCTGCATGCCATGCATGCGCTGGAGGAAGATGGATTTGAAGTAACCTACCTTCCGGCGGATTCCGGAGGAAGGGTTCGTCCGGAATCTGTGAGAGACGCACTGCGGCCGGACACCGCTATGGTGTCCGTGATGTATGCAAATAATGAGCTGGGCACGATTCAGCCGGTGGAAGAAATCGGTGCGCTGTGCCGGAAGGCGGGCGTCATTTTTCATACGGATGCGGTGCAGGCGGCAGGGACTCTTCCCATCGACGTCGTCGCTCAGAATATCGATATGATGTCGGTATCAGCGCACAAGTTTCACGGACCGAAAGGAGTCGGTTTTCTGTACTGCCGGAGGGGTCTGTATCCCGATAATTTTATGGACGGCGGGGCGCAGGAACGGGGACACCGGGCCGGTACGGAAAATGTGGCCGGAATCGTGGGGATGGCGGCGGCTCTGAAAGAAGCCTGCGGCAGTCTGGATGAGAAGGCGCGGCATCTGTCCTCTCTGAGAGACAGGGTTCAGGAAGGCCTGCTAAAAATTCCCGGTTCCCGTCTCAACGGCGGAGACGAGCACCGTCTGCCGGGAACAGTAAATGTTTCTTTTGAGAAGGTAGACGGGGAATCCCTTTTGTTTCAGCTGGATCTCATGGGAATCGCAGCATCTTCCGGTTCTGCCTGTGCTTCCGGTTCCGTGGATCCGAGTCATGTCCTTCTTGCCATCGGTGTGCCGTATCACATGGCTCACGGATCTCTGCGGATTTCCCTGGGTCGTTACAATACGGCGGAAGAGGCGGATCGGATCGTAGAGGCGGTAACTGACGCAGTTGCGCTTCTGCGGGGAGAAAGATGAAGCGCATGGGCAGAAGAGAAAGAAAGCGGCGCGTATTTGCGCTGATTATTTCCGCGGTGGTTTTATGTTTTCTTGCAGCTGGCTGCTCTCTGCCGCAGAGCGGAGATTCAGAAGCTTCCGGGGGGAGCAATTCTTCGGAAACGGTGCAGGAGAAAAACGCCGGACAGGTTCAGAGAACCGTCTTCGCGATGAATACGATGATGAATCTGCGGGCGTTCGGCGAAAATGCAGAGGCGGCGATCGAGGCGGCGGAAGAAGAAATCCGGCATTTGGATACTCTGTTGCAGAGGGGCGAAGAATCCAGTGAAATTTATCAGCTGAACAGCAGCGGATCGAGAGAAGTTTCCGAAGAGACGCTGTCTGTTATAAAGAGGGCTCTCGAAATTGCAGAAGCCACCGACGGCGCCTTTGATCCTTCTATCGCTCCTGCAGCAGATCTCTGGGGTTTTTACGGACAGAATTTCCGGGTGCCTTCACCGGATGAAATTTCGTCGGTTCTTCCGACGATCGGCTGGAAAAAAATTTCTATCGAAGGAAATCGTGTAACGCTGCAGCCGGGGACAAAAATCGACTTGGGCGGAATCGCCAAAGGCTTTCTTTCTGGAAAATTGATGGAGATCTTTCGGGATCACGGCGTGGAAACAGGAATCGTCTCTCTCGGGGGAAACGTACAGACTCTCGGAGAGAAAACAGATGGAAGCATCTGGAAGGTGGCGCTGCAGGATCCGGACGACCCTGACCGTTATCTGGGGCAGCTGAGTGTTGCGGATAAAGCGGTGGTGACTTCCGGAAGCTATCAGCAGCATTTTGAGAAAAACGGAAAGGAATATCATCATATTCTGGATCCGAAAACAGGCTGGCCTGCGGACAGCGGGCTGACTTCTGTGACGATTATCTGCGAGGACGGCGCGCGGGCGGACGGTCTGTCCACCGCTCTTTTCGTGATGGGCGCCGAACGGGGGATTGCGTATTGGAAAGGCAATGAAGGCTTCGATGCGATTTTTGTGACGGCTGACCGAAAAATTTATGTCACGGAGGGGCTGGAAGGAAATTTTGAATGTGTCGATTCCTATGAAATCGTAAGAAAATCATCGTGAGAGACTGGGTATTTCGCTGAAATATGAGATTTACTGTCCGCAGAGACTGCGGATACCGGCGTGGCCATAGAAACGAAAAAGAGAGCGAGCCTGCAGACAAAAGCTGCGGGCTCGCTCTCTTTTTCGTTTCTATGCT
>CAJLHL010000082.1 GCA_905206455.1 uncultured Eubacteriales bacterium
GTGAACTCCATCATCCAGCAGCGCGCCTGCCTGCCTACCCAGAGCGGCAAGGTGCCAAGAGCGATTATCTTTCGGAGATCGAAAGCGGGACGCTTTATTATCATGCTTACGAGGGAGGGCTTCTTCTTTTCCGCCGGCGCCGGGGGTTTTCTCTGATGAACTACTATCTCACAGATCCGGAGATTCTTCCAAAACTTACGGAAGGGGAAATTCTGCTGACGGAACCGGTGCTGCGGCCGGAAGATGACGGAGAGACTGTTCTCCGTTTTCTGAAAGATCTGGGATTTGAGACGCTTTTTCACCGGGAGAGATTTGTCAGACAGGAAGAAATGTCCTCCGGGCGGCAGGAAGAAGCGGCTGGCGCAGAAGAGAGGGAGAATGTGACGGCGGCGCGCAATGATATGTCCGGATACCGGTCCGGAATCGCGGAACTGCCGGGTTTTGGAGATGATTTCTCCGAGGCCGGCGGGGAAGCGGCCGGCGGAAGAATCCGCGTATGTCGGGCGGAACCGGGGGATGATCAGGGCGTTTACGATCTTCTGACGTCCTGTTTCGATCCGCAGACTGCCTGCCTTCCTCAGCGTCAGGAGATAAAAGGTATTATCGCAGAGGGAAGAATCATCTGCGCGAAAGGCGTTTCGGAGGAGATCGAAGGAGTTCTTCATTTCAAGCACGGAAAGAAATCCTCGGAAATCCGCCATCTGGCGACGGCGGAAGGGATGCGGGGACAGGGACTGGCCCAGGGGATGCTGCATCTCTATCTCGGCATTACGGAGCGAAAGACCGCTCTGGTCTGGGCGCGCCGGGACAACAAACCGGCGGTGGAGTTTTATCGAGAGAGCGGTTATCGTCCCGACGGATGGACGTCGGCGGTACTGCGGAGAAAAGAAAGGAAATAGATCATGGATAAATTAATCGAAATTCTCAGTGAAATCTGTCCCAATGTGGACTTTAGAAAGGAAAAGGCTCTCGTAGACGACGGTCTCATCGATTCTTTCGAAATCGTATCTATCGTAGCGGAGATCATGGATCATTTTGAAGTGGAACTGGACGTGGATGATCTGATGCCGGAAAACTTCAATTCTGTGGAGGCTATGATGCAGCTCATCGAAGAACGCAGAGGATAATCCATGTCTTTTACATCGGTAGAATTCATCCTGTTAGTCACGGCAGCCGTCGTACTTTACTATCTGGTCCCCAAAAGATTTCAGTGGATTGTTCTTCTGGCGGCCAATTACATCTTTTATCTCTGCGGAGGCGTTCTGCTGACCGGTTATCTTTTGGCGGCGACGGTATGTACTTATGCCGCGGGCCTGGCGTTAGAACGTCTCAATGTGAAGAAAGGGCAGCTGGACAAGAATCTGTGGAAGCGGCGGAAGAAAAGTGTGGCCGCCGCCGCGCTGATCTTCAATTTCGGTATGCTCTATGTGGTGAAATATCTGGACGGAACGCTGGAAGTTCTCAGTCAGATCGCGGGCAGACCTGTGACCCAGATCAATATCCTCGTGCCGCTGGGAATTTCCTATTATATATTTCAGTCCTGCGGTTATGTCATCGACTGCTACCGCGGCAAATATGCGGTGGAGCACAATATCGGGCATTATGCGCTTTTCGTATCGTTCTTTCCGCAGATGGTACAGGGGCCGATCAGCCGGTTCCGCGACCTGGGCGGTCAGCTGACGGCTCAGCGGAATCTCGATTTTGAAAACCTGCGCAGCGGAATTCAGCTGATGCTGTGGGGATACTTTAAGAAGCTGATCATCGCAGACCGGGCGGGAGTCCTGGTCAATACGGTCTTCGATAATTATGACAGTTACAGCGGGAGCATCATCGCGCTGGCCGTATTTTTTTACTGTATTCAGCTTTACTGTGATTTCTCCGGCGGAATTGATACCGCCCGGGGCGTGGCGCATCTTTTCGGCGTCAATCTTGCAGAAAATTTCCGGAGGCCGATTTTCGCCGATTCCGTGGCGGATTACTGGCGCAGATGGCATATCACTCTGGGTTCCTGGATGCGGGATTATGTATTTTATCCGATCTCTCTGTCGAAACCGTTCATGAAGCTGGGAAAGTTCAGCAGAAAACATTTCAGCGGAGTCTTCGGAAAGATTCTGCCCACGTCGCTGGCGACTTTTATCGTCTATCTGATCATCGGTATCTGGCACGGCTCCGATCCGAAATATATCGTCTACGGTTTCTGGAACGGTATTATCATCACAGCGTCTCTGCTGCTGGAACAGACCTTTGAACGAAACTGCAGACGTCTGGGGATCGACCGCAAAAGTACGGGATGGCGGATTTTCCGCATCGTTCGTACCTGTCTTCTGATTTTCATCGGAAGATATCTCACCAGAGCGGATTCCCTCGGAGATGCAGTTTCTATGATGAAGGCCACCGCGCTCCGTTTTCAGCCGGGGGCTCTGCTGGACGGCACAGCGCTGCAGCTGGGCGTCACGGCGGTGGACTATCTGGTCATCTCCGCAGGTGTGGCGGTTCTGCTGACCGTGGAATTTCTGCAGGAGCGGGGGCTCTCCATCCGGGAAACGCTGGCGCAGAAGCGCGCTTTTGTACAGTATCTCGGCATACTGATTCCCGTGGCGGCGGTTTTGCTGCTGGGCGTATGGTTTAAGGGAGATGTTTCAGTGGGATTCATCTATATGCAGTTTTAGAAAAAGGAGGAGAGACTGTGTCTGCAAAAAAATGGCTCGTTTCGTTTATCCTCACCGTATTCGGACTGCTTGCGCTTCTGGGCGGGTTGAATCTGGCGGTGGATCCTTTCGGTATTTTCGGAGATCGTCTGTTCTCCTGGTATTCTTATGATATGACGCTGAATCCGAGGGCGGCGAAAATCGCTTATCTCGACCGGAATCACGAAAAATACGATTCCTACATCATCGGCTGTTCCTCCACCAGCTCGTATCCGGTGGAACAGCTGAACGAATACTACGACGCCAGCTTTTACAATATGATCATGTACGGCGCCGATATGCTGGATGTGGAACAGGAAAGCCGCTATATTATCGAAAACTACGAGTGCAAAAATCTCATCGTCAACGTATATATCGACAATGCGATGCATTATGATGAGGAGGAGAATCCTCTGACCTATTCGGTGCACAGCAAGGCCGCGGAGGACGGTTTCTTGGACCGGGCGGAATATTATCTGCGTTATCTTAAGGCAAAACCGACTTATGCCGTGGACAAACTGCGGTCCTGGTACAAGGACACTTATCTGAATCAGACCTTTGACGTATTCAATGCAGAGACCGGGGCTTATGACAAGACGAGGAGAGATGCGGAGCGGATTTCTGATCGTGAGTCTTATCTGAAAGCCTATCCTGAGTTTGCAAATTATCCTCAGACCTCGCCGGAGATGACGGAGATCGAATCGACGGCGGAGAGCCTGGCCAGAATCCGGGATCTCTGCGAGGAAAAGGGAATTAATTTCGTTGTCGTCTCATCGCCGGTCTATTGGGAATATTTCGATGATTTTTCAAAGGAAGAGGTTCTGGAATTTTACACCGCTCTTGCGGAGGTTACGGATTTTTGGGATTTTTCCATGAGTTCGGTCAGCTATGAAATGCGTTATTTTTATGACGCCACACATTTTCGGAACTGTGTGGGTCAGATGGCGCTGGCCCGCATGGCAGGAGATGACAGCGTCTATCTTCCGGAGGATTTCGGCCGGCTGGTCACGAAGGAAAATGTAAGAGATGCAGTGGATTCGCTGTATACCTGCGGCGCTCTTTCGGAGGAGGAAAATACCGCGGACGTGCCGGTACTGCTGTATCACGAGATCGATCCGGCGGCGGACGGCAGCAACGGAGCGGTCCTGTCGCCTCAGACTTTTGAAAACCAGATCCGGACGCTGGCGGAAAACGGGTATACCGCCATTTCTCTAAAAGAACTGACCGCTTATGTGGGAAAGGGAGAAGCTCTGCCGGAGAAACCGGTGGTCATCACTTTTGACGACGGCTATCAGAGCAATTACGAGTACGCTTACCCGATACTGAAGAAATATGGTATGAAAGCGACGATTTTCGTCATCGGTTCTTCTGTGGGAAAGGATGAATACAAGGATACCGGCCTGCCGATGCTTCCTCATTTCGGCGTATCAGAAGCCAGGGAGATGGAAAATTCGGGTCTGATTTCTATCCAGAGTCATACGTATGATCTGCATCAGAGCGGTGAGTGTGAAAAAGGAATCCCGCGGGAAAATATGGCTCCTCTGTCCGGAGAGGATGAATGGGATTATGCGGATCTGATAGCGGATGACGTGCAGAAAGAGCGGGAACTGATCCGATCGATCACCGGAGGAGAGACGTTTGCTCTGGCTTATCCCGGCGGTCAGTATACTGAACTGACTACCTCGGTTCTGGTGCAGCTGGGCATCAAGGCCACTTTCACCACACAGCCGGGGAGAAATGTGGTGGTCAAAGGACTGCCGCAGAGTCTGCTGGAAATGAACCGGTATATCATGTACGAAGAAACCACGGCAGATCAGCTGCTGAAATATGTGTCCTCCGCCAGAGGATGAGAAAAAATAAAACGAACGCCCGGTTTTCAGGCGGGATAATGCGAAATGAAAAAGAGGAATCGCAGTCTTTTTGCTGCGATTCCTCTTTTTATCGTCCGGGATTTTCTAAGTCCGAAGTATCTTGCGATGGGATGGCCTCTGAAAGAACTTCTTTCACATTTTACCTATGTAACCGTATCGTTGTTATTATCCTTCCGCTGCCGCGCAGAAAGCTGTTTTACCTTCCGATTCTCCGGTCAGCAGAATGCGGTCTCCGCTTCGCTCGGTGCGGATCTGAACCCGGTCTCCCAGACGCAGTTCGTGACGGTATTGGATTGAGATGCTGCGGAGTGCGGGGAGAGAAAGACCGGAATCGGGGCTCGTCAGATATTCTTCAATCCAGTCTGCATAGACGGCGTTATTTACGTGTCCGTTAGCGTCGATATCTTCCGGCAGAACGGCGCGCTGAAGTGACGGCGGCGCTTTCGCGGCGGGGATGTGTTTTTCCAGCTCTAATTCCGTTCCGGTGACGACGGGCTCAACAGAAATGCCGGCCTTTTTCGGCGGCAGGATGCTGCGGTTCTTCAGATGGAGCAGCGTCCAGTTGGAGGCCGCTCTGACCACAGGGTGATTTTGTTCGTCTTCGATCAGATAATGGCGGGAGAAAAGGGCGAACCGCATCTTTCCGGGCCAGGTGCCGATTCTCAGTTTCTGTCCCGGACGGGGCATGACCAGAAACAGGACCTTTTGCCCGGTGAGAATCCAGGCCGCGTCGTTTTCGAGAAGCCGGCTGCGGCCGAATCCGAGAGCGCGGTTGTGTTCTCCTGCAGCCATCTCCAGCATCCGGAAGATATCGCCGGCGCTGCAGAACTCTTTTTTACGCTGTTTTCGGCTGCGGGCGATGATTTCTTTTGTGAATATTTCCATGGGACACCTCTGCGTTTCCTGTAATGTAACACGGCTGTTCTTTCTTAAGTTTCCGTCAGATTTTTTAGCTCTTCGATAACCCGGCAGGCCTCCGCGATCCTGCGGCCGAGCAGTTCTGTCTCCGGCCGGATTTCGTTCAGATCCGGATGTCCGGTGCGGACGGGGCGAAGCTGTTCCGTCAGCGAATCTGCGGTTTCCGAAACGCGGAAAGCTCCGATATAGGCGGCCGTGCCTTTCAGCGTGTGCACCGCGCGAAAGGCTGCTTCCGCATTCTGATTTCTTACAGCGGACAGGAGATGTCCGTAGTTTTCGTCCTCGGAGAACCGGAAGAGATATTTCCGGTAGATTGTCTCTTTTCCCATGAGAAGCGTCAGCGCTGTCTGCGCGTCGATGCCGCCGCTGTAAAGCAGGTCGAACTCCTGTTGTGTCATTTATTCATCCTTTCCGTCGGAAGGCCGCCTGAGACTGGAAGAAAAGCCTTCGGTGGCTTCCTGTTTTCGTCACTTTCTTCTGGACGAGAAGAAAATGGCTGAGATACTCAGCAGTGTAAATACGATAAAAGAAACCCGCATGGCGAAGATGATCGCATCCTCCGACGCGGAGTTCAGGGTGATGTTTCCCACGGTTACCGCCATGACTGCGGTTACGACGGCCATGCTCAGCGTGTGGCCGATGGAGCGGCTGGTGGCGGTGACGGAAGACGCCACGCCGTAATCTTTTTTATCCACACAGGCCATAATCGCGTTGGTATTCGGCGAGGAAAAGAGAGCGAAGCCGATACCGATAACCACCAGCGCGGCGAGAAACAGAGATATCGGAAAATTTTTCCCGATAAAGATAAAGGTGAAAATTCCCGCCGCAGAGATTCCCATTCCGACGGAAGAGAGCAGGAACGGGGAATATCGGTCGGACAGTCTTCCCGCCACAGGCGACAGAATCGTCTGAAACACCGGGCTGGTAATGAGAATCAGGCCGGCGATCTGAGAGTCGAATCCCATCACCGTCTGCAGATAGATCGAGAGAAGATAGCTGACGGCATAAGAAGCGCCGTAATTGAGCAGAGCGGCGATATTTGAGAAAGAAAACACGATATTCTTCCGGAACATATCCAGGCGGATCAGAGGATCCTCCGTCCGCGTCTCTCTCCGCAGGAAGCAGATTAACAAGAGGATTCCCAGCGGCAGGAGTATTTTTGCGGCGAGGCTCGATGTGATTGAAGAAAATCCGTACATGATACAGGCCAGTGTGGCGCTGTACAGAAAGCATCCGGGCAGATCCATCTGTTTGGCGACGGTCTTTTTGCGGCTGCCGGACGATTTTTTCTTCTCTCTGTCATCCGGGGTGTTGACTTCGGACTTTTTATCGCTTTTTCCCCCGGTTCCCGTTTGGACGTCTTCTTCGCCGGCGGGAAGAGAGCGGGGCTCCTGAAGTTTGAAAACCGAAAGAGCGGCGATAGCTGCGGCGAGCGCCGTAGTGACATAAAATACGGAGCGCCATCCGAAATTATGGTTGAGGACGCCTCCGAGAACCGGACCGAGCGACAGGCCGAGATATGTGGCGGAAACGGAGAATCCGAGCATTTTGCCTCTCATCTGGGGAGGAAAAGAGGCTACGAGGATCGCTACATTTGTGGAAAAGATCATCGCCGCGCCCACACCCTGCAGCAGCCGGAAGGCGATGATCGTCTGAATGTTCCACGCCAGAGAGCACAGCAGAGCGAAGACGGTAAACAGAATCTGGCCTGTTACCAGAACCGGCTTTTTGCCGTACAGGTCCGCGAAGTGTCCGAAAGGGACGGAGAGCGCGGCGGAAGACAGGATATATCCCGTAATGATCCAGCCTACGCTGACGGCTCCCGCATGAAATTCTCCGCTGATGGCCGGAACGGAAAGATTCAGGGCGCTACCGGTAAATGTGGTGAGAAATGAAGTTATCATGACGATCACCAGAAGAGATAGTTTCGATATTTTTTTTGTGGAACTCGGTTCAGTCATTTTCTGTCTCCTTCCGCTTCTCCCTTTCTGTGGGTATGTGGGTGCGGTAAATAGTTTCTCTGAGAAATCCGAAATTTTCTTCGGAATATGCTGCGGCCGGTTCAAAAATTGCGAATTCGGCTTTAAAAATGCGAAAACCGGTATAAACCGTGCAGAGCGTGAAATCCTGTTTTGAAAGAGCCGTATCCGCGGCCTGCAGAGCCGAAGGATGATCGATGCTATGTTATTATACGTCAAAACGAACGGAAAAATAAACGGAAATATTATATGCGGACAGAATAAATAATATTCTGCGGATTTTAAATATTCAGCGCTGCACGCTGAAACGTCTGAGATCCGGAACTGCGGATCTCCAAAATCCGCCGGGCGGTTCTTCCGGATCCGGCTTTGTCAGTGAGGGAAAAGGCGATTTACCGGAAGAAATGGTTGGTACTTCAAAATATAGCGGGCATGTGCTATAATTCATCTGATACGATGATGAAAGGCGTATTTTGAAGAAATTTGCATCGAATCTATTTTCCTTCAATTTTTCTGAAGGGCTTCAGATCATTTACTGGTGAAAAGGAGAGGACAATGTATTTTCATTATCTGGAAAAGGCAGATCCGGAGATCGCCTCGATAATAAAGAAAGAGATGGGCAGACAGGAAAACAAGATCGAACTCATCGCTTCGGAAAATTTCGTGAGCAGAGCTGTCATGGAAGCGATGGGCAGCGCATTGACGAATAAATATGCGGAAGGTTATCCCGGCAAGCGTTATTACGGAGGATGTGAATTTGTAGACGAAGCGGAGACTCTGGCGATCGAAAGGCTGAAAGCCCTCTTCGGCGCGGAACACGCCAACGTGCAGCCGCACAGCGGAGCCAACGCCAATACCGCAGTCTACCAGGCGGTTCTCGAGTACGGGGACACGGTCATGGGTATGGACTTGTCCAACGGCGGCCATCTTACACACGGTTCTCCGGTGAATTATTCGGGGAAATCCTATCGTTTCGTTTCTTACGGCATCGATCCCGCTACAGGCATGATCGATTTTGACAATGTGAGGAAGTTAGCTCAGGAACACCGGCCGAAGCTCATCGTAGCGGGCGCCAGCGCTTATCCGCGCACGGTGGAGACAGATAAGTTCCGCGAGATCGCGGATGAGATCGGTGCGATTCTGATGGTAGACATGGCGCATATCGCAGGTCTCGTGGCAGCCGGCTGTCATCCGAATCCGGTGGAGTATGCGGATATCGTTACGACTACGACGCATAAGACACTGAGAGGTCCGAGAGGCGGTGCGATTCTCTGCAGAGAGGAATACGCAAAGGCTGTAGACAAGGCGATCTTTCCGGGCACACAGGGCGGTCCTCTGATGCACGTCATCGCGGCGAAGGCCGTGTGTTTTAAAGAAGCGGCTTCTCCTGAATTTAAGCGCGATATGGAACAGGTCGTCAAAAACGCGAAAGTATTGGCGGAAGGTCTCATGGAGAGAGGCTTTGACCTGGTTTCCGGCGGTACGGACAACCATCTGATGCTGGTAAATCTGGTAAATAAGGGTCTTACGGGCAAGCAGGCGGAGAAGCTGCTGGATGAAGCGAATATCACGACAAACAAGAATGCGGTTCCAAACGATCCTCAGAGTCCGTTTATCACCAGCGGCATCCGTCTGGGCACGCCGGCGATGACGACCCGCGGTTTTAAAGAAGAGGACGCGGCAAAGACTGCGGAAGCGATCGCGCTTGTCCTGGATCATCCGGAAGACTCTTCGTCTCTGGAAAAGGCAAAGACTATCGTAAAAGAACTCTGTGAGAAATATCCGCTCTATCTGTAGAAATCCGGATTCTCGAAAGAGGACGCGGCGGATCTGATCATACGCAGCGTATCGACTGCCCTGGGATGCATTCCGCGTCTCAGGGCAGTTCTTTCGCAGCGCCGTCCGAGAGAGAGAACTCATTTCCCGGGAAAATCAGTTCGTCCGTGGGGGATTTTTCCGAAGGGCAAAAGTCATCAAACATGACAACGGAATAAAAGAAAGGAGTGAATATGGAACTATTGAAAGAGCGGTGGCGGGGATTGGCTCTTTGTCTGGCGATTGCCGTACCCGCCGCTTATCTGGGAAACCGGTTTCCCATCATAGGCGGACCGGTAATCGCCATTATCGCCGGAATGATAATGACACAGATTTTGAAAGATAAGACGAAGATGCAGCCAGGCATTACCTTTACTTCAAAAAAGATACTGCAGTACGCCGTCATTTTGTTGGGATTCGGCCTGAATCTGTCGGTCATCTTTCAGACGGGAAAGCAGTCGCTGCCCATCATCATTTCGACGATCACGGTATCACTGATAATAGCTTATCTGTTGTACCGCCTGATAAAAATTCCGTCGAAGATCTCCATACTCATCGGTGTGGGTTCTTCTATCTGCGGCGGTTCCGCTATCGCGGCGTCTGCGCCGGTGATCGATGCGGATGACGAGGAAGTGGCGCAGTCCATTTCCGTCATCTTTTTCTTCAATGTACTGGCTGCGATTCTCTTTCCGACGCTCGGAGCACAGATTTTGGGATTCAGCCCGGATCCGGAGGCTTTCGGCATTTTTGCGGGAACGGCGGTCAATGATACTTCTTCGGTTACGGCGGCGGCTTCCACCTGGGACGCGATGTTTGGTCTGGGATCTCAAACTCTGGATAAAGCGGTTACCGTTAAGCTGACGCGGACGCTGGCGATCATCCCGATTACTCTGGCGCTGGCTTTTCTCAGGGCGAGAAAAGAAAAAAGCGGAAAAGGTACGAAAGTCAGCATGAAATCGATTTTTCCGTTTTTTATCCTTTATTTCGTCGGCGCTTCTGTCATCACTACGATATTTCAGCTAATGATTTCCTCCGGAATCATCACGGGAATGGCGGCGGCCGCTATCCTCGGTTTTTTCTCTCTGATGAAACAGGTGAGCAAGTTCTTTATTGTGATGGCTATGGCCGCCATCGGTCTTAATACGGATATCGTAAAACTCGTAAAATCCGGCGGAAAACCGATCGCCATGGGGCTTTGCTGCTGGGTGGGAATATCTGTCACCAGTCTCGGAATGCAGCATATTATGGGAATCTGGTAGCGTTGAGAATACAGGCGGACACAAAAGGGGACC
>CAJLHL010000083.1 GCA_905206455.1 uncultured Eubacteriales bacterium
GAGTGGAAGGATATCAACACCTATGTGCCTACCGGCCTGGGATTTGAAAAGGTTACATCTGTAGACGGTACGGCTCAGAAGAATTCCGTAACCTTTAAAATGACCGGACCGGCGATGCTCAGAGGGATGTCTTCTATTCAGATTCTCGTAGACGGTGAGAGCATTACAAAGGATCCTTCCGGTTTAGTGCCGATCCACACGCATACTTATTTGGCGAACGGAGAATTTGTACCTGTTTCAACCTGGGTAAAAGCACTTTGTGAGAAATTTCAATCAGATGATTATACGATCACACAGGGAACAGAAGACGATGCAGATCAGTTTACGATCGCAGCAAAAGCAAATGAATCAAATATAAATTTAGCTGATAGTACAGAAGTGCATATGTTCGGCTATGCAGAACCCAATGATGAAGTAGTTCAGACAGCATTATTCAGTGAAGAACTCTCAGCTGCGAAAGAAAGAGCCGATGAAATCAAAGAAAGTAACGCCGTTGCGCAGGAGTGTAAAGATGCGCTGACTGCCGCTATTACGGAAGCAGAGGGTGTAAATCCTGATACAGTGAAAACCGGTTTGGAATGGCAGACGATCAGAGCCGATCTCCAGTCCGCAGTGGACGGCGCACAGGATAACGCTATCACTACGACGAGCGTGACACGATCCAACGGTTCGGTGAGTCTGTCTCTACTCGGCGGTCAGGACTGGATGGATAAGGTGACATCGGTAAAGCTGAACGACAAGGTTTTAGCGAAAGATACGGATTATTCCTTTGATTCCGGCATGCTGAAGATCAAGAGTCTGGCTTTCGATACGCCGGGACAGAAGACGGCCAAGAAAACAAACTACACGGTAACTGTCGAATCCGAGGGTTATGCAACAGTGACACAGGAAGTGACCGTTACTTACAATGGTTCCGCCTCTTTTACGGTTCGTTTGCTCGACAGGGATGGTAACGTAAGAAAATCCAAGACTTTTACAGAAGCAGAAATCAGGGCATTTTCGGAAAATCCGGAAACCGGTGGCAAGGGAGTCATGTACAGTACAGCCTGCTCTATGACAGGTTCCAGAGCGTTTAAGGGCGACGGGGCTTATTTGTCAGCACTTATCGCAGATGCCGGATTTGTAGAGGGTAAAGATTTCAACCCAGAGACAACAAAAGCCAAATTCAGAACAAACGACAGCAATGATGAGACTGATTTGAATGATGATCCTTCGGTAGACAGCTATTTTAACATGATTACGACCGACTATACGGAACTGATGAAAGACAGATATTATTTCCAGGATCTGTATAATCGTGAAACGGAGTTGTGGAAAACTTATAAGGCCGGTGAAGAAGTAGATCAGAATGATTCTGCCGCAGTAGCTGACCATAATCTGAAACTCCGTAAAGCTATGGCAAAGAGCGAAAAAGTGTTAGTGAAGAACATGATCGCTTATCAGTTCGTGGAAGACCCGAATGTGGATTTCGATGATGAACCGCTGACAGACGTTCCATACGATGAGAATCTGAAAGCCGATAAATGTTTCCGTTTCCTGTTGGGGACATCTATGGTTCAGGAAGGTGGAGAGGAACTCTCTTCTACGTTAAATACGACGATGAGAGCAACCTATCAATTATACGGAATCGATCTGGTCGACAGTTCTTATTCTGACGATGAAAATGCGAAAGAAGTCGAATTCGATGTGACGCCGGAGTCTGCTGAAATCGATGTAACAGACAGTCATGGCGCATCGATTTATCCAGTGGAAGGTAAGTATCCGTTAATTAGTGGAGAAACTTACAGCTACACTGTTTCCGCTTCCGGTTACGTAACACAGACAGGAACGTATGAGGTGACAGAAGAGGATAGCCAGTCCGTCAAAGTCTCCCTCTCCCGCGAAAGCTCCGGCGGTGGCGGTGGTTCTGCCGTGGCAAAGGATTATACGGTAACTTTCGATTCCAACGGCGGTTCTGACGTTGCGAAGCAGACGGTCACTTCCGGAGAGAAGGTGAATAAACCGGCAGATCCGGCCAGAGAAGGTTATGAATTCGCAGGCTGGTATACCGACAGCAAACTGACGACAGCATATGATTTCAGTTCTAAAGTGACGAAATCCATTACGCTGTATGCGAAGTGGACGGAAAAAGGCGCTGAGCCTGAACCGTCAACCTCCTTCAAAGACGTAGCGGCTGACGCATGGTATGCGGAATATGTGTCCTACCTTGCAGGCAAAGGCATCGTAAACGGAAAGACAGCGGATACTTTCGCTCCGGACGCACAGATCACGAGAGCGGAATTCATCAAGATCATCGCAGGAGTGGCGGGAGCCGATGTTTCCGGTAAGTCTTCTTCCAGATTCAGCGATGTGGCATCCGACGCATGGTATGCTCCGTACGTGGCATGGGGTGTGGAAAACGGCATCATCAACGGTACGAGCGAGACAACTTTCCATCCGAACGGAAATATCTCCCGTCAGGATATGGCTACGATGATCAAGCGCTACACTGACTTTGCGAAATTCACGCTTCCGACGGATCTGGCAGCAGTGAACTTCACCGACAGCGCACAGATTTCATCTTATGCGGCAGACGCGGTAAAGGCGATGCAGCAGGCGGGAATCATCAACGGTAAGGGAGGAAATACCTTCGCTCCGAAGGATAACGCAACGAGAGCAGAGGCGTGCAAGATGCTGACTGTTCTCATGAAGATGATGGAAGCGTAGTCTTCGGATTCTGATTTCCTTTAATACAAAAAGCAGTAGAGATAGCGGCAGATTCTGTCGCTATCTTTCTGCCGTGTAATAGATTAGGTAAAAACGATATGAATAATGCGAGAAAAAAAATTGCAGCGGGATGTATGGCGGTTCTGCTGAGCATGACGTCGGTGTACAGTGTCTGTGCGGCGGAGACGGGAATTGAGGCAGCGGGCGGCAGCGGCAGTATTTCAGCCGGAGCCGAAACTGCTTTCGTAGGAAATGGAAATATTCTCTACCAGCCTCTGAAGATTACAGGCGCGCTGATGCCGGAAGAACAGATTTTCAGCGGCAAGGATCTAAATGAAATTTTGGAAGCGGAATCTCTCGGTCTGACAAAATTGCGCAGTTATCTGGTGAGCGGGACTCCTGTGGAAGTAAAGGGAATCGATCTGGCCGCGTTTCTGATGATGTGCGGCGTAGAGAACGACGCGCCGGAGGACGCCGTGATTCAGATTTTTACTGAAGATAAGGTAGAGCCGGCAGAGACGGTACGTCTGAGAGAACTGAATCAGAACGGATCAGAAGCTCTTCTGACGTCGGAGGAAAATGGAAAGAGGATTTTTCTGAGCGGCGGAGAAAATGGAGCGGATTCAGTGCTGGAAGGCGTTACGAAGATTCTCGTCAGTACGCCGGAAGACTTGTCGGATCCTCATTATGGATTTCATTCCGAAGGACCCCTTTCTTATATGCAGGATATGACGTTTACTGTCAATTTTGTAGATAAAGACAGTTTTAAGGAGGGCGAGGAGGCTAAGCCGTTCAAAACAATTACTTATACCATGAAAGAGATCGAAAAAATGATGGCAGATCATCCGGAACAGGTTTTCGGAAACTATTTCGGAATTTCAGGAAACGAGGAAATGAAAGATACTCTGGGACTGGGCGGATTCAGTGATTATTTTGAAGGTCTCAGCATGTCGTGGTTTCTCAGGGAACAGGCGGGAATGAAAGACGGAGAGGGATTCGCTCTGTTCTACGGAAGGGATAACGATCTTTTCGGGAAAGTGGAGGATTTGGCATATTTTTTCCCGAAAGACGGAGACTACAGCAGATACTATCTGGAGCTCACCAATACGTTTTCGGTGAGCGGCGCGGTTCCGGTCATCGCGGTGTCGAAAAACGGATATCCTCTTTTGCCGGACCATGATCACGATCTGGAAGGCAATGTGGACTATAACACGTTTAACGCCAATGCTCTCGCGAAAGGGTTTGAAACGGAGATCGGACTCGTAAAAAATGTGAGCGGACCGTTTATCGCGGGTCTGGCTAATCTGGACGGGGTATACGGCGGTTACCGCAATGAGACCAGCGGCGACTGCATTCGCGTGGATTTGTATGTCGACAAATCTCAGTATGGACAGAGCGATTCTTCAAAATATACCGATGTAGCAGCAGACAGCTGGTATGCGGAATATGTGGACTACCTGTCCGAAAAAGGCATCATAAACGGCAGGACGGAATCTCTGTTTGCACCGGAAGCGCCGGTGACGAGAGCGGAATTTGTCAAGCTGATCGCCGGGATTGACGGCGCAGATGTCACGAAATACAGTACATCGACATTTGACGATGTAAAGGCGGACGCGTGGTACGCTCCTTATGTGGCCTGGGGTGCGGAAGCAGGAATTATAAACGGTACGGGTACCGCCGCATTTCATCCCGACGGAAAAATTTCCCGTCAGGATATGGCGGTGATCCTCTACCGGTACACAGAAAAGAATGGAATCTCCCTGAAAAATGAAAATACTGTTCAGACGTTTACCGACGCTTCGGAGATCGCATCTTATGCGACAGACGCTGTGACAGCCATGCAAAAGGCCGGGATCATCAACGGAAGAAGCGGACAGAGGTTTGCGCCGGCTGCAAATGCTTCGAGAGCGGAAGCTTGTAAGATGCTGACAATTCTGGACAGACAGATTCCGTAGAGCTGTGAAGAAAGTTCAGATAACTGGATTTTTGAAGAAAGAAAGATATCTTTCATACTGCATTTCCGCACAGGCCGTAGATTGTAAATGTGCGGACAAGCGGCGATGCTGCGGAAATACAGAGAAAGAGCAGATAAGAGGATCGGGAATGAAAAAAAGAAAAAAATTATTGGCGCTGTTGTGTGCGGCAGCGCTGATGCAGTGCCTGTTCACTGTACCGTCCTTCGCCTATTTTAACCGTGGTACGGTGTCGATGCAGCTGGGACAGTCAAGTATCAATCTCGCAGTCGGAAAGAGCGCATCTGTGTCGGTAACGATAGATCCGATTAAGGAACAGCAGCTGCCGGGCTGCGGTATGGCGGAATGTCCGCAGAGCTGCGGAAATACGGGATGTCTCAACGAGTACGGAGAATGTACCTGCGGAGGTACTTCCTATCAGACGTATTATTCCAGCGTGAAAGCGGTATCGGGAAATTCTTCGGTAGCGACAGCTTCTTATGGAGGAGGCATGCTCACTATCAAGGGGATGTCCGCAGGAAAAACGACGATAACCGTTACGGGCAGTATGCGGCAGTATATCAGCAGTACAAAGACGATTTCGGTAACTGTGACAACAGACTCTGCAGGCGGAGGAACTCAAGCACAGAAGAAAACAAAGGATTCCGGAGGTGCAGATGGGGAAAGACAGGACGGAGCGAAAGTGACTTCTGTGGATCCGACCGGGGATGACGCGATTTCGGGAGAAGATATCTCCGGAAACAGCAGCGCGGAACAGGATTCGAGCGCTGCGGACGGAAGCAAAGTGATGGAAACGAAAAGGGGCGTTTATGAAATGGTTCCTCTTGATGAAAATACCGACGTGAAATCCTACCTGCAGGCAGCCTTGGATCATCAGAGATTCGTGACGTTTCAGCAGAAAACCGGCGAGAATGTAGAATACTCCTGGACGTTTGACGGGACGAAGCTGACGGAAGCGGAAGATATCGATCTCAGTGTGGATATCACCACTGAGATCCCGGAAAAAATACGGAAACAGATCGGCGGAGAGGATGCGCTTTTTTTCGATTTCTCGCATGAAGGGAATCTGCCGGCAGAAGCGGAATTTTATGCCGGGGTATCATCAGTTTTCCGTGACGGAGATGTTCTTACGCTCTACCAGTGGGGCGAGGACGGAAACTTAGAACCTGCCGCGGAGGATATTTCTGTGGAAAACGGTTATGTGACATTTTCCCTGGATCACTGTTCCTCTTACGTTCTCACCGGAGCTTCTCCGGCAAAAGGAAGCATAAACACAGCTGCGGCAGCGGGGATCGGAGCGGCTGTTCTGATTATTCTTGCAGCAGGAGCGCTGATTATCCGGAAGAAAAGAGGATAAAGCGCCTGCGGATTGTGTAAATACGATGTATTCGGATGTTCAGGGACAGAGAAAAGAAATAGTGATAAATACATATGATTGAGTTGAAATCTGTAACAAAAAAATACGGAAAACACACGATTGTCCGTGATGTGAACTGTATTTACGAAAATGGAAAGGTCTATGGGCTGATCGGATACAACGGGTCAGGAAAGACGACGCTTTTAAAGACGATTGCCGGCATTTTCCGCCAGGAAGAGGGAGAGATTCTGGCAGAAGGAGTGTCCACTTACGAGAATGAGGAATTCAGGAGAAATTCTTTTCTTATGACAGAAGAACTGTTTTTCGATCCTCAGAGTACGCCGGATGGGATGCGGAGAATTTACCGCGGATATTATCCGACCTGGAGCGATGAGCTGTACGGAAGACTCCTGCATTTGTTCGGTTTGGAGGGAACGGCGAAAATCGCCGGATTTTCAAAAGGGATGCAGCGGCAGACCGGCCTTCTCCTGGCTCTGTCTGTGATGCCGCGGTATCTGTTTCTCGACGAGACATTTGACGGCCTGGATATCGCCAAACGGCAGATGCTCACGAAGATTCTGAAAAATTATACTTCGAGAAGGAACGCGCTGGTCATCGTGACGTCTCACTATTTAAATGAGCTGGAGCACATCGCAGACGAGATCGGGATGATCGACGGCGATCGTCTCATCGTTCCCGATACCCGCGGCGGATCGCTGGAAAGCTATTTTCTCGAAAAAAGCGAGGTGGATGAAGATGAAATCGAACGTCTCTTCGACGGAGAAGTTCCGGGGATTTTCGAAAAAGAAAAGAGATGAGAAAGACGGTGCTTTTTCCAGGAGCAAAAACAAAGACGGCAAAAGAAGAGACGGAAATAGCGGGAGCGGTATTCTGCGCCATGACTTTCTTCTGGTGATGAAGCAGAGCCGCGGGCTGCTTCTGCTGGGGCTGATCGTGTTTACTGTTCTGTTTCCCGTATCCACCTGCGCGGTGCCGGATACGTCGATTTTTAACGTAGATTATACACATCAGCAGCTGAAATTTCGCTTTTGCGCCGATGAAGTACTGCCTCTGATTCAGGCAGCGTCGGTGATTTTCGGCGCGGCCTGCGGGATGCGGCTCTTCGGATTTCTTACGGATCGCAATCGGACATCCTTCTATATGTCCTTAGGGCTGAAGCGGAAAAAGCTGTACGGGAACCGGCTCGCTGCCGGTTTTGCGGTTATCGCAGTGAGCATCGCGCTGCCGGTTTTAGCGTCGGCGGCGTTGAACTGTTCCGCTCTCGGAAGATATGATGGTCTGTTGTCCTACGCGGCATATATCGGTGCCGGTCTGACGGTGCAGGCCTTTTGCGCTCTGCTCATCGCGGCGGCGGCCTGCTGTATTGCGGGGACTTTCTCTGAAGCAGCGGCGCTGGGAGTGACTGCGGCAACTGCGCCTTCGATTTTTTTCTATTTTATCAACGCTCTGATGAAGACCTATCTTTGGGGGAATGTCTTCGGTGAGACGACGTACGCTATGGAGAACGTAGCGCCGGGTCTGATAGAAAAACTGAGTCCGGCCAATCCGCTGATCTTTTTCTACAACGAGCTGAAAACCCACTATTTTTACAGCCGGGAAATGGCGTCGGCTGATCCGGAACCGGTCGGTCTGCTGCCTCTTCTGCCACAGATTGCCGTAATTTTAGCTGCTGCTGCTGCGGTGGGCTGGCTCTTTCAGCGCAGAAAATCGGAGAATGCCGGAATTTCCGGACTCAGCCGGTTTTATGGCATTTTTCTTCCTGCAGTCTGGTCTCTCGGCGCTTTTGCGCTGATTTTGGACGGAATGAGAGATGTGAACCGTCGTATAGCGGCTGTGGCGGCCTATTTCTGTTTCCTTCTGGTCTTTTTTGTCCTCTCCGCGGTTTCAGGCAGGGGAATACAGATTAGAAGAAAACTGATTCAGTGCGCATGCCTGACCTGTATCCTCGCCGCCGGCATCTTGCTGACAGATACAGGAATGCTGGGCGCAGGATCGAAGATCCCGGAAACCGGAGAGATCAGTTCTGTTTCGATCAGTTATGTGGGACAGCCGGCTCTCATGCCGTCCCAGGTGCAGGCCAGCAGCAGCGGAGCGGCGTATTACTGCAGCGGACAGATTATTCTTTCGGAAGAAGAAAGTGTCGCACAGGCAAAGGAGCTCCATCAGAAACTGTCGGAGGGCGGCATACATGATCTCGGATCTTCTGACGGCGATTTTTCCGGGACCGTCGTTCCCTATGATATTCAGGTGGACTATACATTGAAATCCGGCAGAAGAATCAGCCGATACTACGATCGTATCCGCCTGAGAGAGCTGGCTTCGTTTTTAACCTTGGAGAATTGTGCGGAATTCCGCAGTTCTTCTTCTGCTGTGGTCCGCGGAGAGTTAGCTTCGACTCTGTGGAATTCCGAGGCCTTTGCCGCGGGAGAAATTTATCTCGCGGACCCGTGGCTGGGCGAGATCCGGCGGATCGATCCGGGAGAAGAGAGTCGAAGGGCCCTGCTGACGGCGATCGCATCGGACCTTTCTTCCCAGAGTGTAAGCGACCGGTATTTTCCTGAAGAGGATGCGGGAGCCCGGCTGTTTTTCACTCTGAACGGCGAGAGCGATCTCGATACCTTTGCTTACAGTACATCGAATGTCTCCGTCTGGATTACGGAAGATTTTGAGGAGACCGTAGCTCTTTTGAAAGGATGGGGCGCGGAAATCTATTTTGACGGAGCCGGTACATCTGAAGCCGATACGCAGGTCTCTGCAGACAGTAAATCACAGAAAATAGAGAGCATTACGCTCCAGAAATTCGATCCCTACGGATCGATGAATTGCATTTCCGATCCTGTATCTGTTCTGTTTCAGTCCTATAAATCAGATTCTGCCGACGAATTTCCATTCCGTCAGGATTTTGGGACACGGCCGGAGTTTACAGAAGCGGAACAGATTTCAGAAATCGCGCCTGCTCTGCGCAGCACGTACTTTATGAGCGGCGGCGGTTATATCGCCGCGGTGAAGCTGACGGGCGGCAGCGAATACATTTACAAGTTTTTACCCTACGAATCTGCACCGGACTTTATCCGTCAGAAAATGAAGTAAAACAAAGTTTATTCAGGAGGAAAAAATGAAAAAAAGATTATGGAAAAGGGCGCTCTGCTGCGCAGTTTCCGCGGCGATGGTTCTGTCGGCGACGGCGGTTTCAGCTTTCGCTTACATCGACAGAGGCGATGTAAAGATTGAGGGCGACAGCAGCTATACGCTTCAGGTGGGTGAGACAGTTGAACTGAGCGTTTCTCCGTATGCAGAAGAACATTATCCGGGATGCCAGATGCCGGAATGTCCGGAAATATGTGGTGAAAAGAATTGCATCGAATATGTCAACGGTCAGCAGGAATGTGTCTGCAACGGTAAAGAAATGCAATTATTTGAAGCTGCGGTTACAGTGGATTCCTCGGACTCCGGCGTTGCGGAGACATCTTATGATGGCAATGGCAGTATCACGATTACCGCCAAGTCTGCAGGAGACGCTGAGATTACGATTACCGCTGCACTCAGAGAGTATAATACCGCAGAAGAGACCGTTTCCGTAACTGTTCAGGATGATTCCGGGGAGCAGCCGGGGGGCGGTGACGATAAAGATCCGGGAGATGATTCCGGGAACGGTGGATCTGGAAATAACGGCGGAAGTTCCGGAGGCGGCGATTCGTCTGAAACGGAACAATATACGGTGATTTTCGAGAGCAATGGCGGATCTGTGGTGGAAAAGCAGACGGTCGCAGACGGTCAGAAGGTAAGCAGACCGGAAGATCCGACAAAGGAAGGATTTGTTTTCGAAGGATGGTATACGGACAGCGGTATGACCACTGCATATGATTTTGGTTCCGAAGTTACCAAATCTTTTACCCTGTATGCCAAGTGGGCCGAAAAGGATGCAGATCCGGTTCCGGAGATTTCGTTCCAGGATGTGCCTTCCGATGCATGGTATGCGGAATATGTGACTTATCTGGCAGAAAAATCCATCGTCAGCGGCAAGACAGCAAATACGTTTGCTCCCAATGATTTTGTGACGAGAGCGGAATTTGTGAAGATCATCGCGGGCGTGGCCGGTGCGGATGTGACGTCTGCGGCAGGATCCTCTTTCAGTGACGTGGATGCCGGCGCGTGGTATGCTCCTTATGTCGCATGGGCAGCCGAGAATGGTATCGTAACGGGCAGCGGAGATAAATTCAATCCGAACAGCCGGATTACGAGACAGGATATGGCGGTTATTATCGACAGATATGTGGAGAAATTAGCGCCGAAAAAGCTGGAGAATGTCAATGATAAAGTGGATTTCGCGGATAATTCATCCATTTCTTCTTATGCGGCAGATGCAGTAGCTTCCATGCAGCAGGCAGGAATTATCAGCGGAAAAGGTGCGAATAATTTTGCTCCGAAGGATAATGCCACC
>CAJLHL010000084.1 GCA_905206455.1 uncultured Eubacteriales bacterium
TTTTCGATATCGCACCGGACTTTTCTGCACCGAAAAGTATCCACCGGCGCCAGAAGAAGATCTGAAGAATCCACCAGATCAAAGCGCAGGAAGAAGTTCCGCACAGGACGCCGTTTTTTTGGATCTCTTCCGCCCTCCCGGCGATCAGTTGAGATGGCCCGAGCTCATGCTCTTGTGAACAGCTTCCACCTGAGAAAGAAGCATCCCCGTCCTTTCCGCCGTCTGCGGTATGCTCATCCCCGATGAAAGAAATCTTCGCACCACCGATTCCGGCGATTCTGCGATTTCGATCACATGCAGATCCGGATCACAGAGCCGCACAAACCTCTGCCCCCATCCGCGTTCGGTAAGAGGATTGAGATACTCGACAGAAAAACCGCTGTCTTCCACTCTGCGCAGAAAATCATCCAGACAGCTTTCTTCAAAATATAATTCCGCGTCGCAGCCCCCGCGCGACACTTTCTTTCCGAGAGAGGATTGCCATACCGTTCGCTCCTGCAGCACCAGTCCTTCCGTCAGAATCACATTTTCTCCGAAATCCGCCGCGACTCTCAGACCGAAAAGTTCCCGGTAAAAACGCTTGGATAACTCCATATCTGTGACCGCGATCAGAAAATTTTTCAGTTTCATGCCTCTTCTCCTGAAAGCCGTTTCACCGGCTGTCATACAAAAACTACCCTGATCCCGAAAAGGAAGATTCGGGAAGACTTCTTTTCCTCGTTTCTCATTTATTATATAATATAATAGTTCAAAAAAAACAGCGGAAAAGCAAATGAGAAAATGGAAGAAGAAAAATAGGAGAATCGATGATGATGATGCCTGTTGTAAAAGAATTGGATATCAGAGAAATCAGCGGCCTTCAGATCGGCCATGCGGAATGGGATCATGCAAAAACCGGCGTTACGGTACTGTATTTTCCCCGGGGCGCTCGGGCGGGATGTCATATCAGCGGAGGCGGGCCGGCTTCCCGGGAAACGCCTCTTACTTTGCCGGAAACAGCGGACAATCCGGTCGATGCCATCGTTTTATCCGGCGGCTCAGCCTACGGCCTGGCGGCCGCCGATGGCGTCATGAGATGCCTCGAAAAACACGATATCGGTTACGTTACCCCTGCCTGCCGTGTTCCTCTGGTGTGTCAGTCCTGTATTTTCGATCTGGCCTACGGCAGCGCGACCCTCCGCCCGGACGCGTCCCTGGGATACGAAGCCTGTGAGCGGGCGCTGCAGGGCACGGACGGCCGTATGGGAAATATCGGCGGAGGCATCGGAGCCTCTGTGGGAAAGCTGTATGGTATGAAGCGCGCTATGAAATCCGGCTTCGGCATCCACAGCGTTCGAATCGGAGATCTGGAAATAACCGCCGCCGTCATCGTCAATGCTTTCGGCGATATCGTAAATCCGCGGGACGGCAAAAAAATAGCGGGACTCACCAATGAGGCCCGCACGGATTTGTCCGACACCGTAATGGAGCTCACCCGGTTTATACAGCCCCGGGACATGTTCACCGGAAATACCACGATCGGCACCGTCATCACCAATGCCCGCTTCTCTAAGGCCGAGATGAATAAAATCGCCTCTATGGCACAGAACGCCTACGCCCGCTGTATCACGCCCGTAGGAACAATGGCCGACGGCGATACGGTCTACGCTGCCAGCATACCTGCCGAAGAAGGAGAAAAACAGGTGACGGCGGATATCAATCTCGTGGGAACGCTATCCGCCGAAGTCATGGCTGAAGCGATTCACAAAGCCGTGATCACAGCGCAGATTCCCGACGATGAATTTTTGAAAGATTGTCTGGGATAGAGTCTCTTCTTCGTAATGAAACCGGATATTCACAGGACAAAAAAATCTATAAAAAGAGATAGTAAAAATGAAAGGAAGCCCCCTCTGCGGGATCCCGCAGAGGGGGCTTCCTTTGCAAGTTATCAACCATCCATTCTTCTCACCGGAATCCGTATCACGGTTTTCAGCCGTGATACCGCGGTACGACGCGGATCGTTCAGATAGATTTCATGATGCCTGCGGATCTCTGACAACGCCGTTTTATATCCCTCTTGCCGGGCAAAAGCTTCCATCTTCTCTATCGTCTCCGGTTCCTCGTCATAAGACCCTGTATGCATACACTGAACACAAAGACCTTCGTTATAAGTGAAAAACTCCACGGCAGAAAAATCTTTTTTCTTCTTTTTTTCAACCTCGGCCACCGCCCAGCTAAAATCCTGTCGCGAGATAAAATCCGGAAGACGAATCATAGAGATCCAGCGAAAATCTCTTTTGCGGCTGTAATCGATCCTGTCAGAGCTGCCTTCCTGAATCCACAGACCTTCCAAAGGCGGCACCACATAAGGAAAATACCCTTCGATGGAGTACTTCCCTTTATAGCTCATCTTCAGAGTAAATGAAACAGCGTACAGCAGACCGACAGCATCTTTATATGCCCCCTCTTCATTCGGATCGCCCAGTCCACGAACAGCCACGAAATTCATCGGAGGAATCTCAATCATCTGCGGCTTTTTCGGCGGCGCATAAAATTCCTTATATTCTTTTTTAAAATCGAAAACTTTCGCTTTCACACCATTTCGTACTCCTGCGGCCGGCTCTATAATATCCTGTTGTCTCTTTGAGAGATCCGGTACTCCCTGGCCTTTCCGAATCCCTCAGAACACTCTTTTCCCCTGTCTCATATTTCTTCACTTTCTTTGTTCCCTTAGATTTCGGCGCGGGAAGCTCTTCACAGGTTCTTCGCACCAAATCTGTGAGAAACGCTTTATCATCTACATCCTCTATCAGAAAATATGGCTTTGCCCCCTCATAAGGAGGCGCTTCTGACAGCCTCGGTTCCGCCGCTTTTCCCGCCTCCGTAATCTTTAAAAACAGCTGATCATCACAGATCAGTCCGAAAATCTTACCGTCACAATAAATCCCATACTCTCCGAACATTTTCCGGTACACGATTTCACCCGCATCCCGAAGCTGATCCGCAACATATTTCACAAATTCCTCTGTCGATGCCATTTGTTTCTCCTTTCTCTGAACTTTCTTATCATATTCTCCTTTCCTTTGTCTCTCCGGATACCGGATTTCCCCCACAACAGCGCAGACCTCTGTAACACATTTCTTACGCGAAAAATTTTTCTTTCACCACCTGCACTACATCTCTCTTTCGTATTTAAATCTCCAATAGATCCCGTATCCCGCTACAAACAGATATGCCGCCACAAACAGAAGAATCGCCTCCATCCGGATATTTATCAGCGCAAAAATCACCATCAGTATTCCAAATACGAAAATCATGAGATCGAACGCTTTCGCTTTCGCTCGACTGGCAATCGCCGCATTTCTCTCATCTTTCACCTCGATCTCCATCTGTCTAACGGTCTCCGGATATTTTTTCATCAGACAGCGGGTAAAAATACGGCTCAGACTGTAGCCGAAAATACCGCACCCGCTTCCCAGGAAAACGTACGGAAGTGTCCTCATCATTCCATGAGGATCGTCCACAATGTTCAGCAGATACCATCCCGCGCACAGCAGCGCCGCTCCTGCAGCAAAAATGAGATAATCCTTTCCTTTCATTTTCAACCTCCCTATTTCTCCTCATAAATAAAAATCTCTTCAATAGAAGTTCCAAAATACCGCGCGATTTTAAACGCCAACAGAATCGACGGATTATAACGTCCTTTCTCTAACGATCCGATGGTCTGCCGCGACACTTCCAAGATCGCTGCCAGATCTTCTTGGCTGAGATCTTTCGATTTTCGAAATTCCTCCAGACGGTTTTTCACCGGACGCCTCCTTTCCCACAATGCGCCATTCCGCATTCTCCTGTCTGCCCCAGATTGGTATCGGCAAAAATCACCTCGTTTTCGATCAAATATGTAAAGTTAACTTTCCATATACAAACTATATCATATCTTCTCAGAATGTCAAGTTTACTTTCCATCCTTTAAAAAAACAAACTGACAAAAATCTGTATTTCACCATTTTTCCTTTCCCCCTGTTTATTTTTATTCCAGTGCTTTTTCAATCGGTGTGCCAGCCGGAGATTTTGTCAGTCTTTTACCACAGATTGTCCTCCGCCAAACCACCGGATTTTCCTGTGAACGCAGCTTTTTCGATCAGGCTCCCCCGGCCGCAGTTTTTTCGGCCCGCTCAATTTTACAGCTTCTTTTTTCCCGCAGTTAGCTCAGTCAATCCGTTGTTCTTTCGATATTTCGACGGAGTGACGTTCTGTATCTGGCGAAACTGCTTTGTAAAATAGCTGACATCGTCAAATCCACACATTTCCGCGATGCGGCTGATGGGCTCTGAAGTGGAAAGCAGAAGCTGGGCCGCCCGCTCGATCCGGTATTCCGTCAGAAACTGAATCGGCGTAATATCGAGATTCTTTTTAAAACAGCGAATCGCTTCACTCCTGCTGACGTGGGCCGCGTCGGCGATCTGCGCCAGAGTGAGGTGTTCCGCGTAATTTTTATAGATGAAAGCTGCCATCGCTCCGATCCGTTCCTGAGAACTGAATTCCGCGCCGGAAGCCGCCTGACGGGGAACTTCCTTCTGATGCCGCAGTATCGTCAGCCAGGCAGTACAGATATCATTGTGCACGGACAGCTCATGGGCAAATCCCTGTTCACTTTGAGTCAGGAAAGCCCGTGTCAGGAGATCCACCGTCTCCTGATGCCACGGAACCGAATCCAGCAGAAGTACATGACACAGCTCCGGATCGGACAGCCAGGGATGAACATATTTTTGGTAGACCACATCTGTCCGCGGCGCGATAAACTCCGGCAGAAAAAGTATGGTAAACAGACTGGCAGAAGGTATTCCGTCCACACGGCGAACCATATGCATCTTATTGGCATTGATCCAGATCCCCTCGCCTTTTCTCAGCACAATCCTCCGGTCCTCCACATAGACCTCTACGGGATTGTCCCGCACGAGTATGAATTCCATCTCAAAATGCCAGTGCCATTTGATCTCTCCCTGACTATATTTTTCTATTTCATCATAAAAAAACAGAATCGGCGGCCGCAGCGCTTCGTGCTGTATTACCGCCCTTCCGGTATCATCCGTACGGATGTCTGTATTTCGTACAAATTTCATTCTGAAAATATCCTCATATTTTTTGAAAATTTTCTCCTATATCACTCCACTTGTCTTGCTATATATTTTAATAGTACGAAATTGTTACCCTTATGTCAATTCGCAGCAAATTTCTGTCTGCCTATAAATTATTTTTCAATTATCAAAAAATGCCATGGAAAAGTTGTTTTTCCTCCGCTGAAACCGGACGGAGAAACGCGGAAAGGACGGAGGTCGTATAGCAGCATATGTTAGCAAACGATAATTTATGGATCAAAGCCAGCCACGGATATTTTGAGAAAAAAGATCCGGCGGTTCACGGCGTAAAAGAATCAAAGGTGGATCTGGCCAAATACCCGTATGATATCAACGGGAAAAACAGCGGTTTCATCTCCATGAACGGACTGATCGTCGCCAGCGCCCTGGCCATGGGCCGGGGTTCTTTTCACTACAGCCTGAACGACGCACTGACAGAAAACGGCGACAGAGTCCTGTGGGCCGAATACGCTCCGGAGAAAGTGAACGGGAAAAAGACATGTGTCTATCTGATGAAGATCCGCATCCGCGAAGTCACGGGAATCAACTACGGCTATTCCAGGATTCCTTCTGCGGAAATCCTGAAATACGATGCGTCGTCAAACAATTTTGAACCCGCTCTGACCAAAGAAGAGCTCTCTTTGGCGGAATACGCTCCGCCGCTCTGTCTCATACCGGTCCTGATCGCCTCCTGCGCCCTCAATCCGGAAGTGGAAAAGAGAGTAAACAGTCTGAGCCATCTGCCGGAAAACAAATACGATGAAAATCCGAATCTCTACTGGCTGTGTCATCATTTCTTCTCCTCGAGATCAGAATACTACAGCACACCGGCCAGCCTCACGCCCCTCCCGGAGGACGAAGTCCAGCTGTTTGTCTCCAAATATCTGGAAAATCTGGTGGGATGGGATTTCAAGGATATGTACAATTCCAGATTCCATATGACTTTCGGCGATATCAGCTACGACCGGTTAGCCGCAGTCTTCTCCGGGGAAGTCGATCCGGGCTCCGAACTGAGTCAGCTGGTGCCGAAAGTTAATTTAGAAGATTACTATATCGATCCCAAGATCAAAGGGATTGTCGATCTGCTGGTCATGGAAAAAGATTCCAATTTTCCGATCAACACCGGCATGCTCTACGGCCCGCCGGCTTCCGGCAAATCCACCGCCGTCATGCTGATGGCCAGGATGCTCAATCTGCCGTATGTCCCGGTAACTTTCAACAGCAACATCTCTATGGATGATCTCCTGGGCTCCTGGCAGCCTACAGAAGATGGAAAAATCCACTTCGTGGAAAGCACCTTTGTGCAGGCGTACCAGTCCCCTTCCGTGGTGGAATTCGTAGAATGCTATTACGTCAAGCCGGGCGCCTGCGGCGACCTGAACACCGCTCTCGACGAGACGGCACAGATCACCCTTCCAAACGGCAAAATCATCTACCGTCACCCGTCCTGTTTTATCGTGGCCACCATGAACGCCGGCGAAAACGAAAACGAATACCGGGCCGTAAGAGAACAGGATGTCTCCTTCGACCGGCGTTTCGAAGGTTTCAAAGAATATCTCGACTTTTTCCGGGAAGACGTCTTCGCCGATATGATCAGCAAAAAATCCGGTTATACGGATATGGACGAAATCCTGATGATGATCAAAGTCATGAAAGATATGAACAAGAGCGCGGAGGAAACCGGCGACTGGCAGACGATCTACCCTTCCGCCATCATGAGATGGGCGCAGCACAGAAAATATAAAGATATCATCACTGCGGCCCGTTCCACTATCCTGCCGGCGGCATCCAAAAACCTGGAAGTCCAGAAAGAAATCATGGATAACATCCTGAACCATTACTGGTAGACAGACGGATTTCCGCCGGAATAAGGAAAACTGCTATGAGTGAAAAAAAACATCTGATTTACATCCCCTCGACGCTGAAAGACATCCGGGAGCATATGACGCCCGCGGACTTCGTGTCGACGGAATCCATAAGGAAATATGTCCGGGACCGGATGCAGCGCGTAGCTTCCAACATCCCCATCGACGTGGTCTACGACACGGTGAACTATACCGACGGAAAAGAGATTCATCTTAATCCCTACCGCGCCGCAGAATGTACCCGGAGCAATTTCGACGCCCTTCTGATGCTCTTGGGCAACGCTCTTCACGAAACGCTCCATATCGTTCATACCGACTTTGAAGCGTGCCACCGGTATCACATCGGCTACATCAACGGCAAAAAGATTTTGTACAGCAGCGGCGACTATTTTCTTTACCGCAAACTGCTGTCCGACATCATGGAGGACTGCGCCGTAGAATTCTGGGGCAGAAGGGAATATCCCGGAACGCTGAAAAAAAGTCTGGAATTTGCCGGCGCCGTTCATTATCAAAACCGGCCCGATCTCATCGCTATGGCGGCAGACGGCGCCAGACCCGTCGAAATCCTCTTCAGCGCCATGACGGTCTTCGGCCTGATGGACATCGTTCCCGAATTCCCGCCGGATATGCCGGAAATCGAAACCATGTTCCGCGAATGTCAGCCTTATCTGAAGGCTGCCCGTATCGCACAGAAAACCGCCGACCGCTGTAAAGTGGCCAACGACATCTTCGAAATCCTCCGTCCCGTCATCGACCAATGCATCGACGCCGGCGAAAAATGTCCGGTATTTCAGCCGATACAGCCGTCGACCCACAATCGATTCAACCGTCAGAAGCAGAATTTTGACAGATTCCGCAAAGTCATCCTGGATCAGTACGATATCCGGAGAGATATGGAACGTCTGACGGAGGCCGCCGCAAAAGACGAATACGACCGAAAAATCGACCGCCGCTATTCCGACCAGTTGGTTATGAGCATCTCGAATCTGCAGGAGGAAGGGCTGGGACCGCTTCACAATACCATCGAAATCGAATATATCCAGAGCGATCTGGCAAAATTCGCCACATACAGAGAAGCTTACACCCGCCGGGTCGCCCGGCTGACGCCGAAAATAAAACTTCTTCTGAAAGGACTCCTCGCGGTGGTCCAGCGGGAGCAGGACGATACGATCCGCGGTCTGTACGCCGGTAACCGATATCGTGAGCCTTTCCGGGTGGACAAAAAATGCTGTGCCTACCGCAAAGCTCTCTCCGATGAGGCTGACCTGTTTATCTACGTTCTCGTAGACGCCTCCGGCTCCATGGGCGTAGTATCGGAATACGTCAAAGACGCTCTGACCATGTTCTATGAAGTCTGTAAAAAAATGGAAGTTCCCATTACAATCGTCGCTCACACGGCCAGCGGAAATACGGTGAGCATCCGGACGCTGGTAGATGCCAATATGCGCAGCGGCGACAATACCGGCATCGAAGGCTATGAAGTCAGCGGAGGAACGAGAGACGGCGTGGCTCTTGCCTGCGCCGCGGAGTATCTGAAATTCCGCAAAGAAGCTCAGAAAATCGTCATCGCTATATCCGACGGAGAACCGTGGCACACCTGCGATCTGGAAATCACGCCGGAGCTTCTTCACATGGCGCGGATATCCGGACTCCGTCCCGTGGACGCCCGGGAATTCTTCCGGGAATATTCCAATTACTCGTCCGCCGACGTAAAGACTATGATTCGCAGCAGGGATATCCATCCCATCGGTATCGCCCTGGCGCCTACCATGGATCTGGCGAACCTTCTGAACCGCAATCTGAAAGCCCTTTATCCGGAATCCTTTGCTACAGATATCGATCATCTGGCGAAGAAACTCGCCAAAGTGTTAGAAAAATATTTATATGACTGAGAGGAGATAAGATTATGTCGGACCATACAAAATTCATCTGGACAGATGGTACGTCGGATGAAATTTCCCTGACAAAAATAGACGACAACTTCACCGCAAAATACGGCAGACAAAAAGCGGATCTGAAAGAGCTGATCATAGGAAAGGACGTACGCTCCATCGAAGCGAATGCCTTTAAAATGTGCAAGAATCTGGAAAAAGTAGATATGTCTCCCAGTGTTGAAAAAATCAGTGTTTTCGCCTTTGCCTGGTGTGAAAAACTGACAGAGATCGATCTGCCGGAGGGGCTGGATACCATCAGTATCTCAGCATTCACATTCTGCACCAGCCTGAAAAAAATACGGATTCCCGACAGCGTCACCCTTATCGATGACGAAGCCTTTTCTTACTGTACCGATCTGGAGGAGATCGTTCTTCCCAAAAACCTGAACTGCATCTATGTCAGCGCGTTTATCAACTGCAAGAGTGTAGAACATCTGACGATTCCCGCATCCACAGAGACCATCGACGGACTGGCTTTCGCCAACTGCGTCGGGCTCAGGACTCTGGAGTTTGAAGAAGGTTCTCAGCTGAAAGAAATCAGCTCCGGCGCTTTCTCCAACTGCCCGCAGATGATACTGAAAAATCCGGAAGTTCTGACGAAGCTCCGCACCATCGGTGATCACGCCTTTGAAGACTGCACCTCCCTGACCGCTTTCCCTCTTCCGGAAAGTCTGACCAATATCGGTCCCGCTGCTTTCCGCGGCTGTTTTTCACTGTCCGGTCAGATCGTCTTCCCGGCTTCTCTGAAAAACCTCTCTGCAGAAGTATTCGCCAACTGCATCTCTCTCGAAAGCGCGAAATTTATCCCGAGAGAAAAATATGTGATGAAGCCCGGATTTTTCGCCGGATGTGAAAAGCTCAGCAAGGTCACCGGCCTCAATAACGCTGTGGAAATCGGCGCCTGCGCCTTCATGGGCTGTACCTCTCTCCGGGAGCTGAAACTGGGCGCCGGCCTCACCTCCATCGGCGACTGGGCATTCAAAGGCTGTCTGAGCCTTTCGACAGACGTACCGGCCTCTGCGGCGAAGATCGGAGAAGACGCTTTCGCCTATACCGAAAGCGTGACATATGCCGGTCAGACAGAAGAGACTGCTCCGGGAGCGCTGGAATCCGATTCCCAAAAGATCGGATCACATCCGTACTTTCCTGTCTCCGGCCGCACTGTCCGTAAAGAACATCAGCTGAAACTCACCGCCTTCGATCTGGTCTGGTATCTACAGTATCTTCACAAACAGGGGCTTATCGCCGATAAACTGTTCGAACAGTACGAAAGCGGAATCCTGAAATACACCCGGGGCGACGACAACGAATACATCCTGGCAAATATGCTAACCGGCTTCGACGATATCTACGGATCCGAAGAATTCCCCCTGAATGCGGAAATCGAAAAATTCAGAGACCGCCTCTATTTCTTCTCAAAGGAGCTGGTATAACCTGGCATACAGATCCATCACACAAT
>CAJLHL010000085.1 GCA_905206455.1 uncultured Eubacteriales bacterium
AAGATTCTTCTCCTGTCTGTTTTTTATAATCGTCTCTTTCTTTTGCAGCTCCCTGATGAAATCGGCGTCTATGCGCGCTCATATATTCATTATCATAAAATGTGGCATAAAGTTGTCCAGTGCTGGATCGTCGGCAGAACAGAAGCGGGAATCAGAGTCTATCTGCAGCGCCGTTCTTTTGAAAAAATGAGTCATCCCGGCAGATATGACGTTACTGCGGGAGGACACGTATCTGCAGGAGAGCTTCCGGAGGATGCGGTACTTCGCGAAACGCAGGAGGAGATCGGTCTGCGTTTGGATACTGACAGGCTGCAGAGTCTGGGCTATGTGAAAGAGGTGGCGGGCAATGATCGTGAAATCGCCTATTTATATGTCTATGAAGAAGCCAATCCTCCCTTCCGTCCCGGCAAGGAAGTGATCTATATGGTCTCTGCGGACATCGACGATTTCTATGCTATGATGAAAGGAGAGAGAGAATCCATCGTCGTGGTGCCGGCGATTAAAACCGGACCGATGCACGAGGAGGCCTTCTCTGTGACGATGGAAAACTGCTGTATGCATCAGAATTTTCTGGATGTCGTATATCCTTATATCAAGGAAACGATGGGAAGTTCGAAAAAGACAGAGCAGGACGGAACATAGCGGGAATATGGCCGGGTACGGGATGCCGGTTTGGACGATGCGGCGCCGGGCGGACAAGCGAAATGACAGGCTGACGGGAAGCGAAAAGCATGGTGTCTGCCGCTGAAAAATAAGAAAGAAGAGAACGACAGAAAGTGAAAGGACAGGATATATGATCAAAATAGGATATCAAGGAATCGAAGGATCGAATGCGGAACAGGCCGCAAAAGATCTGGTGAAAAAACTCAACCTCGCCGATGTGGAATACGTTCCTCTGGTGGATTCTCCTCATGTGATCAAGGCTATGAAAACAGGGGAAACGGATTACGGCGTGTGTGCGGTATACAATAGTGTGGCGGGAATGGTTCTCGAGACATTTTTTGCTACCAACGGCGTGGAACTTTTTATTCGGGGGGAAACCACGATGAATATCCATCACTGTCTTTTCAAGAAGCGTGCGGATATTCCCGACGATGAACTCCGGTTCGTAGCGTCGCATATTCTGGCGATCAAACAGTGCGAAGATCATATTCGTTACAGTTATCCCCAGCTGAAGAATATCGAAGTGGAAGATACGGGCAAGGCTGCGAAGGATCTGGCGGACGGCGTGCTTTCCGACGAATACGCCGTGCTGTGCAGAAAAAATGCGGGGGAGATGTTCGGATTATGTCTCATCGATGAGAACATCGAGGATTATAAGGATAACCGGACTCATTTTTGTCTGTTTGAACTGAAAGATAAACAGATCTGAAAATAAGGCGCAGACTAGATGGAAGATACGGAGGATTGTAAAATGGACAGGAACCGATTTCAGCAGATCTATTCGCAGGGAAAACTGAATGTCATGGAGATATGGGTGGATAAAGAAACAGGGGTGAATTATCTGTTTCACTATTCCGGCAGCGCAGCCGGATTTACCCCTTTGCTTGACCGGGACGGAAAACCTGTGATTTCTCCGGTCATAGACAGATAATATTCAGTCGTAAAATCAGCTGTCGGGTTTTTGATCTGTCAAGCCTGAGCCAGTGCAGTCTCCGCGGGGGAACGCGGAATAAACGGCAGCGAATGCGGCTGGCGAAAATGATATATCATAATAAAAGCGGGCGATCCGGAATTCCGGATCGCTCGTTACTCTATCTTCCCCGCTGCAGCGAAAATCCGCATCAGACGCATCTGAACGCGGTTTGAAAGGGCAGAAAAGTACAGAACATTACTGGTTCGGCGGATTCTGTGACTTTTTGCGGCTCTCTTCCCGGGCGTCCAGAATCATCCGGCGGATTTCATCGTTCAGATTTTTCTGCTGTGTTTTATCCAATCCCTCTGTCTCCACCGGTGGAAGAATCGTAAGGATGATATGCCCGGGGCGAATCCATTTTCCGCCGTTGGCTTCCATGATTTTGTAAGAACCGTCGATCGCCACCGGAGTGATCGGGGCGTTGTATTTTACGGCCGTTTTGAACGCGCCGTTTTTGAAATCGCCGATGTCTTCTCCTTTGCTCCGGGTACCCTCGGGGAAGATGAGGATCGACTCTCCTTCCGGTATACGGCTTCCCGCTTCGTTGATCGTTCTCAGCGCTTTGCGGGCGTCGCTTCGGTCGATGAAAATACAGCCGATGAACTCCATCCATGATTTGATCCCCGGGATCTTTGCCAGAGAATCTTTCGCTACGATGCCGTGGGGCTCGTCGAGATAGCCGAGAACTACCGGAATATCCCAGTCGCTCTGATGGTTGGAGACGAAAACGCAGGGGCGTCCGTCAAGATTTTCGAGGCCGTGAACCTCTACGGTGACTCCCGCGAAGCGGAGCATACTGCGGGCCCAGTTTCTGACTCGTATCTTTGCTACGCTGCGAAGCCTTTCTTTTTCTCCTCTGCGGTACATCCTGCGGCAGCGGATCATTTCGGGGATAGCGATGACCAGATACAGGACTTCATAGATCAGCCATAGAACAGTTCTCATATATTTCCTCCACTTTCATGATATCTCGATTATGTTTACAATGCATAATACAAAAGTATACCATAAATCCGTGGAGGTGTGCAAAATGTCTGAGATCAGAGATCAGGGAGTGACGAATTCCACTCCGAGGAAGTCCGCTACGGAGACGGACAGATTGTAGGCGATAGCATCGATATTGTTTTTGAGCCATTCCACGTCGAAATAGTTGTCGTGATAAGCCAGTTCGAGGAGTACGGCAGGAGCGGTAACTCTGCGGAGTTCCGCCAGGGTGGTGTTTGGAATGATGGTGACCAGATCCGGAATAGGATACAGCCATTTCAGATTATTGGCGAAGACTGTCGCCGCTTCCTGTCCGCGGATGCTGTCGCGGTAATAGTATACGTCGGGCCCCTGTAACTGGCCGGAAAGAGATTCTGGAGATGCGTTGGAGTGCAGCGCCAGGTGCAGATCGTAAACTCCCGCATTGGAAGCGGCGATGGCTGCGGACAGAGGTTCGTCAGGATCGTTTCTCGTGACGTAAATGCCGCTGGCCTCCAGATAGGGCATCATCGCGTCTGCGATCAGATTCATGTACTGCTCTTCGTCGCCGCCTGTGAGATATTTGTTGTACTCCTGAACGGAGGGACTGAGGAAAATACTTGCCATAAGTGCTCCTTTCCGAAAAAAATGGAATATCTTTTATCTACAGAATATGCAGAAGCAGCTTTCGGAGTGAGCGGCGCAGAGATATAATATCGTGCTGATATCCCTTTTCCTGTCAGGAGATTTTGATTTTCTGAAAGGATGATTTGTTGTATACTTATATAACAAAGCGCTGTTGTTTTCCACAGAGGCGGCAGGCGGCTTTTCTTTCCGGATCTTCGGAGGAAGGGGAGGTCTCTGGATAGAAAGCCGGGGAGGCGGATGATTCGGAGCGTTTTGTTCAAATCGGACGCGCGTTCTGATCGGAGAAACCCGTCAGAATTTTGTTTCAATTGAAAATCCGGATGGAGAAATACAGAAAAAATCCTCTGTGTTCCGCGGTCTCTCAAAATATGCGAAAAGGATAAAGCTCACATACGCGCCGCAGAATGCCGAGCGGCAGAGAAAGAAGGAAAAATATGGATATTTTTACAGAACTGGAAAGGTTGACGAACAGCAAAATCGTATCAAGTATCTTCAGTTCGCTGCTGATACTGCTGATCGGTCTGATCATCATGAAGATTGCGGTTCATTTTCTGAGAAAAGCGCTGAAAGCGTCAAAGCTGGACGGAGCACTGCATATTTTTATTCTCAATACCGCAAAGGTGCTGCTGTGGATTCTTCTAACAGTGACGATTCTCAGCCATCTGGGCGTCAGCACCACCGCTTTTCTGACAGTGCTGGGTGCCTGCGGAGCGGCTGTCGCACTGGCATTGAAGGACAGTTTGTCCAACTTTGCAGGAGGGATTCTCATCATCGTGAACAAACCTTTCGTGAAAGGGGATTACATCGAGTCCTGCGGGATCGGGGGAAAAGTGGATAAAATCGATCTTCTCTATTCTACGCTGGTGACGCTGGATAACAAAGTGATTTCCATTCCAAACGGCAAACTTTCCTCCGATGTAGTGGTGAATTTTTCAAGGGCAGACCGGCGCCGGGTGGATTCCCGGTTTAATATCGGATATTCGGATAATATTAAGCTGGCTAAGGATGTAATCGAGGAGATTATACGAAAGTCCAAGCTGTTTTTCGACGATCCTGCGCCCACTATCGGCGTGGCTTCTCACAGGGAAAATGCGGTGGAAATTGAAGTACTGGCCTGGTGCAGAACGGAGGATTACTATACGGCGAAATATCATCTGCAGGAGGAGGTAAAGCTCAAATTTGATGAATATGGAATCGAAATACCGTATCCGCAGATGGTAATCCATTTTGACAGGCAGAGAGAAGAGAAAGCGCCCGACGCAGAAAAAGACGACGAGGCATAGAAAAATCACCGGAGGCCGCCCGGACGGGGCGGTAAAGAAGAGACACAGGGCGGTATCCGCACTGTAAGATGAGGGCAAAGATATGAAAAAAATTTACATACAAAACGGAAGAGTCATCGATCCTTCGGTACAGCTGGACCGGAAAGCGGACTTGGTAATCGGCGACGGCGTAATTGAGGGGATTTATGACTGCGGCGCGGTCGTACCGGAGCCGGAGGCGGAAATTATCGACGCCGAGGGGAAATGGACGCTGCCGGGGTTTATCGATGTGCACGTTCACCTGAGAGAACCGGGGATGGAATATAAGGAAGATATCGCTTCCGGATGCCGGGCCGCTGCAGCCGGGGGTTTTACAGCTGTCTGCCCGATGCCTAACACAGATCCGATGACAGATTGTGTCGACGTGGTGCAGTACATCAGGAAAAAGGCTGAGAATGCCAATGGTGTCAAGGTTCTTCCCTCTGCGGCGATCACCGTCGGGGAAAAAGGAGAAGAACTGACGGATATGGCGGCGCTGAAAGCTGCGGGGGTCTGCGGATTCAGCGAGGACGGCCGGTCGGTCTCCAATCTCCTGAAGATGAGAGAAGCGATGATGATGGCAAAATCTCTGGATATGCCGATTTTCGATCATACACAGCAGCATGAGATCTCCGACGGTGGATGTATGCACCGGGGAAGATATTCCGAACTTCTCGGGGTGTTGGGAATCCCGCCGGAGGCGGAGGAGATGATGACTATCCGGGATATTCTTTTGGCGAAGGAGACGGGGTGCCGTCTGCATCTGTCCCATATCAGCACGGGAGCGTGTCTGGATCTGATCCGCACCGCGAAGAGCTGGGGAATTCCTGTGACAGCGGAAACCGCCCCTCATTATTTTACGCTCACCGACGCGGATGTGGCCGCGGATGATGCAACGGAGAGTTATCATATCAGCGAAACAGTTAGCGGCCGCCGTGCAGATACACACAGGAAAATGAATCCGCCGCTGAGATCGGAAAGTGACCGAATCGCCGTAATCAGAGCGCTGATGGACGGAACCATCGACGCTATCGCTACGGATCACGCTCCTCATGCCAGAGAAGAAAAAGCGAGGAGTCTGGACAGCGCACCGTTCGGCGTCATCGGGCTGGAGACGAGTTTCGCTGTAAGCTGCACGCAGTTGATTCTTCCGGGACTGATTACACCGCTGCGTCTCGTAGAGCTCCTGAGTACGAACCCGGCGCGGATTCTCGGATACGGCGGAGGAACGCTTCAGCCGGGGCGACCCGCAGACGTGGTGATCGCCGATCCGGCGGCGCAGTGGACGGTGCGGGGTCCTTTTGCGTCCAAGGCGGAAAATACTCCGTTTGAAGGAATGAAAGTCACCGGACGAGTGGAGATGACGATCGCAGACGGAGCCGTCATATATCGGAGATAGACCGGGGCCCGGCGAAAAAGAGACAATCTTCGGAAGAAAGCCGGACGTACTTGTTATACGATAAAATAAAATGTAAATTGGTGATAAACGATATTGTGCTGATACCTCGGTATTGACGGCGGCAGATGCCGCCGCGGAGGGAAGAAAACAAAGATGGAAAAAGAGTGTTGAGAGTAAGAAAAGAGGTCGAGAGATGATTGACAGACTGATCGATGGGATTCGGACAAAGAAAAATCCGACGGTAGCCGGACTGGATCCGACGCTGGACATGATTCCGGAATATCTGAAGGAGGAATATTTCGGAGAATACGGAATGACGCCGGAGGCGGCAGGCAGGCTCTTCGAAAGATTCAATAAAGAGATCATCGACGAGATTTTCGATATCGTGCCGGCGGTGAAACCTCAGATCGCCATGTATGAGAAATTTGGAATCGAGGGCCTGAAAGCATATAACGAAACCTGCAGATATGCGCGTTCGAAGGGACTTCTCGTCATCGGCGATATCAAGCGGGGAGATATCTCCTCTACAGCATCAGCCTATGCCGCTCACCTGGGCGGAGCTCAGATCGGAGAGCATATAGAAGAGACCTGGATAGAGGATGCGGTGACACTGAATCCCTATATGGGGTCAGACGGCATTCGGCCGTTTCTCGATATCTGCGCCGGGGGAGACAAGGGGATCTTCCTTCTGGTAAAAACGAGCAATCCCAGCAGCAGTGAGATGCAGGATCTGCTCCTGGCGGATGGGCGCAGAGTTTACGAAGTTGCGGGTCAGCTGGTGGAGACCTGGGGTGCGGAAGCCATGGGTTCCGGAAGCTACAGCAACGTGGGGGCTGTCGTGGGAGCGACTCACAAAGAAGAAGGTACCCGTCTGAGATCACAGATGCCTCATACTTTTTTTCTGGTACCTGGTTATGGAGCTCAGGGCGGTACGGCGGAGGATATCGTCGGATTTTTCGACAAAAACGGGGTCGGCGCTGTCGTCAATTCTTCCCGGGGAATTACGGCGGCATATAAAAAGGACGCGTCTTTCTCCGACCGGGAGTACGCTAAAGCGGCCCGCGCCGCGGCGATCCGCATGAGAGACGATCTGAGAAGGGTTTTATAACTTAATGCAGATTGCCGGACGAAATGAAGAGCAGAGATACAGGGAGGTAGCGATGCCGGAAAAAAAGATTTATAAAGGAATCGTCGTCAGCAATCAGGAGATTGCCGACGGCATTATGAAAATGAAGCTGTCGGCGCCGGAGGCCGCAGGCGAGGCTCGTCCCGGTCAGTTCGCAAATCTGTATCCGGCTGCCGACAGTCTGATCCTGCCGCGCCCCATCAGCATCTGCGATGCGGATGGGGACGACGGCACACTGACGTTTGTGTATGCCGTCGTCGGCGCGGGAACGGCAGAATTTGCGGGATATGAGAGCGGCGACACCGTGCGTGTCTCATCGCCGCTGGGCACCGGCTTTCTTCTGCCGTCCCCGGCAGGCGCGGAGAGCGTACCGGCGTTAGGTTCCCTCAACGCCGTTCTCATCGGCGGCGGCGTGGGCTGCGCTCCGATGCTGTTTGCGGCAAAGGAACTGAGATCGCTGGGGGTTTCCGTTACGGCGGTAGCCGGCTTTCGGAAAGAACCTTTTCTCATCGAAGAATTAAAAGACGCCGGAGCACGGGTGGTAGTCACTACGGACATGCCGACAGAAAACGCATTTTTGGGCACTGTGGTGGACTGTATGGAGATCAATGAGATCCGCGGGGATCTTTATTTTTCCTGCGGTCCCAGAGCGATGCTCTCAGCAGTCTGTTCCTACCTGAAAAGACGGGGAGAAGATGTTCAGGTTTCCCTGGAGGAGCGCATGGGATGCGGATACGGCGCGTGCGTAGGCTGTGTCTGTGATATAAAAGTAAAAGACGCACAGGGAAAAGAAACCGCGGTGCGGAAGAAAGTCTGTAAGGACGGCCCCGTATTTCTGGGAAGCGAGGTGATCTGGTGATGACAGAGATCGATAAGAGAGCGTCGGAATACGGTATTGATCTGTCGGCAGATCTGGCGGGAATTTGTCTGAAGAATCCGATCTGCACTGCTTCCGGAACATTTTCCGCCAGAGAAAGCGGACAGTTTTACGATATCAGCGAACTGGGCGCGGCTGTGACTAAGGGAGTGGCGGCAGAACCCTGGATGGGAAATGAGACGCCGAGGATCGCTGAAACTTACGGAGGAATGCTGAATTCCGTCGGTCTTCAGAATCCCGGAGCGCAGGTATATATGGAGGAGGAACTGCCGTTTCTCCGTCAGTTTGACACGAAAATTATCACAAACATCGCAGGTCACAGTATTGACGAGTACTGCGAAGCGGTTCAGATGCTCAACGGCTGTCCGGAAATCGCCATGTTTGAGGTCAATATTTCCTGTCCAAACGTCAGCGAGGGCGGAATTGCTTTCGGAACGGATCCGGCGATGGCGGAGAAAGTGACTGCGGAGGTGAAAAAGGTTTCGAAGAAACCCGTGATGATCAAGCTCACGCCGAATGTGACGGACATCACGGAAATCGCCCGGGCGGCGGAAGCCGGCGGAGCGGATGCGGTATCCCTGATAAATACGCTTTTGGGAATGCGCATCGATCTGAAAAAACGCAGAGCCGTTCTTGCCCGCAAGGTAGGCGGATTTTCCGGCCCTGCGGTCAAGCCTGTGGCCCTGCGGATGGTGTGGCAGACGGCAAATGCCGTAAATATTCCAGTGCTGGGAATGGGGGGGATCTCCACCGGTACCGACGCTGCGGAGTTTCTGGCCGCAGGCGCCTGTGCGGTTTCCATAGGTACGGCTGCTCTGTCCGATCCTTCGGCTCCGGTGCGCATTAAAGCAGAATTGCTGGAATTTATGCGGGAAAACGGTTTCGAGAATATCTCGGAATTAAAACGTGCCTTTGATATATAGCTGCGCCGCGAGGTCCGCAAAGCGCGGTTTGTTCCGCAGGGAACGCGATTCTGCGCGGAAAAGAGTTCTTTATAATAAAATAACTTTTCCTGCGGCGGAAAATAGTATAAATTTAATGGAGTCAGTGCGCGGCGAGCTATCTCTGATATCAGATTGGAAGGCTGTCTCGTTTTAGAAAATGTGGAATCAGGAGTAAAAAATGAGTTATAAGGAAAATTTTATAAAATTCATGGTACAGGCCGGTGTCCTTACTTTTGGGGATTTCGTCACAAAGAGCGGCAGAAATACGCCGTATTTTATCAATACGGGAAATTACAGAACCGGCGCGCAGGCGCAGAAACTGGGCCAGTATTACGCTTCGTGCATCGTAGACAATATGGGCGAAGGCGGTATATCGGAAGCGGCGAATGTCCTTTTCGGGCCGGCGTATAAAGGCATCCCTCTGGCGGTTTCCACTTCGATCGTGCTCTCCGCAGAATACCGGAGAGAATTTAATTACTGTTTTAACCGCAAGGAAAGGAAAGATCACGGCGAAGGCGGCAATATGGTGGGGCATAAACTGCAGGCGGGCGACCGCGTTCTTATCACTGAAGACGTTATCACCGCAGGGACAGCAGTTCGTGAAACTCTTCCGCTGCTTCTGGAAACGGAAGGCGTGCATGTGGAAGGTCTCGTGGTGTCTGTAGACCGAATGGAGAGAGGAAGCGGAGAAAAGACCGCTATCCAGGAGCTGTACGAAGATTTCGGAATCCGTACCTATCCGATCGTAACGGTAAGAGAAATCATCGATACTCTTTACAATGTGGAAATCGACGGAAAGATTGTGATCGATGATCAGGTGAGGGATAAAATGGAAATCTATCTCGAAAAATATTGTGTGAAGCCGCTGTGAGCCGGCCAGAGATCGCGACGGCAGTCTATCTCGTATGGAACCTTTTTAATTTCGTTCTCATGGGGGTTGACAAAAGGCGGGCGAAGAGAGATCTGTGGCGGATTCCTGAGCGCACGCTACTCTGCTGCGCATTTCTGATGGGGGCGGTGGGAAGCCTCCTCGGTTCTCACGTGTTTCACCATAAGACACGGAAGACGAAATTTAAAATCGGGCTGCCTGCGGCCCTTCTTTTCAATATAGCGATTGCATCGGCAGCGGCATATTTTTACTTTTAAATCGCCGGGCAGACAGTTGCGGATCGCCAGAGCAGATCCGCGGTCTTGTGCAGAAACAGGGAAGAGGAAGGCGTTGATGCCTTACTCTCCCC
>CAJLHL010000086.1 GCA_905206455.1 uncultured Eubacteriales bacterium
GGTGACGCAGATGATCGCCATCATTTTCCTTCTCATCGGCAACTGGCCGTTTGAACTGATCTCTGTTCCCTTTGCGCAGATCATGCTCTGGATCGCTGTGATCATGACGGTTTATTCCGGTGCAGAATATATTTACAAGAGCAGGGAACTTTTCCGGTCGAGATAGTTTTCGGTACGGTTTCTGTTTCTATATAGTGGAAGTGATCGGATACTGACAGTGCGGTGAACGGATGGTTCCGGATAAAATGAAGCCGGCGCTGCGCTGTTGACAGGTGAAATAGAAAAAATTCAGAAGAAATGCAGGCAGGTGATAAAAATGAAATCAGCGATTATTTCGGTGGGAACAGAACTTCTTTTCGGGCAGGTGGTCAATACCAATGCGGCTTATCTCTCGCAGGAGTTGAATGAGATGGGGGTAGACGTGCTGTATCACTATACGATGGGAGACAATCCCGGCCGGCTGAAAAGCGTAATGCAGTTCGCTATGCAGGACTGTGATCTCTTTCTCATCACCGGCGGTCTGGGGCCTACGGAGGACGATCTGACGAAAGAGACGCTCTGCGAGCTTCTGGGGGAAGAATTGATTCTCCACGAACCGACGATGCAGATGATCGACGACTATTTTGAGCGGGTCTGGTATAAGAAGACGGAAAATAATTATAAACAGGCCTACGTGCCGGAGCACGCGTCTGTTTTTCAGAATCATAACGGTACGGCGCCGGGATTCGCACTGGAAAAAGACGGAAGAACTTTCATCTGTATGCCGGGCGTACCCCGGGAAATGAAACGGATGTTTCAGGACGCGGTGAAACCTTATCTGATGAAACTGGCGGACGCGTATATTATATCCCGGTCGCTGAAAGTCTTCGGCGTAGGAGAATCTCTGGTGGAAACCATGCTTCTGGACTTTATCGACGGTCAGACGGACCCGACGATCGCGACGTATGCCAAAGAGAGTGAAGTGGAGATCCGCATTACTTCGAAGCGCAGGCGGAAAAAAGACGCCGCTGCGGCAGTAGACGAGATGGCAGCCGGTGTGGCGGAGGTGATGGGCGACAGTGTCTTCACCATGGACGGGGAGGATCTCTATCAGGTGACAGCGAAAAAATTAGCCGAGGCAAAGGTTTCTCTTTCTCTCTGCGAAACGGTAACCGGCGGAGAAATCGCCGCGATGCTGTGCCGGTATCCGGACTGTGCGGAAATCCTGGATTGTTCCATCGTCGTGCCTGCGGAAGAATTTCAGGTCGGCGAACTGTCGGTTTCCAGAGATCTTCTCGACGAATATACCATTTACAGCGCGGAGGCGGCGGAAGCGCTTGCGGAAAGTCTTTTCCGCAGGACGGGCAGTGCTCTGTGCCTTTCGGTGACGGGAAATGCCGGTCCCGATTACTGCGACGGCGTGGAGCCGGGAACTTTCTGCATCAGTCTGCTGTATGACGGTAAGATGACGACGCGGCGTTATGTCAAAAGTTTCAGAGAACGGAATCTGGCTATCGAATTTATGGCACGCAGCGCTCTGAACTTCGTGCGGCTGATTCTTTCGGGAAAGACGCCTCAGGAGAGCCTGTAAAATTATTGGGGCGCAGCGCCGATCTCCGCTTCCGTACCGGCGGCGTGTACCAGAGAATATGGAGTGAACGCCGGCCCGCAGAAATTTCTGCGGGCCGGCGTTTTTGCTGTTTTTCTCAGTATTTAATGATTTTGCGGTTCCGTTAGAGAGGAGAAATCGAAAGTTCCGGACATCGTAGCCGGGAGCAGAGAAGAACAGCCGGATTTCTCGCTGTATCTCTGAAGGAGTTTTCAATGAAATATATGTTTTTTCTGTCAGCTGAGTCTCATATAAAGCAGAGGATAGGGACCTCCCTGCTCATCCCGTTCTGTTCTTTTATAGACGGTAAATCCCATGAATTCATAGAACTCTTTCGCGGCGGGATTTTGTTCGTTGACGCATACTTCGCGAACGCCGAAGCTGTCGATACCGTATTGCACCAGGCGGCTTCCGGAGCCTTTTCCCATCTGCTCCGGAGCGAGAAACAACATTTCCAGTTTGCCTTGGCCGATTCCCATAAATCCCGCTAATTCCTTTTGTTCATCCCGCAGTGCGATCAGGTGGGGGATTTCTCTCAGAGCGCGTGGGACGAAACCGGAGATCCTTCGGATTTCCTCTTCGCTCAGAAACAGATGAGTGGACCGCACCGAACTCTCCCAGACTTCCGTCAGGCGGGAAATCAGCGTTTCGGTCCGGCGATCCGGCGGGATAATCTGAAAGTCCGGGAAGAATTCGCTTTTTCCGATATGGTTCGGATTCTTTTGCAGTTCTGTATTCCGCATATATTTTCCTTTCCTTATTTATAACATAATACGCTTAGTTAGCATTCTATCAGATCTTTTTCCTCAATTTAAAGTCTTATTTTCGGTCTGCTGCGGTTTTTCTCTCAGACAAACTTCGAACTCTGCCGTTCGGGCCGGAAATGAAAGGGCGGAGGAACGCGTCGGGATCAGGAGGGAGGTTTTCAGGAGCGCAGGACGGTATTCGCAGAAAGAAACGGGCGATTTCGGATTTTTTGACGCTCTCGGCGGATGAAAGGAGGCGGAACAGTTGACGGTAGAAAACTAAAAAAAGATTTACATATATTTACAATTTGCGGCGGGAATGTTAAAATAAAAAGACCTTGACCGGGATGAGAAAAAGAGTTATCATAAAATAAGAACGAATGTTCTCTTAATAACGTTAAGACGAAAGGATAGCATACATATGGCTGCATCAAATAAAACGACGATAAACAGAGTGACCGACGATCATTTCGATAAGGACAAAGCGCTGGAAGCCGCGCTTCAGCAGATTCAGAAACAATACGGCAAGGGCGCGATCATGAAGCTGGGGGAGAGCGGCGGACTCAATATCGAGACGATTTCCACAGGTTCTGTCAGTCTGGATATCGCTACCGGCGTTTCCGGTATTCCTCGTGGTCGTATTACGGAGATCTACGGACCGGAGTCTTCGGGAAAGACGACGCTGGCTCTTCATATCGTAGCGGAAGCGCAGAGAACCGGCGGCAGAGCCGCATTTATCGACGCAGAACACGCTCTGGATCCGGAATATGCTGCAAATCTCGGCGTAGATGTGGGTGAACTCCTGGTGGCTCAGCCGGATACCGGTGAGCAGGGATTGGAAATCTGCGAGATGCTGGTGCGAAGCGGCGCCGTGGATGTGGTCGTTGTCGACTCTGTGGCAGCGCTGGTGCCGAAAGCAGAGATCCAGGGAGAGATGGGAGACAGTCATGTGGGCCTTCACGCCAGGCTGATGTCTCAGGCACTCAGAAAACTGGCCGGAGCTATTAACAAGTCAAAAGTTTCCGTCATTTTTATCAATCAGCTGAGAGAAAAGGTGGGGATCATGTTCGGCAATCCGGAGGTCACTACCGGAGGCCGCGCGCTGAAGTTCTACGCGACGATGCGTATGGATGTGCGCAGGATCGAAAGCATTAAATCCGGCGATCAGATCGTAGGAAACAGGACGAGAGTCAAAATCGTTAAAAATAAAGTAGCGCCTCCGTTTAAGCAGGCGGAGTTCGATATCATGTACGGCAGAGGAATTTCCAGAGAGGGCGATACGCTGGACTGCGCCGTAGAGCGCAAGATCGTGGACAAGGCGGGCGCGTGGTACAGCTTCGAGGGCAATCGAATCGGACAGGGAAGAGAAAATGTAAAACGTTATCTGTCCGAAAATCCTGAAGTCCTGAATCGTATAGAGTCTCTGCTGATGGAATCGATCCGGCCCGCAAAGAAGGAGGACGTCCAGGTGGAAGCGGACGGATTTGCATCGGAGAATCCGGAGGATTTTCTTCCTCAGATCGATCCGGAAACCGGCGAGATTATCGAATAGATAGGAGCAGCGAAAAACTCTCTGAGAACCGGTGAATATTATTGACACTGTGATTATCGTATGATAATATGGTTCGGTAAGCCGCTCGAGAAGGGCGAACAACAGAAATGCCGAAAGGCTGCCCTGACGGCGAGTCCGGGAAGAGGAGGTAAAGAATATGTACGCAGTTGTTGAAACAGGCGGGAAGCAGTACAGAGTCCAGGAAGGCGATGTGATCACTGTAGAAAAGCTGAATATCGAAGACGGCGCCAAAGTTGTTTTCGATAAGGTGCTCGTCGCAGGTGAAGGTGCTGATATTAAGGTCGGCAAGCCGTACATCGAAGGCTGTACTGTCGAAGGTACTGCAGTTGAAAGCGGAAAAGGTCCTAAAGTAGTCATCTTCAAATACAAGGCAAAGAAAGACTACAGAAAGAAGCAGGGACACAGACAGCCTTATACTTCTGTCAAGATCGAATCACTCAATATCTAATCGATTCTGACATGATGGAATTTTGCCGAGCCGGACAGGCCGGCGGTGATTTCATGCAGGCGGTTTGGAAAATCTGTCATTTTCAGATTTTCCGTCGAAAAGCTTTTCGAAACAGAATATCCATGTTATAGAAGAGACAGCACAGAATAGAGGAGGTGTGATCCATGGCAAGTAAGAAGGGTGTCGGCAGCTCGAAGAACGGTCGAGACAGTGAGTCGAAGCGGCTGGGAGTGAAGAGAGCTGACGGTCAGGTAGTAAGCGCAGGCAGCATTCTCGTTCGTCAGAGAGGCACGAAGTTCCATCCGGGAACGAATGTCGGCAGAGGCGGAGACGATACGTTATTCGCTAAGGTTGACGGTACGGTCAAGTTCGAAAGAGAAGGCAAGTCCAGAAAAAAGGTAAGCGTTTACCCGGTCGAAATCGAAGCTTAAAATTATTCAGAAATCAGAAAGCCCCTATTTTTAGGGGCTTTTTTCTTGATACGAAGGAAGAAAATACGAAATATCCGCGCTAAAAGAGTGCGGATCAGGAAAAGACGGGAGGCGGAAGATGTTTGTAGACAGAGCCCGGATTACGGTAAAATCGGGAAAAGGCGGAAACGGCAGCGTTTCGTTTCGAAGGGAGCCTTTCGTTCCGGAAGGAGGTCCTGACGGGGGAGACGGAGGAAAGGGCGGAGACGTCATTTTCGAAGCGAATAACAGTTACAGAACTCTGATGGATTTCCGCTACAAGAGAAAATACGAAGCTCCTGCCGGTGAAGACGGCATGAAGAAAAAAAAATACGGAAAGAACGGTGAAGATCTCGTCATCATGGTTCCTCCGGGAACGATGGTGATCGACGAACTTACCGGTCTGGTTATGAAGGACCTGGTTCGCCACGGTGATCGCGTAGTAGCGGTTAAAGGCGGAAAAGGCGGAAAGGGAAATGTCCACTTTAAAAATTCCGTAAGACAGGCGCCGAATTTTGCGGAAGCCGGCGGCGCTGCCAGAGAGCGCGCTATCGTTCTGGAACTGAAGCTCATCGCCGACGTGGGGCTTCTGGGTTTCCCAAACGTAGGAAAGTCCACTTTTTTGTCGGTATCCACCAGCGCAAAGCCGAAGATTGGGAATTATCATTTTACGACGATTACGCCGAATCTGGGGGTGGTTCACCTCTACGATAGCAGCTTTGTCATGGCGGATATCCCCGGACTGGTGGAGGGCGCGCATGAAGGCACCGGTCTCGGTCTGGATTTTCTCAAGCATGTGGAACGGACGAAGGTTCTCATTCATGTAGTCGATATCGCAGGTTCGGAGGGGCGGGATCCCATCGAGGATTTTGATAAAATTAACGGCGAGCTGATGAAATATTCGGAAAAGGTGCTCCGAAAGCCGCAGATTGTGGTGGGGAATAAGTCGGATCTCATCTATGATCCGGAAAAGGCGGAAGAATTCCGCCGGTATGTGGAAAGCAAAGGTTATCCGTTTTTCCTGATGTCCGCAGCCACTTCCCAGGGCATTAAAGAAGTTCTGTCTGCGGCGGTTCAGGCCCTCAGTACAGTTGAGGAGGAAGAAGAACCCGTCGAATATCTGGAGGAGGATTTTCACGGGGAAGATCCGGATTACAGAGAAATCTACACTTATGTGGACGAGCGGGACGGAGCTTATGTCATCGAAGGAAAACAGCTCACGAAGATTTTTAATTCCACAAATTTCAATGACATGGAATCACTTCGCTATTTGTATCGCTATATTGAAAAAAAAGGAGCTGTCGCGGAACTCAAGGAACTGGGACTCGAAGAGGGCGATATCGTGAGAATCAAAGATTACGAATTTGAATATTCGGAAGAGTAAGTCTGTCAGAACGACAAAAGCGCCGTGAACGTACGTTTCCCGGCGCTTTTTTGATCTTTGTTTTTTCGTATCCTCAGTGATCCGCCGGATCATCCGGTTCAGCGGAAATGAGAACGGAAAACTGTTTTATTGCAGCAAAGAACATTGGGTCGGTCGGCGTTTTCATCTGCGGCTGTGTGAGGCTTTGTGGATACTCAAATTGTATTTGTGAAAACTTTTCGACAAAGTATAGGAAATCGTCGAATATTTCTGTATACTGTATGGATAATGATGAAAAGGATAAGAATACATCAGATATCCGAATTCGTAATAATATAGATGGAAAGGATGGTGCGGGTTTGATTACACGGGAAATGTATGAAGAAGCGGAGATGAAAAATCTTTCGTCCTGGGCGACGAAGTCGGCGGAATCCAGAGGCAGGATCGAACAAGAGGCTCCCTGCCAGCTGAGAACTGCATTTCAGCGAGACCGGGACAGAATCATTCATTCAAAGGCGATCCGGCGGCTGATGCACAAGACGCAGGTGTTTCTCTCACCGGAGGGAGATCATTTTCGGACCCGTCTGACTCACACCATGGATGTGGCGCAGATTTCCCGGACGATCGCCCGGGGGCTGGCGCTCAACGAGGATTTGACAGAAGCGATCGCTCTGGGACACGATCTGGGACATACGCCTTTCGGCCACAACGGAGAGGAATATCTGGCGATGCGCCATCCCGACGGCTTTCATCACAATGTTCAGAGTCTTCGGGTGGTAGACATTCTGGAGAGTATGCCGGGAAGCCGCGGACTGAATCTCACCGCGGAAGTCAGGGACGGGATTCTGAATCATTCCGGATCTGAGAAACCCTTTACACCGGAAGGGTGTATCGTGCGCATCAGCGACAGAATCGCATACATAAATCACGACATCGACGATGCGATGAGAGCCGGCGTGATACGGAAAGAAAATCTTCCCAGAGATTGTATCGAACATCTGGGAGAAGATCACCGGACGCGGATTAATACGCTGGTACTGGATATGATTCATTCCAGCGAAGAACGGGGAGAGATCTGTCAGAGCGAGGAATGCAGCTACTATATGAATAAGCTCAGAGAATTTATGTTTGAGCATGTGTACAAAAGCAGAGTGGTAAAGCAGGATGCGGAACTGGTCAAGGTCAAGCATCTCATCTTTACTTTATACGATTATTTTATGGAACACCCGGAGAAAATGCCGGATGAACATATCGAGATGCTCTATCTGTATGGACCGGAAGAAGTGGTGAAGGATTATATCGCCGGAATGACCGACCGGTATGCGATCAGCGTCTATAAATCGCTGTTTGTTCCCATGGGCTGGCAGACCGACGTGCAGCGTACCTGAACCGTAACGTCAGGATAAAGACGGAGGGAATCGATAGAAAAGAGCTGAGAGAAAGGCGATTTTGGCGTGAAAGAGGCGTCGTATCTTATCGAAAAAGAAAAATTTTCATGTTTTTTTGAAAATTTCGATATAGAATTAAAAAAATAAAGGAATCCTAACTTTTGTGTCGAATAAACAAAATGTGGAGGGTTTATATTGAGCGGTAATAACATAGCAGAGGAAATCAAGAGCAGGTGTAACATTGTAGATATCGTGGGGCGTTATGTCGAACTCAAGAGAGCCGGCGGAAGCCATAAGGGGCTCTGTCCGTTTCACAATGAAAAGACACCTTCTTTTGTTGTCTCTGAAAGTAAACAGTTTTTTTACTGTTTCGGATGCGGTGCGTCCGGGGATGTGATTTCTTTTCTGATGAAGATCGAAAATATCGATTTTCATACGGCGATTACGAAGCTGGCCGAAGAATACGGCATAGAGATGGACAAGTTCGGATACCGAAATGAAGGAAAGAAAAACCAAATCTATGAGATGAACCGTGAGGCTGCTGTCTTCTTTTTTAAAAATCTGACAGAAAAGGCAAATCCGGGATACGAATATATGAAGCGCCGGGGACTGAATCCAAAGACGATTGCCAGATTCGGCATCGGATTTGCAGAGGATGACTGGCACGGATTGATGAATCACCTTCTCGAAAAGAAGTTTTCGGAGGATCTGATGTTTGAGGCGGGGCTCGTGTCCAGATCAAAAGGCAGAACTTTCGATAAATTCCGGAATCGAGTGATGTTTCCGATTTTTAACACGAGAGGAAAAGTCATCGGCTTCGGAGGCAGAGCTCTGGCGGACGGAGGACCGAAGTATCTGAATTCTCCGGAGTCCAGCGTATTTTCGAAGAAAAACAATCTGTACGGTCTCAACCTGACCCGCAAGGACATTAACGGCAGTAACTGTGCCATTCTCGTGGAAGGATATATGGACCTCGTCTCCCTGTACCGTCAAGGCATTACAAATGTAGCGGCCTCGTTGGGGACCGCGTTGACTGAACAGCATTGTTCGCTTCTCAAAAGATATACCGAAAATGTGGTCCTCGCTTATGATGCGGATTCTGCAGGGCAGAAGGCCGCGCTGCGGGGAATCGAGCTTCTGAGAAAAGCGGGGATTGCGGCAAAAGTACTGCATATATCCGATGGGAAAGATCCGGACGAGTTTATTACAAAAAACGGTCCGCAGGCATTTCGGGCACTGGTGGACCGGGCTCTTCCTTATGCGGAATACAGGATTGCCGCCGCCAGAAGCAGATACGATATCACGACTTCCGAAGGAAGTATCGGATTTCTGAAGGAAGCTCGCGATATGCTGTCCGGTATGAGTCCGGTGGAGGCGGATATTTACATAAAAAAGATCGCAGAAGACACCCGGATTTCCGAAAGTGCTATTCGCAGGGAAGTCAACGAAGCGCAGGAGAGCGGCCGGCAGAGACAGCCGGCACCGGCGCGCCGCGATTACCGGAGAGAAAAAGAGCGTGTCAGAGATACGGACGGGGATAAAGTTCTCCAGATGCATCTGATTAAGCTGACGTCGGTCAATCCGGACTATCTTCCGCAGATCGGACAATATGAGTTCGTATTTGAAGATCCCGCTTATTACAGGATTTATCAGATGATAAAAAATGTTTATCTCGAAGATTCTGAGGTAGATATCAATAAGGTGTCTGACAGTCTTCTTCCGGAAGACGACGTTCTGTTTCGGGAAGCTCTGGAGAAAATCATTTTCCCGGAAAACAGCGATCAGGTGCTTCAGGAGTGCATTGCGACGATCCGAACGCAGCAGCTGAAGAAGCGCCAGGAAGAAATTCTGGATGTCTTGGCATTTCTCGGCGAAGAAGACGAAGACAGAGAGAGAGCTGACGCTCTGACAAAAGAGCTGATGGAACTGCAGATGACAATGTAAAATGAGAAAACTATGATATGGAGTGGCTGACGATGGAAAACGAAGTAAACAATATGGAACAGCGTAAGGCGGAGTGTCTGTCTGTTCTCCTGGAAAAGGGAAAGACAAAGGGGAATCTGACATATAAGGATATCTCTGATCAGGTGGATCATATCGAATTCGACAAGGATCAGATGGATGAGATCTATGATACTCTGATATCCAACGGAATCGAAATCGTTTCCGAAGCAGATCCTGAAGATTTTGAATTAAAAAAATTGGAAGAAGATAAAGATATAGATCACGATATCGGCGAAGAGAGCGAGGAGGATCTGGAAGCGTCCCTTTCGAAGGGGATCGCGGTAGACGATCCGGTGAGAATGTATCTGAAGGAGATCGGCAAAGTTCCTCTTCTGACGGCAGAAG
>CAJLHL010000087.1 GCA_905206455.1 uncultured Eubacteriales bacterium
TTCACACCCTCAATATATCTAAAAAAGACGTCAATATTCTGATATTTTCTCATCGGTCTTCGGTGTATAATGATTTTTATTGAGGAAGCCGCCGACGGAAGGCAGGGGAGGACTGCAAACGGCGGCGGATTCCTCTCTTCCCCGGAGGAAGAGATGTGAAAGATAGAAGCGAAAATGTTGTGCAGCCGCGGCGGTGCGGCGGTTTGTGCTGAGAAGCGGTGAGAGGAAAGGCGGCAGAGATGGAAAACAGAGACTGGACGGAGAGGTATAGAGAAGAACTGATTGATTTTTACCGGCAGGGCGTCCGGACCAGAAGTTATTCAGACGAAGAGGGGGAATACGCCCGTCTCATTTTAAATAAAATGAAAGAACTGGGATATGAGGAAGCGTATATCGACCGGACCGGAAATGTGGCGGGCCGTGTGGGAGACGGAGATACCGTCATTCATTTCGATTCCCATATGGATACGGTTCAGGTGCACGATGCGGATCAGTGGTCCGCGCCTCCTTTTGGCGCGGAGATCATCGGCGGTATGGTTTACGGACGGGGTTCGGCGGATATGAAGGGCGGCCTCAGCGCTTCCGTATATGCCGCAGCTCTGGCGAAAAAACAGGGATTTTTGGAAGGCAAGACGGTATACGTGACGGGTTCCGTGTGCGAGGAGCACTGCGACGGCGTATGTCTGGAGCATTTCTATAAAGACAGCGGCGTCCGTCCGGATTTCTGCGTGATCTGCGAGCCGTCGGACAATGTCATCACCTTGGGACACACGGGAAAAGTGCAGGCGAGAATTATAACCCGCGGCGTTTCAGCCCACGGCTCCGCTCCGGAAAAAGGGATCAACGCCGTTTACGAGATGGCGGAAATCATTCAGCGGGTCGAGGCGCTCAATGGCGAACTTCAGTCCGGAGACGGCGGAACAGTCGTTTTGTCGGATATTTCCTGTGAAGCTGCATCTCTGAATGCGGTTCCGAGCCGGTGTGAGATTTATCTGGACCGGCGTCTGCGCCTCGGAGAGAGTATTTCTCAGGTGGAGGAAGAACTGGAACGTCTGATTCAGGGAAAGCGCGCTTCCTGGGAACCGGGGGATCTGCACCGTATCAGCTGGACCGGCGCCGGGATGGAGTATCATCCTTTTCATGAGCCCTGGAAAACAGATGAGAATCATCCCCTGACGCTGGCTTGCAATCAGGCATACGAAACGGTTTTCGGCAGCCGGCCGGGACGTTACGATTTCTGGGATTTCGGAACCAACGCTGTGGTTCCTGTCTCCATGGGCGTTCCGTGCATCGGTTTCGGCCCCGGAGAATATAAGCTGGCTCATATGAGAGACGAACGGTGTTCAGCGGATCAGGTATTCGACGCCTGCAGATTTTATACCGAGTTGATTCGCTGCCTCTGAGAAAAGATCTGTCTGCGAAAAAGATCTTTGTAAAAATCTGTGTTATGAGCCGTTTTCGGGAAGACAGGATATTTTTTCCTCCGCCGTCAGGAGACAGTGCGGTTTCCGCGGATCAGACGACCGCCAGAAAAACAGTCAGGAGTATCGGAAGAGATGAGAAAAGAGAAAAGAAACAGATTCGGAATCGGGGTATTGCAGAAGATTCCCGATGAGACCGGGGAAGTATTATGCCGGAGAGAACAGACCAGTCTCAGTGCGGGAGATTTTTCCGGAGCACGGCGCCGGGAGACTCCGGTCCCGTCCGGAGTTTTCGGCAAAAAAGCCGCAGAGACGGCGCTGAGGTTTCATAAGAGTCTGCCGGAATACCGCGAGACGCCGCTGATTTCACTGAGTCACCTCAGCGGGGAGCTGGGAGTCGGCGGGATTTACGTAAAGGATGAGAGCTGGCGGTTCGGACTCAACGCCTTCAAAGGGCTGGGCGGCGCATACGCTATGTTTCGCATTCTGTGCCGGCGTCTGGGGCTGGATCCTGAGAAAACGGACTTTGGAACTTTTCAGGAGGCGGAGATCAGAGAGCGCGTATCGCAGATCACCTTTGCAACGGCCACCGACGGAAATCACGGGAAGGGCGTTTCCTGGGCAGCGAAGCTGTTCGGGTGCAGTGCCAGGGTGTTTATGCCGAAGGGTTCTTCTCCGGCGCGGGCACAGGCGATTCGGAAAGCCGGCCCGGCGGAAGTGGAGATTACAGACGAAAACTATGACGGTGCGGTGAAGATGGCTCGCAAAAAGAGCGAAGAGCAAGGCTGGATTCTGATACAGGATACTTCCTGGAAGGGGTATGAGGAAATCCCTCTCCGGATCATCCAGGGCTATCTGACCATGGCCTCTGAAGCTGCCGGCCAGCTCAAATCGGAGAAAAAAGCTCCCACTCATGTCTTTCTTCAGGCAGGCGTAGGGGCTATGGCCGGCGGCGTCATGGCCTATCTGGCGGAAGAATACCGGGAGAGTCCGCCGGTATTTTGCGTCGTGGAGCCGGAAACGGCGAACTGTGTGTTTTTGTCAGCGGAGCGGGCAGATGGAGAAATCTGCAGCGTGGAGGGAAATCCGGACACGATTATGGTAGGTCTCAACTGCGGCACGCCCTGCGGGGTTACCTGGCCGATTCTCCGGGATCTGCCGGCATTTTATTTCTCCTGTCCCGACTTCGTGTCAGCTCACGGCATGCGGCTTTACGCCCATCCTCAGAAAGGTGATCCGAAGATCATTTCCGGAGAATCCGGAGCGGTGACCGCTGGTCTAACAGACCTGCTTCTCAGAGAAAAGGAACTGATAGAAATCAGAAAGCGGCTGCATCTAAATGAGAATTCCGTGGTTCTGCTCTTTAACACAGAAGGCGATACCGATCCGGAAAACTACCGTTCGGTGGTGCAGGAGGGCGCTTTCCCACTGCCAGAAACGCCCCGGGGAATCTGAAGCACAGAGAAGCGAAAAAAGAGTCAGCGCGGGCGGTGTCTTTTTTCGGTACGGAAGATTTTCGGGATATTCGGCGGAAATAAAGGAAATCGAAAGAATCTGAAGAATTGAAAGAAATCGGAATAATGAAAGAGATAGAAACAGGGACTGCTGCAAAATTTATTTTGCAGCAGTCCCTGTTTTCATAAAAACCGGCGGACCGGTAAGACGGCGGGTCGCGGCCGGTTCTTTCGTCATTGTTTCTTTTCCTTTCGGAATTGCTCCGGCGTCATATGCTTTGCGGCGCGAAAACGCTGATTGAAGTAGCTCTGACTGCAAAAGCCGGATTCGTAAGCGATCTCCGCCGCTGACTTTTCGGTATGAATCAGAAGCTCGGCGCTGCGGTTGATTCGCAGTTCGTTCAGATAGTGAAAGAGCGTCTGTCCTGTCATCGAATGGAAAAAGCGGGAACATTCACTGCGGCTCAGATGGATGTGATCGGCGATTTCTTTCAGTGTAAGTTTTCTCGTGTAATTTTCTTTCAGATAGAGGAGGATTTTCTGCATTCTGGTGTTATTTTTTGAAATTTCAGCCATCAGTCCCTCTTCGTCCCGTCGGTCGGATTTGGAAAGAGTCTTCCGCAGTTCGTCCCAGAGGAGAATCAGGTTCGCCAGCAAGGGGAGAGAAAGAGCATCCTCCGCTTCGTCAGCCTGGCGGCAACAGAGTTTGAGGCGGTGCAGAATCTCTGCCGAAGAAGGATCGGAAGGGCGGAAGACGAGAGCCGGAGCGGCAGAACGATACAGTACGGGCGCGGTGCAGCACTCGAAAAGCTCGCTTCCCTCCGGGCCCAGCAGATGGAGAGGGAGATTGAGACAGAGGTATTGCCCGCTGTCTTTTTCCGGCCGAGCGGTATGCACCTGCTGGGCATTGATAAAGATGCCGTCCCCCTCCTGAAGATACAGGGTCCGGTTCAGCACCCGAAAATGAAAGTTTCCCCGGATGACGGAGCAGAACTGCGGACCCGCGTGCCAGTGCCAGTCGATGACCTGATAAGTGTGAGGGGAAAATTCCTGTCTCAGAAACTGAAGTGGGAAAGCGCCGATTTCCGGTTCGATCCGCTCCTGCAGTCCTCTTTCAATCTCGATTTTCTTTACGGTAGGTTTTTGTTTTTTCATGAAGGAAAAACTATTCTGTCTGGCTGTCTTGAGGATTTTCGATATTGTAGGAGAAATTGTCGATGAGCCGGGTGGAACCGATGTTTACCGCGAGGGCTACCAGAACCGGCGCTTTGATTTCTCCTTCCACATCTTCGAGACAAAGCGCGTCGACGACGGAGACATAATCGATTTCAGCCAGAGGTTCTCTGCAGATCTCTGCGGTGATGGCTTCCCTGAGAGTCTCTGCGTTTCTCTCTCCGCCGTCCAGCATTTTTTTCCCCAGGCGCAGAGAACGGCTGAGAATCAGGGCGGCCTGACGCTCTTTTGGACTCAGATATTTATTTCTGGAACTTTTTGCTAATCCGTCCTCCTCCCGGACGATCGGACAGCCGCAGATTTCGATATCGATATTGAGATCTTCGGTCATGCGGCGGATGACGGCTAACTGCTGCGCGTCTTTTTCACCGAAATAAGCCCGGTCCGCTTTGGAGATATTGAATAATTTATTGACGACCGTAGTGACGCCCTGGAAGTGGGCAGGTCTGGATTTTCCGCAGAGTACGGAGGTGATTTTTTCCACCACCACGTGGGAGGAAAAATTCGGGCCGTACATGTCTTCCGGTTCCGGATGAAATACGATATCTACGCCTTCGGAGGCGCACAGCGCGGCGTCCGCTTCCAGATCCCGCGGATAAGTCGCCAGATCTTCCGTCGGACCGAACTGAATCGGGTTGACAAACACGCTGACGATAACGCGGTCATTTTCGGCGCATGCTCTGTGAATCAGACTTCTGTGACCGTCGTGCAGATAACCCATCGTAGGGACGAGACCGATGGAAAGCCCTTCTTTCTTCCATTGTCTTGCGACGGACTGGACTTCGGCCGGGCTGGAAATGATGCGGGTATTATTTTCTGTCATGATTATCGTTCTCCTTTTGTGTTTTCCCGTGCAGACCTCTGCATTTTTTGGGTTCTGCCGGGACAGTTTTGCCATTTACGGAATTCATTCTAAACTTTTTTGCTCTCTGCGTCAACGAAATGGCGCGTATTGCGGAGGAAAAACAGAGAGGGCGCGGACGCCGGAGATTTGACAGGATTCCTTTCAGCTATTAAAATTGTTAGAGACAAACAGCTGGAACCACAGGCCCGGGCCGCTCCCACAATGCGATTTTTAAAAATGAACACATCAGAATTTTGCTCCGGTTCGGATATTTTGTATATAAGGAAAGAGAAAATGAATTCAGTAAAAAAGCCCTCCGGGCAGAAAACATATTTTATCCAGACTTTTGGCTGTCAGATGAATGAGCACGACTCGGAAAAGATGGCGGGAATGCTGGAAGAAAACGGATATCTCCCGTCGGAAGAACGAGAGACGGCAGATGTGATCGTCGTCAACACGTGCAGTGTCAGAGAAAACGCGGATAACCGGTTTTTTGGACAGTTAGGCGTCATCAAAAAAATAAAGGAGCGCCATCCGGAAAATGTCATCGCAGTCTGCGGCTGTATGATGCAGCAGGAACATATCACACAGCGGATCCGTCAGAAATACTCCTGGGTGGATATCATGTTCGGTACTATGAGTATTCAGGAATTTCCCCGGCTTCTGGAGGAGTGTCTCGCCACCCGCAAAAAGCTGATGTCTGTCTACCAGAGTCAGGAGAAGGTCATCGAAGGACTTCCGGTGCACCGGAAGTACAGCTATAAATCCTATGTGGATATCATGAACGGCTGCAATAATTTCTGCACCTACTGCATCGTGCCTTATACCCGGGGCAGGGAGCGCAGCAGAATGCCGGAATCCATCGTAGAGGAGATCCGGGGACTGGCGGCGGACGGTGTAAAAGAAATCACTCTGCTGGGACAAAATGTAAATTCCTACGGCAATGAGTCGGATTTCGACTGTGATTTTGCGGGTCTGATCTATCGGATCAACGAGATCGAGGGCATCGAGCGGATTCGTTTTATGACGTCTCATCCCAAGGATTTGTCGGATCGCCTGATACAGGCCTTTGTGGACTGCGAAAAGCTCTGCCGGCATATCCATCTGCCGGTACAGTCCGGCAGCACGGAGATCCTGCGGCGGATGAACCGGCGCTACACCAAAGAGGATTATCTGCAGCTGGTGGAAAAAATCCGCGCTTCTGTACCCGATATCGCCATAACTACCGATATTATCGTGGGATTTCCGGGAGAGACAGAGGAAGACTTCGAGGAGACGATGGATCTGGTGCGCCGGGTCAGGTACGATTCGGCGTTTACTTTCCTGTATTCCGTCCGCACGGGAACGCCGGCGGCGGAGTACGGGGATCAGGTACCGGAGGATATCAAGCACGTCCGTTTTGAGCGTCTGGTGGACGCTCTCAACGAGATCACCGCACAGAAAAACGCTCTCTATCAGGACAGGGTGGAAAAGGTTCTCGTGGAGGGCGTCAGCAAATCGGACGGCAGTACGTGCTCCGGCAGAACGGATACGTTTAAGCTGGTAAATTTCAGCTGCGGCGAAGAAAAGATCGGACAGATCGTAGACGTGAGGATTACAGAGGCAAAGACTTTCAGTCTCTTCGGCGAGCTCGTCTGACCGGCTGATTTTCGCAGAACCGGAAAAAGACGGCTGGCGCCGGCGTTTTCTGCAGAGAACAGAAGATGAAACAAACGCTGAAGTCTTCTGCAGAAACAGGACGGCGGAAGCGCCGCCGGGCGTTTTCGCCGGGACGGAGCGTTGCATTGCAAGGTCATATCGCAGCAGTGCGGGGAAGGGTGTGGTGAATCAGAATGAATTATACTTCAGAGCAGGGTAACGTTATATTAGACGATTCCGTATTTGCGCGTATCGTCACAGAGTGCGGCGCCCGTTTCTTCCGCAGAATGATTTTTTCGACGCCGAAAGGAAAACCTATGCGTGTGGGCAGGACAGGAAAAGAAGCGCTGGGATTTGTCGGCGTAGAATATGTGGAAGCGATGAATGCGGTGAACTACAAAATTTATGTGATCGTCAAATTCGGCGTCAGTATGAGCACTCTTTTCGAACAGGTTTCCGACGCCATCCGCAAAGAGACGAAATATGTGACGGGCTGTGATGTGAGCCGGGTGCATTTTTTTGTCACCGGCGTCAAGTCGAAAAATCTGGTACGGCGGGATCTGGAATTTATTTACTGAGAGGTGAAAAGGATGCACGTGAGTGAAGTCAGGGGAATCGGCCCAAAAAAGGCGGATCTTTTAAAATCCATGGGGATCGTTACTCTCGGCGATATGCTGGCCCATTATCCTTATGCCTATGAGGATCGTTCCCGCGTCACTCCCATCGCAGAAGCTTCAGAGGGCGCGGCTTGCTATATCCGGGCTGTTGTCCTGAAAATTTCAAAAAATTTCGCTTATGGAAGAAATAAACAGATGCTGCGGCTGACGGCGGCAGACGATTCCGGAACGGTGGAAATCATCTTTTTTCAGGCGTCCTATTACGAGCGCAGTTTTCAGACGGACAAGAGTTATTACTTTTACGGCAGAGTGACAAAAGGAAAAAATGGATTGCAGATGGTGCATCCGGAATTTGAAAGAGATCCAGGTCATTTCGAGAGTTCGATTCTCCCTATTTACCGCACTACGAAAGGCGTCACGCAAAAAGATATGAGAAAGATCAGCGGATTTGCACTTTCTCAGAATCTCTCCGTGACGGAAACGCTGCCGCGGTATCTCATCGAAAAAAACAATATCTGCAGCCGGGAATTCGCACTGAAAAATATACATTTTCCCGAGGATAAAATGAGTTTTCGCATGGCAAAATACCGATTAGTCTACGAAGAATTATTTCTTCTGCAGACCGGTCTTTTTCTCAAGGGCAGTTCAAAGCTGCAGGCCGGCGACGGAATCGAGTTTCCTCACGACCGGACGGTGTATGAATTTATCGAACGGCTTCCATACGAGCTGACCGGCGCTCAGATGCGAGTGATCCGGGAGATTTCCAACGACATGGAATCCCCGTCGCCGATGCAGCGTCTGGTGCAGGGTGACGTGGGTTCGGGAAAGACCGTGGTGGCCGCCGCCGCTCTGTACAAGGCGGCGAAGAACGGCTGTCAGGGTGTGATGATGGCGCCGACGGAACTTCTGGCGGCGCAGCATCTGAAAACTTTTCAGGAACTGTATGAGGGCACGGGCATCCGTCTCGGATTTCTGACTTCCGCTCTGCGAAAAAAAGAACGGGAAGAGACGCTGCGGGATTTGGCTGAGGGAAAAATCGACGTGCTCATCGGCACCCATGCTGTCATTCAGGATGCGGTGGAATTCCGGAATCTCGCGCTGGTCATCACAGATGAACAGCATCGTTTCGGTGTGGATCAGCGAAAAAAATTAGCGGCAAAAGGCAGAAATCCCGATATTCTGGTGATGACGGCCACGCCGATTCCCAGAACGCTGGCGGTGATTCTTTTCGGTGATCTGGATATTTCCGCAATCGACGAGCTTCCGCCGGGCAGAAAAGCCGTGGAGACGAAAGCGGTAACTGCCCGCCAGCGAAAAAAAGTATACGAATTCGCCGGTCGACAGATAGAAGAAGGGCGGCAGGTCTATGTGGTGGCTCCGCTGATCGAGGACTCTGAGACTGTGGACGCATCTTCTGCAGTGGCGCTGTATCATGAGCTGCAGGGTGTGTTTCCCGGCCGAAATGTGGCTTTGGTTCACGGCGGTATGCGCCAGGAAGAAAAGGAGCGGGTCATGCAGGCTTTTGCCGAAGGTGCGGTGGATCTTCTCGCCGCAACCGTGGTCATCGAAGTGGGAATTAATGTTCCCAATGCTACGGTGATGATCATCGAAAATTCCGAACGCTTCGGGCTGGCGCAGCTGCATCAGCTGAGAGGCCGGGTGGGCCGCGGCGAGCATCCGTCTTACTGTTTTCTCATTACCGACAGCAAAGCGGAACTGGGCCGCCGGCGGGCGAAGATCATCGAATCTTCTTCCGACGGCTTCGCTATCGCGGAAAAAGATCTGCAGATGCGGGGACCGGGTGAATTTTTCGGCACAAAGCAGCACGGTCTGCCGGAACTGACCGTGGCCGATCTGGTACGGCATCTTCCGATTTTAAACGGACTCAGAGAGGATGTGAAGGAAATTCTTCAGAGAGATCCGCGTCTGAGACTGCCGGAAAACCGTCTGATCGCCGAGGGCGTTGCACGGATGTTTCGCGGAGTGGGCGGAATCGGCCTGTAAGCGCGCTGTGATTTTGCAAAAAAATCAAAAACACCGTTTTGATGAAACGCATAACAACTGGAAAAAAATTCTTAGAATATGTTTTACATGCCGGGTTAAATTAATTAACGTGAAGGAGGTGAAACACACATGTCATTACAGAATAAAATTTATTCCGAATCCAAGACTGCTCTTGACAGCATGAAGACTGAGATCGCAAACGAACTCGGTTTAACGAATTATGCGCAGATGGACAAGGGCAACCTGACTGCAAGACAGAACGGTTACGTTGGCGGATATATGACGAAGAGACTTGTCGAAATGGCTGAATCTCAGTTAGCTGGCAAGTCTACTCCGCAGCTCTAAGTAAAGCGAAATCAGACGAAAAGACACACAGTTCTCTTTATCAGATAGATTTTGAATCATTTAAGATAAAATATTTCTGGATCATTTGGAATCTAAATATTTCTGAAGCGAGAGATCAGAAATCAGCAGAGAGATACCGCATTTTTAGGATGCGAATATCTCTCTGCTTTTTCATTTGCGCAAAAGAAAGAACTTAGCATACGAAAAAAGTAAAAATGCAGTTTTCTGTCGGAATCTGGAGAAGAAAAAACAGTGAAGCGCAGAGCGCCGTCGCGTAAACTATAGAAACAGAGAAGAAAAAAGCAATGAGACGAATGATTTTTTAGGATGGGAAC